>PAXN01000004.1 GCA_002715005.1 Rhodospirillaceae bacterium
CTAAGTTCAATTCAACTGACGGGTTGGCACTGGGTAATGATGTTCGAATTAGCGGTGTGAAGGTTGGCACGGTAACCAGCCTAACGGTTGACCAGAAAGACTACCGCGCTTTGGTCAAGATGGTGGTACTGCCCGAGCTTAAGTTGCCAGTAGATACTGCTGTGGCGGTGGTTTCGGGAGGTTTATTGGGCGGCAAATATATTGCTTTAATCCCAGGCAAGGGCAAGCGGTCGAATCGTCATGGTTTGCAGCTTTGGAACACCAGGGATGTCGAACCCGTTGAAACAACGGTTGGAAAAGAAATTTTTGGATTGGGTGAGGGGCCAAATCTCTAATGTGGCTGCCTGTAGGTGGAAAAGAAGTGGAATTGAGTGCGGCGAAAGTATTTTCGCGGCGATCGATTGAAACGATCCTCGGTGCGACGGCGCTATCGATTATCGGCGTGTTAGTCTATTTTGCATTCAGTGCTACGGACCTTGGGTTGGACGAAGGGTATGAGGTGACTGCCAGGTTCAACGCGGTAGACGGTTTGGTTGTCGGCAGTGACGTCAGGATCGGCGGCGTGAAAGTCGGTGCCGTCATCGGACAACAGGTTGACCCGAGGGACTTTAAGGCTGTTGTGTCGATGATAATTCGGCCGGATGTTCGCCTTTCGAAGGATACCCTTGTTCGAGTCGGCAATGATGGATTATTAGGTGGCAATTACATTAAACTTGAGCCGAGCGGTGTCGGGCAAGCCGTAATTGGTGGGTCCGAATTGACCAAGACAAAAGATGTCATTTCTCTCGGAGAGCTACTCCAACGAGTACTGGTGTTGGTTAGGGATGATCCCTCTGCTAAAAAGTCTGATTTTTAGGTCAATCGTTTGACTGCACTAACATTTATTCGCGAATAAATTTAATATGGTTAGATCGTTTTTATTTATCGCAGGCGTAGCCACTCTCATAACTATTTTCTCAGGGGGAGCCAGCGCTTTGGGATTTGTGGGTGACACGGTTTTACTGCAGGGAATGGATAAAGTAACCGCGCGGGTCTGGTCATTTGAGGCCCCGGTTGACCGTGCGATCCGGTTTGGAACCCTGCAAATTGTTGTCCGCAAATGTGAACGCACTCCGCCGGAAGAGCCACCAGAGTCTGCGGCCTTTTTGGAAATTTATGAAGCAAAACCTGGTGAGGATCGGCTTGATTTGTTTTATGGCTGGATGTTCGCTTCCAGTCCTAGCCTCAACGGTTTAGAGCATCCGGTTTATGACGTTTGGGTCCTGGACTGTAAGTTGAAATCTTCGCCTAAATTGGAAGAAACTAAGGAACCATAGCTCAATCCGGTGTCCCGGATGAGACGTTTTCCTTCTTCCGTATCGGTGAATGAATTGAGAAATCTCGCTTACCCAAGTGATTGGTGTATCTGAGGGTATTTGTAATGATAGTCGTCTTATTGCCGAATTTTTTTGGGTGACGGTTTAAAAAAGTCAACTTTTACACCGGCCTTCTCGATCCAAAGGCTTTCGGTCAATTTCTCAAACCCAATTTCTTTCTTAGCTTTCTTGAGACAATTTTCTCTAAAAGGGTTGTGCTGTTTGGTGCTCTTTGTGTCTGGTCATCGAAGCTGTTTTTACCCATCTATTCCGTAGAAAACTATTTGGTTACCTCTTCTGCGCCGATACCTGCATCAAATCCAGCGCCATTTTCAGTGATCTTTCCTGTCATGCAGGTATGATCACGGACTCTATATAAGTCTAGCCATCGGTCATATGTGAAAAGTCATTATTATTTCTAAGGTGGCAATGCAGTAGCCATTGCAATAACGGCTGAGATTCTTTTATTAAAGTCGGCTCCCACTATATTTATTTCTGAAGTACCGATTCGATTATTTGCTTAGGAATGGGCGCTTTGAAATCGGAAGATAGCTTCAATGCTTTCTCAAGCAAAACTATATATTGTTGGCGTGGAATCTCGATGGCACCGAATTGACTAAGATGTTTGGTTATAAATTGCGTATCTACGAAAGCAAAATTACCAGCGTACATGCGATAAATTAAATGTACTAGCGCTACTTTGCTCGCGTCGCGCTGGCGTGAAAACATACTTTCACCAAAAAAGACACCGCCAAGTATTACGCCATAGAGGCCACCGGCTAATTCCCCGTTCCGCCAACATTCAAGGGAATGTGCGTGGCCCATATAATGAAGGCTCATATACAGGTCGATGATTTTGGTATTGATCCAGGTTTGTGGCCTATCGTTTACCGTTTCGGCACATCCCTCTATTACTGCATTGAAGTCGGCATTAGCTGTAACTTCGTAGATACTGGATCGCACTGTACGCCTCAAGCGGCGCGGCACATGAAACCTGTCAAGCGGCAGAATGCCTCGCATGCGCGGATCGACCCAAAAAATTTCTTGATCATCATGGTCTTCAGCCATCGGGAACACGCCAAGTGAATAGGCTTTGAGTAGCAAGTCAGGTGTGATTTCCGGCATTTCCATGACTTGGCCTTCCTAACTGTCTTGTGACTCACTTTCGAGCCATTGCTCAAGCCAGTGAATATCGTATTCACCGGAGGTGAATTCAGGCACGTCCATCAATCTTTGATGAAGCGCGACCGTAGTGTCTATTCCGCTGATGACAATTTCATCCAAAGTTCGTCGAAGCCGCATAAGGCATAGTTCGCGATCTCGGCCATGTACGATGAGTTTCGCAACGAGGCTGTCATAATGAGGCGGGACGTTGTATCCGGCATAAATTGCTGAATCCACCCGCACTCCGAGCCCTCCAGGTGCATGATAATCGATGACTTTGCCGGGTGAAGGGGCAAACGTAACGGGGTTTTCCGCATTTATCCGACATTCAATCGCATGGCCCATAAGGGGAATATCTTTTTGCGTATAGCCAAGACCTTCTACGGTAGCAACACGGAGTTGTGCTCTAACTAGATCATAGCCGGTTATCATTTCTGTAGTAGGATGCTCAACCTGCAAGCGCGTATTCATTTCTATGAAATAAAACTCGCCGTTTTCGTAAAGAAACTCGACAGTACCCGCACTTCGGTACTTTAACTTGGCGAGTGCCGACGTAACCGTTTCACCAATTCGTTGTCGTGTCGCAGAATCAATGGCTGGCGAAGGGGCTTCTTCTAGCACTTTTTGGTGACGTCGTTGCAATGAGCAATCACGTTCGCCGAAATGAACGACCAAGCCATTTCCGTCGCCCATTATTTGGACTTCGATATGGCGGGGTTGTATCAGCAGCTTCTCAATATAAACCGAGTCATTTCCAAAGGCCGCACCAGCCTCTTGTCGACACATATTTAGAGCATCTGGCAGGTCTTCGGCGCAGTTGGCAATTTGCATACCTCGTCCGCCGCCGCCTGCTGTGGCCTTGATGATAACTGGGAAACCGACTTCTGTAGCAAACGCCTCGGCTTCTTCAGGGGTTTCTACCGCGCCGTTCGAGCCCGGGACGACGGGTAAGCCAATTTCGACGGCTTTTTGTTTTGCCGTAATTTTGTCACCCATAAGGTTTATGTGTTCCGCGGTTGGTCCGATGAATACGAGTCCGTGTTCCTCTACCATTTCGGCGAACTGAGAATTTTCAGATAGGAAGCCAATACCCGGATGAATAGCGTCGGCGCTTGTTATATTGGCCGCCGAGAGAATAGCAGGGATGTTAAGATAGCTCTCGGCAGATGAAGGCGGGCCAATACAGACGGCTTCATCTGCTAGGCGCACATGCATGGCATTTTCGTCTGCCGTTGAGTGGACAGCGACCGTATTAATACCCATCTCTTTGCAAGCGCGATGTATCCGAAGTGCGATTTCGCCGCGATTCGCGATTAAGACTTTATCGAACAAATGCTCTACTCAAGTATCAAAAGTGGTTCCCCAAATTCGACCGGCTGCGAATCGGAAACAATGACTCGTTTCACGGTCCCTGCTTTTGGCGCAGGAATGGGGTTCATAACTTTCATTGCCTCTATTATCATTAATGTTTGTCCCTCACTCACATGGTCTCCAGCGGAAACAAATACCGGGTCTCCGGGTTTTGGCGAGAGATAAACGGTGCCGACCATGGGCGATGGGATTGCATGGGTGTCAGAGACTGGAAAGTCTTTTTCATCAGATGCCGGCGAAAATTTAGTCGCCGCTGCAGGGGCGGCGGCATTTACGCTGCCGCTCTGTCGAGCAACCCGAATAGATTGCCTCCCTTCACTGATTTCAATTTCGCTTAGCCCAGTCTCTTCCAGCAGGGCATTCAGATCGCGAATTAATGTTTTGTCTAAATTTANTTTTGCCATAATCGGTGTGCCCTAGTTGTCGAGAAGACGTTTTGTCGCTTCAAGAGCCAATTCGTATCCAGCGGCGCCAAATCCACAGATTACTCCGGTGGCGCAGGGGGAAATATATGAGTGATGCCGAAATTCTTCGCGTGCGAAAATATTCGATAAATGTAGCTCAATAACGGGAACTTCGACCAACTGTAATGCGTCTAAAATTGCAATCGAGGTGTGCGTGAAAGCGCCAGCATTGATGATAACGGCATCCTGCGATTCTCGCGCTTCTTGGATCCAGCTGACAAGAGTACCCTCAATATTAGATTGCTTGAACAACACGGAGATATCTAGGCGTTTTGCAGTACGCTGACAGCTAGTTTCAATACTCTCCAGCGTTTCTGAACCATAGACTTCTGGCTCTCTAACTCCAAGCATGTTCAAATTTGGCCCATTGAGTACGAGCACGTTGTGAGTATCGGTCACGGTATGTATCCAAAATCAATCTTGATGCGATGCACTATATCAATTCATTGCTCTGTGAAAAGAAAAGATGAAGGGTGGTGATATGCCAATGTGAGCACTTCTTGTAAAATTGCGCTACCGCTATAAGAATACGTGCGAAATGGCTGATAAAATTAATGCACCATATGGAAGTTGGAGCTCGCAGATCACTGCCGATTGGATTGTGGCAGGGACCGTAGAAATTGGGCAGATTCAGCTTGATGGTGGTTCTGTTTATTGGAACGAGGTGCGCCCGAACGAGAAAGGCCGAAGTGTGGTCTGTCGCCGGGAGTCTGATGGATGCATAGAGGACTTCTCGGCTGATGCGTTTAGTGTTCGCAGTCGTGCACACGAATATGGTGGCGGAGCTTTCACTATTTGCGAATCTACGCTCTGGTTTAGTAATGACGCTGACGGTCGCGTGTATCGCCAATCGGCCGGTGCTCAACCGGAGCCGCTTACTGCGGAAGGGCAATGGCGATTTGCTGATTTAGAATGGGATGGTCAACGAGGACGTTTGATTGCGGTTCGTGAGAACCATGAGGTCTATGGACGAGAGCCGTTAAACGAATTGGTTGCGATAGCCAATGACGGACAGATTTCGGTGTTNGTTAAAGGTGCCGATTTCTATTCATCGCCCAAAATTTCTCCAGACGGGCACCGTTTTGCATGGTTGAGCTGGAGCCATCCCAATATGCCATGGGATAGCTGCGAACTATGGTGCAGCGAATTGGATGAACAGGGGGAAGTGGCACGGCCAAAGCGAGTCGCTGGCGGCGTGGACGAATCTATTTTTCAACCCGAATTTTCCCCTGATGGAAAACTCTATTTCGTGTCTGACAGGTCAGGTTGGTGGAACCTTTATTGTCATTTCGACGGAGAGATAGAGCAGGTATTACCTCTTGATGCAGATTTCGGGTTGCCCCAGTGGGCGTTCGGCATGTCGATGTATGGTTTTGCATCAGAGGACATCCTGGTTGCTACCTATACCCTGGATGGTCTTTCTAAACTTTGTATGATTGATATCAAGACAGGTGATTTTGAGCCTCTATTACTTCCTTTTGTTGAAATTAAGGGTTTGAAAGCATCCGCTGGACGCGCTGTTTTTATGGGTGGCGGGTTGAAGGAACCTATGGTTATCGCTTCGTTGGANACTGAATCTAGAGAAATATCTATCCTTTACCATTCGGCGTCTGCAACTGTGGATGCGGACAGCGTGTCACGTCCGATCCCTGTTACGGTGCCGGTGGGTAGAAATGAATTTGCGCATGGTTTTTTCTACCTTCCGAAAAATTTGAAATTTGACGGGCCGCCTACTGATTTGCCGCCGCTAATCGTAAAAAGCCACGGGGGGCCGACGGGNCAGACAACAGCTGCCTTCAACGTAAAGATTCAGTATTGGACTAGCCGAGGCTTTGCCGTATTGGATATGAACTATCGCGGGTCTACTGGCTTTGGTAGGGCTTATCGTCACCGCCTTCGCGGAGGGTGGGGGCAGATTGATGTGGAAGATTGTGCGGCTGGTGCTCGGTGGTTAAGTAATAAAGAATGGGTGGATGAGCAAAGAATGGCTATATCTGGACGGAGCGCAGGAGGTTATACGACCCTTTGTGCACTTACCTTTGAAAATTGCTTTTCTGCTGGCGCAAGTCATTACGGTATTGGCGACCTATCGGCGTTAGTAAAAGGGACACATAAATTTGAATCTAGATATTTGGATGGCCTGGTCGGACCGTGGCCGGAAGCTGAAATGGAATATCGCACACGCTCGCCCATCCATCATGCGGACGGGCTTGATTGTCCAGTAATCTTTTTCCAAGGGTTGCAGGATAAGGTGGTGCCGTCGGGCCAAGCGGAAGCGATGGTAGAGGTGTTGAGGGAAAAGGGTATTGCTGTTGCTTACGTGGAGTTCCCTGAAGAGGGCCACGGCTTTCGTCAGGCGGCGAATATTAAGGCTGCTTTTGAGGGGGAGCTGTATTTCTATGGAAAGGTTTTTAAATTTGAACCATCGGACAATTTAGAAACTCTGTTGATCGAAAACCTTTGATGCAATCATATTATCACGGCTCTATTCCGGCGGAGAATTGCCCTTATGAAACTTTATACATATTGGCGATCTTCCGCAGCTTTTCGTGTTCGCTTGGCGCTTGCGTTAAAGGGGATCGAAGCAGAGCATGTAGCAATTAACCTAACTCAGGGAGACCAACGGACGGCGTATTACACTGAAATTAATCACCAATCTATTGTGCCAACCTTGTAAGACGGTACATTAGTTATTCGACAGTCCGTTGCTATAACTGAGTATTTAGAGGAGACCTATCCGGAGCCACCTCTATTGCCGTCTGACACGGCGGGNCGTGCCCCGGTCCGCGCCATTGCTCAAGCAATCGCTTGTGAGATGCACCCGCGGTTACCCAACCGGGTGCGTACCTATGTAGCTGAAAAACTTTCTGAGCAGGCGCAGATTAATTGGTATGCTCATTGGGCGCGGCAAGGGTTCAACGCACTAGAGAACTGGCTTTCTAGCGACCCTAATACAGGGCGTTTCTGTCATGGAGATACAATAACCATGGCTGATTGTTTCCTTATCCCGCTACTTTATGCCGCGAAACGCTATGAATTAGACCTATCGGCTTTCCCAACTTTATTAGAGGTCAACGCAGCATGTACTCAACACTCTGTATTCCTTGAAGCATTACCGGAGAATCAGTCTGATGCGGGACAAAACCTTCGTCCGTAAATGATTAACTCCTCGGTTTGCGCTCTTCGGATATGTAGGATTTGAGCTGATCCAGCCCGATAGCACCGGGAATGATGCGTTTGCCTATAATGAAAGCCGGTATACTACGGATGCCCAGAGACTGAGCGAGGTTAATAGTTTCATCGAGATAGGCGTTGATTTTAGGATCTTCCATATCTTTTTGTAACTTCTCGACATCAAGGCCGACTTTACGTGCTGTCCGCATGATGACTTCTGGACTGAGCTGTCCGCGGTTTTTCATAAGAGCTACATGGTAGGTCAGGTATTTGCCTTGTTTTTTTGCCGCCATGGCAGCCGCCGCTGCGAACCTGGAGTTTGGCCCCAATATGGGAAGTTCTTTCCAAACGACGCGCAACTTTTTATCATTTTGAATAAGTTTGACGAGAGACCTAGCCACCTGTTTACAATAGCCGCACTGATAGTCAAAAAATTCTACAAGAGTGACATCGGCATTCATATTGCCAGAGGTTGGTGTCATGGGGTGTTTGAAAATAATTGCTTTGTTGCTCGTTAATTTTTCAATCGCCGCCTGTCTCTGTGATAGGCGCTCGCGTTCGCGCAACTTTTCCATCGATTTTAGAATTATATCGGGGTTTTTAATCAGATAGTCTCGAATTACTTCTTCAAATACTTTTTTTTGATCGCTGGTTAGGGGGTCCGCTGCATATGTCGTTGAGATGGAGAGAAGTAATATGCCCCAGACAGCGCAAACNCTTCTNATGCTGATTAAACTTAATTTGATGCGATTCATTGCAAACCTTTGTTTTGGGTCTCTAGCTATCTTCTGTTGCTTTTAATTGAGCCAATTCGTTGTCTATATCCAATGCCCGCATGTGCTCGGGCGATCCTTTTGGTAATAACTCTAAGGCACGTTTTATATTCGTTTTGGCGCGACTAATGTCGCTCCTTAACATCGCTTCTTCTGCTAAGGCTAAGGATGCTTTGCCCGTTTCTCCGCGCCGTCCATAAATGGTAGCAAGTTGACGCCAAGCTGTAGGGATTTGGTTTTCAAACCTTAACGCTTCTTGAATATTCTTTAAGACCGCATCGTCCAACTTGGGATCATTGAGTTCTAATTGAACGCGCGCTAGGCTAATGCGGATCAATGCGGCCCAAGGCAGAATAGTAATTGCTTTGTTATATGCGTTCATTGCTCCATGAATTTTGCCAGCGTCCTTTAGAATATCCCCTTTCAATTCGTGGAAAAAAGGATCTTTAGGAGATTCGTCAATGAGTTGGTCGACTATACTCAAGGCGTTCTTCACGTCGTGGAGCTTCATAAAGGCGTAGGCGCGGGCATAGCGGGCTTCTATTCGTTTGTCTTCGGCGCTGTAGTAGCTAAGCGTTCGATGAGGGGTGTCCACATAGCCATTTATTTTNCCACGCATACGCGCATGCATGACGGTAAATTGTTTCGATGTAGGGACCCTAGAAAAACGCGATTTCTTAACATGATTTCCTAAAAAGGATATTCTATCTTGCGTTAAAGGATGGGTGTTGGCGTAAGGGTCCTTAGATCCGGCATAGATGGCAGATTGTTTCTGCAGAATTTGCAGGAACTCTAGTAATCCCTGGGAAGATTGTCCGGTACGTTCCAAATAATTTACGCCAGCCTGATCTGCAGCCTGTTCCATGCCTTGGGTGTATTTAAAAAGTGCGCGCTGGCCGAGTGCTTGGCCACCAATGAGGGCGCCAGTGACACCCTCAGTGCTGCCAGCCGCGACTGCCGCGGCTGTGCCTAAGATTATGGCTAAAATCGATTGAGTCGATGCATTTCGAAGACCTTCATGAAGACGCGATAGATGTCCGCCTGAAATATGTCCAATTTCATGTGCGAGAACGCCGATAATTTGCCCCGCATTATCGGCGCGTGCAAGGAGCCCGGTATTAATAAAGATATTCTGGCCACCCGCGACAAAGGCGTTTAGGCTATTATCTTTTACAAGGCGTATACGGATAGAGTTTAAATCGAGGCCTGCGGCTTCGAATAGCGGCGCACTGTAAGCACGAATAGTATTTTCAATTTCTGTGTCCCGAACAATTGCTAACCCTTGCGCCCGGGCGCGGTGGTCTATAAATGCGATGCTTAGCAGTGAAACTAACAACACTAACGCAGACACTGGTTTGACAGAGAAAATGAGTTTTTTTATGTATTTCAAGTGCATTGAGTTAGGCCAAATTTTTTATCAACAGACTTTACTTCGGCTCCGCAGAACTCGCAATCAAGCTACTGTTCTCTTTTTTGTGATCATTATGTCATCGGCTTGCTCCACGGTTGAAAAAGCTACGAATGCTATTCTTCCCAATACTCCACCATCGGTCTTATTCGCAACTGTTGTTGCTGACGAGCCGACGGCGGTACTGGCAGCTCGCGATGTGTTGGCAAAAGGCGGAACGGCTGCTGACGCCGCGGTAACACTATATTTTACGCTCGCGGTAACTTTTCCATCACAGGCTGGTTTGGGCGGTGGCGGAGTATGTTTGGTCCATAACCCCCTCTCCGGCGGCGCAGAGGTATTGGATTTCAGTAGTATCGCCGGTGGATATTCTGAAGTAACTAATTCGCCGATAGCGGTTCCTATTGCGGCTCGCGGAATGGCTTGGTTACATGCTCGGTTTGGCCGTTTGCCGTGGGGTGATTTACTAATAGAGTCGGCAACTATTGCGCGAGAGGGTGCAACCACATCACGTTCTTTTATCACTGATTTAAAAGTATCAGCGTTGGATCTTGCTAATGACAGCGTTGCATTATCATTGTTTTTTAATCGCATAGGGGATCCTCTTGGGGAAGGTGTGATTTTTCGCCAGATTGAACTTGGTTCAGTTTTAGGGCAGATCGGTGCACGTGGTGTCGGGGTTATGTATCGGGGTGCTTTGGCAAACCGTCTTGCCGATGCGGCAGTGTTACAAAAACAAATTGTCGATAGAGTTGCTTTTGGCTCAAGAACGCCAAAATGGGTGAGTCCCATCGGTTTATCACTAGGTAATCGCACCATTTACTTTCCACCTGAGGGCGCGGGTAAAGTCGCAGCAGCGATGTGGCGGAGCCTGAGTGGGCGTGACGGGTTAAGTGGCGCGGATCCGGTGGCCCAGACGCTCAAACTGGCGCATGCGGCTAGGGCAGCTTATGGACCGCGTTTAAGTGCAGAAGCATCGCAATCGGGAAGCGGGTTTTCCGTGGTCGACGGAACCGGACTTGCGGTTGTTTGCTCCGTTACATCTAATAAAGATTTTGGAACGAGAAAGTTTCTACCCGGGTTAGGTTTTGCATTAGCACCGGCACCAGGCAAAGGAGTGCTCGCCCAACAACCACTCGCTCCAATTTTAGTGGTTGATCGCAAGAGTAAAAAGTTTGTTTTCGCTGCGACGGGAGGGGGGGGAGCTGTAGCTGCATCAAGTGCAGTTGCCGTAACCGCGCGTACATTATTAGGAGGAATGCCTTTGAGGACTGCTAGTGACCGGCCCCGAGTGCATCAAGGGGGGTATACAGACGATGTGGTGGCGGAGAGGTCATTGACTGCAAACGAAATTAAGGCCCTCGAAGCCAGCGGCGCAAAAGTAAAATTAGTGCCGAGAATTGGTCGGGTAAATGCAGTCTATTGTGAGGCGGGTCTGCCACCAGACTCCCGTAGCGACCCACCCTGCCAGGTGATTTCGGATAAACGTGGGTATGGCGTTGGTGCGCGTTTCAAAAAAGACGTCAGAGATAAAAGGTAAAGGCTATGCCGTTGAAGGTGTCCGAGCGGGGGCAAATGGAGCCCTTTATGGTTATGGACGTTCTATATACTGCTAACCAGCGCGCGTCTTTAGGTAACGCAGTATATCACCTTGAGATTGGTCAGCCGGGAACCGGTGCTCCCCGTGAGGTTATTGAAGCGATACAAGAGCCGCTATCTCTTCAAAAGCTTGGCTACACGGATGCATTCGGTATAACCCCCTTACGTGATGCCATCGTGGAACACTACAAATCGAGTTATGGTCTTTCGATTGGTAGGAACCGAGTAGCAGTTACCAGTGGTTCGTCTGCCGGGTTCGTTTTGGCATTTCTTGCAGCATTCGATGTTGGCGATAGGGTTGCGGTAGCCTCCCCTGGGTACCCN
Source organism: Rhodospirillaceae bacterium (assembly GCA_002715005.1). Classification (GTDB taxonomy): domain Bacteria; phylum Pseudomonadota; class Alphaproteobacteria; order UBA8366; family UBA8366. The sequence continues at coordinate 11,633 of PAXN01000004.1, forward strand.
TGTTACCGCCATATACTTAAGGCCTTNGGTATCGAGCCTGTTNTTCTTGAAACNGCATTTGAGGANCGTTTTCAACCCACACCAGAAAAATTAAAAGCATNTTTGCCTTTGGACGGNTTAATCGTAGCGTCTCCGTCAAATCCAACCGGCACTATGTTGGATGCGCCCGCCCTAAAGGCACTTTCAAACTTCTGCCGCGAACATGATGTGCGTCTTATCTCAGATGAGATCTACCACGGCATCACCTATGAACAGGTTGCTGTGAGTGCGCTGGAGTTCAATCCAGACGCTATTATCATCAATAGCTTCTCTAAATATTTCTCAATGACTGGATGGCGTGTAGGGTGGATGCTAGTACCAGAAGAGCTATTGCGTCCCATTGAATGCCTACAACAAAACTTATTCATCTGTGCGCCGACACCCTCACAGATCGCTGCCCTTGCAGCTTTTGATTGCAAGAAGACTTTCGATCGGCATGTAATGCGTTATCGACAAAATAGAGATTTATTGCTCAGTCGGCTGCCGCCCATAGGCCTCGATAAATTGGCACCTGCGGACGGCGCGTTTTATCTTTATGCTGACGTATCCTCTCTCACCAATGATAGCGAAGGCTTTTGCCGTAAGATCTTGACGGAGACCGGCGTTGCCTTTGCGCCTGGCCGCGATTTTGATTCCGCAAGAGGTAAGCAATTTATCCGGATATCCTACTCAGAATCGCTTGATATTATTAATCAAGCATTAAACGTGCTAGCTGAATGGATGCCAGAAAACCGTTGAGCGACTTTGAGTTGCCGTCAAGTGGTTGCTATCAGCCAAGAACCTTATTCCACCACCCTGTTCTTTTCTCTTTAGCCTCTGAATCTTCTTGTGATGGTGCCGTTGACGCGAAGACCTTTTGACTAGCAATCTCATCGGGTTGCGATTCTTTAGGTGCAGGTTTGGCATCAGACACGGCTGCGGACGACGTGTTATCAGTATCTTTAGTTTTCATTTTGGGCGCACTACGGCGGTGCCTTCGTTTCGATTTGGGCGGTCCGTTTTGTTCGGGGTTACTTTGTAATTCGTTACTAATAGTACCAGGCTTTTTGTCCGATGCAGAACCTGCGGTGAGGCCACCATTTGTGCCGGGTGTTTCTTCGTTCCCGTCCGCAACTTTTGTTTCGCTGGATCCCGTAGATAGCTTGCGGCCGCGCCTCCGGCCGCCGCGACGACCGCGACGGCGTTTTCTGGGTTGCGCTTCTTTATTTTCTTCCGAGGTCTCTTTATTAGATTCTTCGGAGCCAGCTGATTTCTCTTTGTTTTCCGCGTTGTCATTTTCTGCGGTTGCCGATTGAATTTCCTCGCTCCGACCTCTCCGCCGCCTGCGGGGACGGCGTCGCTTTTTGCTTACACCGTCGCCCTCCGCACCGGACCGATCATTTGGTGTTCGGGCAGACGGGACAAGTTTTTCTCCATCTACAGTTTCAAACATGCAAGTTTGGCCCCCGAGATTATTACCTTCATGTATGGTAACCGTAATTCCGTATCTGGATTCGATGCCGGCAAGTGCGCTTCGTTTGTGATTGAGAATATAAAGTGCGGTATCTCGATGTACCGTGGCTGTAATCGGTTTCTCTTTGCCTTTAATGGCTTCTTCCTCAATGGCGCGTAGCGCGTAAAGCGCAGCCCATTCTGTGGATCTTACCAAACCAGTGCCTAAGCAGTGTGGGCAGACCTCACTAGAAATTTCAGTGATACTTGGGCGTAAACGTTGCCGAGACATTTCCAATAGCCCAAAATGACTAATTTTTCCCACTTGAATACGCGCACGGTCCGCCCGCAGTACATCTTTTAACCGACGTTCTACGGTGTGATTATTTCGGTTCTCCTCCATATCAATAAAGTCAATTACGATTAGCCCCGCTAAGTCTCGTAATCGTAATTGCCGAGCAACCTCTTCAGCGGCTTCCAAATTTGTTCGTATTGCTGTTTCCTCGATATGACGTTCACGTGTTGCTTTGCCCGAATTCACGTCGATTGCCACCAGAGCCTCGGTTTGATGTAATACGATATAGCCACCGGATTTCAGTTGCACTTCCGGGCTATTAATACCATCTAATTGGCCTTCCACCTGGAATTCATGGAATAAAGGCCTGTAGCCATTCTTGTACGGTTGTACTTTCTTGGCATGGCTAGGCATCAAGGTCTTCATCATGTCCTTGGCGACTCGGTATCCGTCATCGCCTTCGACGAAGACTTCATCTATTTCTTTGCTATAGAGATCGCGAATGGCTCTCTTGATTAGATTAGCTTCTTCGTAAATTAGTGAAGGGGCAATAGATTGCAGCGTTTCTTCGCGGATTGTATCCCAAAGCCGAACAAGATAATTGTAGTCACGGCTAATTTCTGCTTTTGTCCGTTCAGACCCAGCGGTTCTAACAATTACCGTCATACCACTGGAGATACCAACCCCATCTAGTATGCTTTTGAGCCGCTTTCGGTCTTTTTGATTAGTGATCTTTCGGCTAATACCGCCGCCACGAGCGGTGTTTGGCATAAGCACACAATAACGACCGGGCAAGGACAAATAAGTTGTAAGCGCTGCACCTTTGTTACCGCGTTCTTCCTTAACTATTTGTACTAAAATAATTTGGCCACGTTTGATGACCTCTTGTATTTTATATCGCCGCCGCATTTTTCGTCGGCGTTTCTCCTCATCTTCTAAGTCGTCGCCGCCGACGGTTTCGATAGTTTCCCCTTCTTCGGGCTCATCGCCATTTTGTGCCGCGATAGTTTCTTCTTCGATAAGCTTTTCCCGATCTGCAATCGGAATTTTGTAGTAGTCAGAATGAATTTCGTTAAAGGCTAAAAAACCGTGCCGGTTTCCGCCATAATCTACGAATGCAGCCTGTAAGGATGGCTCTACGCGTGTAATTTTACCTAAATATATATTTCCCTTAAGCTGCTTTTTAGCTTCGAAGTCGCAATCGAAATCTTCGATGCGATTGTTTTGCATGACGACGACACGGGTCTCTTCTGGCTGTGACGCGTCTATTAACATTTTCCTTGTCATTTTTTTCTTTCTCCGGCGGCCAAATCCGGGGCGCTACATCAGCGGCCACCTTTTTGGCAGGGTTCGGTTTGTTGACCGGCAGGGTTACTCGCAAGCGGCTTGGTAACTGGCGTGAGAAGCCATTTTGGCGTGCAATTTCTTTCTTATATGCGTGTCTCCAAATCGCATATCGCCGAATTTCNGCTGCTGCATTTACCGGTAAGGTGATTTGAGACTTAAAAATACTTTCCGTAGTGGCTTGGTTAGGCGATCGTAAATGCACAGCCCTCCAGCCGACACTTAAAATGGTCGGATCGTTACGGTGGGTGGTGGTTATTAAAGTTATGTGAGGCACGGTTGGTTCCATCGCCTGATGTAAAAGGCCAAACTACAAGTTTAAAATACGCTCATGCGGCATAGTTCGACAATCCGAATCTCGTTAGTGTGGCGAATTTGCCGCAGAAATGTATCTAGTCAAGATCAAAAAATAATATTAGCAAGTTTTTATATGTTAAAAACAAGTAATTAAATAAGTAATTTCCTAATACAATAATATATTTTTTTCTTTCATTATATTTATCCTAAGTGATATTATAAAAAATATCATATTTATATGTATTTGTGCGTACAGTGTGCGGTTCGTAAGATTATAAATTATACAATATTATGTGATTGCATTATTTAGGATATTCGCTGAAACCTCTGGTATTAATGAAGTCGTTTAGAAAAATTGCTCAGATTGGTGGCTTTTTGCTTTGTTTGGCATTGGGTTCTGTTGCTGGGGCGGCTGCGCCGGTGGTGACCGATGTGCGGCTTGGGATTAACTCTGGGCAGACTCGGTTGGTCTTAGAGGTGAGCCAGCTGGTTTCATATAAGATTTTCATGCTAGCTAACCCCTACCGAGTAGTCGTCGACTTTCCAGCCTTAAAATGGAAAGTGGCACGTCCTGATAGACGCTCNTCACTAGGGGTTATAAGCAGTTATCGCTACGGATTATTCCAAGCGGGTGTTAGCCGTTTGGTAATTGATGTAAAAAAGCCAGTTAGAATTGGGCGACATCAAATTTTGCGTCCTGCATCAGGCCGGGGACATAGATTTTTAATCGATTTGAAAGCTGTTGGCAAATCAGCTTTTAAGAAGGCCAAAAAGGTTTTTCGGTCTAAGGACTGGAGGCCGCCAAAAAAGTCGGCGACATTAGGGCGCCCGATTCCATCATCGCCATCGCCAAAGCCAGCCCTTCCTTCCCGCCAGAGGCCCCCACCCGCAGTTAAGCGCATTATAATGCTCGATCCAGGGCATGGAGGCCCGGATCCTGGTGCCATTGGCTTACGAGGTTTACGTGAGAAAATAGTGACATTACGCGCGTCAAACGCTGTNCGGCGATTATTGGAATCCACCGGGCGATATCGCGTCTACATGACGCGCTACCGAGACACTTATGTTCCACTTCGTAAGCGCTATCAGAAAGCACAGAAAGTTGGGGCTGAGCTATTTATTTCTATTCATGCGGACAGTCATAAAAATCGCTCTATTCGCGGTGCGTCAGTATACACATTGTCTGAGAAATCTTCGGATAGAGAAGCCGGCGCGTTAGCCGCTCGAGAAAATAGATCCGACATTATTGCTGGTGTGGATCTTTCTAGTCAGTCCGATACGGTGGCGTCTATTTTAATTGGTCTGAGGCAGCGCGATACAATGAATGAATCGGCAATATTTGGCGAAATTTTGATCCGTGAACTTGCACGTGACGTTCGGGTGCTGCGAAATACGCACCGGTTTGCTGGTTTTGCCGTTTTGAAATCACCCGATACGCCGTCTGTATTGATGGAGCTCGGTTATTTGTCCAGTCCTCGAGATGAAAAAATGTTTCGTACATCGGCATTTTACAAAAAGCTTGCCAAGTCTATTTTCAGATCAGTTGAAAAGTATTTTAAGCGAAGAGCAAATTTGANTCGGTCATAAGATTGCCATAATGTTAACTAATGTGTATCTGCGCTTGGAGTTCGGCTTTCCTCGGTCCATATTGATGTAATAAATCGCGCTTTCTAGGGAGCGGCAATGCGGCGATTATTTAATCTTTTCTTTTTCCTATGCTCGGTGGGGCTATTTGGTTTGGTGATTGCGGCAGTGGGCGGTGCCTATATTCTGTGGTCATTTGGCCGAGACTTACCCGATTACAAGCAACTTGCAGACTATAACCCTCCGACGGTAACGCGTGTCCATGCAGGGGATGGCCGGTTAATTAAGGAATTTGCGACTGAGCGGCGTGTTTTTGTGCCCGTGCGTGTTATGCCGCGCCACATCATCAACGCGTTCTTGGCTGCGGAAGATCAGGATTTTTTCACTCACCCTGGTGTTGATTTTAAAGCATTATTGCGAGCGAGTTTTCAAAATGTGCAGTACTATTTCCAAAAACGTCGCCCTGTTGGGGCTTCTACTATCACGCAGCAAGTCGCAAAGAACTTTTTGCTCACTAACGAAGTATCGATTGAACGCAAAATTAAGGAAGCAATTTTGGCGTTTCGTATCGAGAAAACCTACGGCAAAGATCGCATTCTTGAACTTTACTTGAACGAAATTTATTTAGGCTACGGATCATATGGCGTAGCGGCGGCAGCGCTAAACTATTTTAACAAATCGCTTGATGAATTATCGATTGCTGAAGCGGCCTACCTAGCAGCATTGCCAAAAGCACCTAATAACTATCATCCAATTCGTCGACATAAGGCTGCGGTAGATCGACGAAATTGGGTAGTTGGGCGGATGCTTAAAGAGGGATTTATCGAACAGTCAACCGCGGATGCAGCACGGAATTCAAACCTAAAAGTTATACCGCGAGAAGCGGTTCAAATTGTCAAGGCAGAGTACTTTCTTGAAGAAGTTCGTCGGGAACTGACAAAGCGTTTCGGCGACAAAGGTCTTTATCGTGGAGGCTTATCTGTTCGAACGAGCCTTAATTCCGATATGCAAAAGATCGCCGAAAAAACCCTCCGCACTGGATTAATCAAATACGATCGACGACACGGTTACCGTGGTCCGATTAAGCAAATCCCTTTGCACCAAAATTGGCAGGATGTATTGCAAGCTGTTGCCCCCCCTCCCGGTGCCGGAAAATGGCCGCTTGGAGTAGTTTTGAGAGTCGAAGCTAAAGCGGCTATGGTTGGACTGCCAAGCGGGGCCGTAGGGGAAATACCTTTAGCCGAGTTAAAATGGGCACGCGAATGGAAGCCCGAGCAAAAGCTGGGAGCACAGGTTCAAAAACCCTCGGATATTCTCGATGTGGGTGATGTTATTTTGGTAGAGCGAATTACCGTGAATGCGAATGCTAAGAAGGGCGAAGCGAATACATATCCGCCTAATACATTTGGCTTGCGGCAGGTTCCGGCTATCAATGGTGCGATTATGGCGATTGACCCTCACACTGGCCGAATTTATGCCATGTCGGGTGGTTTTGACTATGAAATGAGTGAGTTTAACCGCGCGACCCAGGCACGACGTCAGCCTGGCTCAGCCTTTAAGCCATTCGTTTATTTAGCAGCGCTTGAGAGTGGGTTTACACCGTCGACTTATATTCTCGATGCGCCGTTTGTTATTGATCAGGGAGCCGGGCAAGGAAAGTGGAAGCCACATAATTACTCAAATAAGTTTTATGGCCCTAGTCCTATGCGTCTCGGCATTGAGAAATCGCGTAATTTAATGACCGTCCGCCTAGCCCAAAAAATAGGAATGGAGCCGATTGTTGCCATAGCTAGAAAATTTGGAATTGCTGATAACATACCACCGCATTTAGCGATGGCGCTGGGAGCGTCAGAAACCACATTGCTTCAGATTACTGCTGGTTATGCCATGTTAGTGAACGGCGGAAAACGCGTGGTGCCGTCGCTTATCGACCGCGTCCAGGATCGTAACGGTATAACGGTTTATCGTCATGATAAACGTCCCTGTGAAGGATGCCGGACTAGGTCTTGGGAGAATCAGGTAGTGCCTATCATACCCGACAGTCGAGAAAAATTAGTAGATCCCGCAAGTGTCTATCAGGTTGTCTCTATGTTGGAAGGCGTCGTGCAGCGGGGTACGGGCCGTAAAATCAGGGTCATTAAGAAGCCGTTAGCTGGTAAAACCGGAACGAGTAATAATAGCCGTGAAACTTGGTTTGTAGGTTTCTCGCCTGATTTAGTAGCTGGTGTTTATGTCGGTTTTGATGATCGTGCGAAATTAGGTAAGCGTGAAACCGGTGGTTCGGTAGCAGCGCCCATTTTTAAGCAATTTATGGAAGAGGTGTTAAAAGGTAAGGCAGCGGTTCCCTTCCGTATTCCGACGGGAATACGGTTGGTGCGTGTAAATCCCCTGACTGGAAAACTTTCAAAATCTTACGATAAGAACTTCATCCTCGAAGCTTATAAGGATGGTACGGTGCCGGATGAAAATACCCAATATACAGTGATTGACGGTTCGCAGAGCGTGCCGGGTGGAGCAAAAGGAGCATTGCCAGAGACATCAACCGTGCAGAGCCCTAGCGGGCTGTACTAAACGCCAGTTAAAACTGGAATAATAACACGGATTTTATTTAATTGTCATATTCTCGAAGAACAGGCTTACGAAAAGAGGGTTCAAAGCCAGAATTAGAAACGGTGTTTTGCCGATAAAGGTAACGGTCGTTGACCTTTACGTCCTATTTGGTTGGCCGGCGGAACCTGTAAAATATTTGATCCTTACAATTCTAGAGGGTGATGTGCGAGCGGAAATACAAAATATTGTTGAAGAGTTTGAGCAGTCATTAGAACTGCTGAGGAGGCATCTTTGACCTTCATACGGCAGAAAAGAAACTTGAGAAACTGAATGAACAATCTGAGGATCCCAAGCTGTGGGACGATCCGACAAGGGCGCAAACTGTAATGCGGGCGCGGACCCGTTTGGAGGATGCGATATCCGGCTATCGCGCTCTCGAACAAGGTCTTGCCGATAACGTTGAACTCATTGAGTTAGCAGAAGCGGAAGGCGACGACGGGGTCATCGCTGAAGCAGAGTTAGCTCTATGCGAGCTGAAATCACAAGCAGCAAAACAACAGCTTGAGAGCCTTTTATCAGGTGAAGCTGATGCTAATGATTGCTTTCTTGAAGCGCACGCTGGGGCAGGCGGCACTGAGTCCCAAGATTGGGCTGAGATGTTGGTGCGCATGTATGTGCGTTGGGCCGATCAACACAGTTATAAAGTAGAGCAAATAGAAGAAAGCCCTGGTGAAGAGGCAGGAATAAAGTCGGTCACGCTCAAGATTAGCGGCATTAATGCTTATGGTTGGCTTAAGACCGAGAGCGGAGTGCATCGTCTCGTGAGGATTTCTCCATATGACTCAGCGTCAAGACGCCATACCAGCTTCGCGTCGGTCGGCGTATATCCAGTGATAGATGATGCGATTGAGGTCGAGATAAACGATGGAGAACTTAGGGTCGATACTTACAGGGCGTCCGGTGCTGGCGGACAGCACGTAAATCGGACCGATAGCGCCGTGCGAATTACCCATGAACCAACTGGTATTGTCGTTCAATGTCAAAATGACAGGTCGCAACATAGAAATCGTGCAACAGCGCTGACGATGCTGAAAGCGCGCCTTTATGAACTTGAGTTGAAGAAGCGTGAGGATAAAGCGGCTGCGGAGCATGCTGCTAAGACGGATATTGGTTGGGGTCACCAAATTCGATCGTATGTTTTACATCCGTATAAAATGGTTAAGGACCTTCGCACCAACGTAGAAAATAGTAATGCAGAAGGTGTTCTGGATGGAAATTTGGATGAATTTCTTGAGGCGGCTTTAGCCGAACGGGCAATAGGTAAAGGGAGGCTCGTTGCGGATCCTGGAAATGACTAGACAGATATTAAGTCGATCGCTGACCGTCTTGGGCTTTTGAGTTGGCTTAATTGGCGGTGCTTCCAATGCTAAATATGCAGATACCTTGTCGTTGCTGTTGCTTGATCAATTAAGTTAAAAGTCGTTTATCGTGGGCGTTTTATACTAGTGCAACTCTGATTAGGACACTTTAAAAGTTGGTGTTTGGAGTTACTAGGCATACGCGTAGAGGCACAGATAATACACAATTCTCCGCACAACCGGCTCAGGTGAATGCATTATGCTAGGTAATAAGCGTTGCGCATAGAGTACATCCCTATCTTTAGTCTCTCCTCAGTTTTATGCCCGTTGTGACCCTTGGGCATTCCCTTTCTTTATAGTCCACGCTGTTTATTTTGCAGATAAAGGTTCGTAAAATTCAGCAGTAAAGCCTGCTCGATCGCGACTTTCCCGGTTGAATGGCGCTTTAAGCGTACCTTTATAATATCGACGTACTAGCATTTTGAATGTAGCTACCGGGTCGGACTTAGATTCGCGACAGGCCCATTTAAACCATTTATGTCCAATCGCGACGTGTTTAATTTCATCGCGATGGATGATACGCAAAATTTCAGCGCTTTCAAAATCTTTGGATCCTTCGAGTTTTTCGATCATTATTGGGGTTACGTCTAAGCCTCGTGCTTCTAACACTAATGGTACGATTGCCAACCGTGCACTGAAATTATGTGCAGTTGCGATTGCAATTTCCCATAAACCATCATGGGCAGGAAGAGCCCCATAGTGCGAGCCGAGATCTTTTAATCGGTTATTCAGTAAAGCGAAGTGTTTTGCTTCCTCGTCAGCGACACTTACCCAGTCATTTATGAATGCTGATGGTAATTTTTGTGATTCAGTAAATCGAACAAGGATATCCCAAGCTAAATCAACTGCGTTTAATTCAATGTGTGCCAGCGCATGCAGTAAGGCGATTCGGCCAACGAGGCTTCTATTAATTCGTCTGCGCGGTACACAGCGCGGGCGCACCAATACTGGAGCCAAAGGCCTGCCAGGCCGATCTGGTGCTTGCGAATGCCCAAGGTCAATAAGATCATAATTTTGCCAGGCAGAGGCGAGCTTTCTGCTGTTTAATGCTTTGGCATTCGCATCGGTAGTTTTTAGTATTTCCGTGGCCTGCGGCAGCAATGCTAACGCCCCTGTTGACCGGCATATATCGGTCATATCGCAGTTATTTCTTTTTCCGAAGGTTTAGCCAACAGCGCGTTAAATTGTGTGTGTATTATTTTCGCGTTGGCATCCATTTTAGTTAGTAGTTGGTCATAGGAATTTGCCAAAGCCGCCCGCATTAATACCTCGCGAGGTCCGGAACTTTGCGCCGAACTTCGTATCACCTGGTCCGTAGTAATGCGTAGTACTGATTGGAGGTCATACCAAAAACGTAAACTTTCACTCAAACCTTCTGCAGTTTTGGCCTCTACGAGCTCTGCGACGGAGAGCCGTTCCAGTGCGGTTGATGCGTTGGGTGATAGTATTTCCGGGTGCTTGGATCCATGGCGCAATTGCAGATATTGGGCAACAAATTCACCGTCAATAAGGCCACCGCGTCTATGTTTAATATCCCACGGGCCAGTGCCAGGATTTTGCTCTGCCATGCGGCGGCGCATTTGGACGATATCAGAAATTAGTGTCTGGTCATCCCATCCGCGTGTAAGTGCTTCGCGGATCGTAGCGCGCAAACGCGTTTTTAATTTTCTTGGACCCGCCACTATACGGGCGCGGCTCAGAGCCATGTATTCCCAGGTCCAGGCAGATTCACGATAATAGCGCGCAAAACTACTAAAACTTGCTGCTATTGGCCCCTTGTCGCCGTTGGGCCGTAACCTTGCATCGATTTTGTAAAGCCGGCCCTCGCCGGTCAGCGCAGTCAGTGCGGTGATTATGCGCTGTGCAAGCCTCATAAAATAAATATTTAGTCCAACAGGCGTTTCGCCATCAGACAGTTCTCGTTCGTTAGAATCATCATAAACGAAGACCAAATCTAAGTCCGACCCGCGCATCAATTCACGGCCACCGAGTTTCCCAAACGCGATAATAGCAAGCCCATTTTCTTCAAATTGTCCGTGGGTCTTCTCAAACTCCGCGGTTACGCATTTTGCCATTTCGCGTAGGACGATTTCTGCGACGTCGGATAGCAATGGGCCGCTGTGTCGTCCTTTGATATTACCCAACATGAGCTGTACACCAATTTGAAACTTTTTATCGTTAGCCCATCGACGGCAAGCATCTAATTGGTCTTGAAAATCCCGGGCGCGCTCCATCTCGCCACGCAGTTCTTGGGTTTTTTGACCTACTGTGCGTAGCGGCTGTCCAAATTCCGGCGATAACACGTGGTCCAGCAAGCTTGGATTTCTGCTCAGCCAGTCCGCCAAAACTGGTGCGTCGCCCATTATTTCCGCCACTAGTTTCAAGATGAGTGGATTATTCACAAATAGGGAAAAGAGTTGGATGCCGCTTGGAAGTGCCGCCAAGAAGGCATCAAAATGCATGAGTGCGCGATCTGGGTGTGTACGGCCTCCAAAAGCGGATAGAAGATTCGGCATAAGTTCTGTCAGTATTTGGCGAGCGCGTTCCGTTCGTGTCGAACGGTAGCGCCCGCGATGCCAATTCCGGACCACCTCGGAAATTGACTGAGGGTCTGCAAAGCCCATCACCCGCAAGCTCCTAAGCGTATCTGGATCATCTTCCACTCCGGTGAAAACTAAATTGCCTGCTGCTGAAAAGTTTTCTGATTCTTCGAAAAGTGCCGCGTAGTGGCGTTCTACCGTCTCAAGCGTTTCGAGTAATGCCTTCCGAAATCTACCTAATTGGTCGTAGCCCATAAAGACACCAATCGCCGCAACTTCCTTATCGGATTTCGGTAATGAGTGGGTTTGCCTGTCATCCACCATTTGAAGACGATGCTCGAGTTTTCTCAGAAACTCGTACGCTTCATTTAACTCGATCGCCGCGTTGGCGGAAATCCTTTCTTCCGCTGCTAGTGCGTTCAGCGTCTTAGATAATTTACATGTTCTTAGATCGGGAGACCGACCACCCCATATTAGCTGTTGGGTTTGGGTGAAGAACTCAATTTCACGAATGCCACCGCGACCTAGCTTGATATTATGTCCGTTAATAGCGATTTTGCGGCCGCCACGATGCGCGGCAATTTGACGTTTAACCGAGTGAATATCGCGTATCGCTGCAAAATCCAGATTCTTTCGCCAAATAAAAGACTGAATAGCGTGTAAGAAATTTTGACCAACAGTCATATCACCGGCAATTGCGCGTGCCCGAATAAGGGCAAGACGTTCCCAGTTTTGTCCGGTGGTTTCGTAATATCGAATTGCGCTCTCGATGGGAATGGCAAGCGGTGTTGATCCTGGGTCTGGTCTAACCCTAAAATCTACACGGAAAACGTAGCCGTCCGGGGAACGTTCCTCAATTAGTTTAACAATAAAGCGCGTCATACTTACCATTTCAGCGCTTAACATATCTTTGTCTGTTGTACAGATACGTTCAGGGTCATAAATCGCAATAAGATCAATATCGCTCGAGTAATTTAGCTCCCTCGCACCTAACTTACCGAGTGCGATCAGAGAGTAACCAGACTTATCTTCTAGCTTAATTCCTTTTGTGAGTTTTATGCGACCGTTGGCAGAAAATTGCCGCAGTGCGAACCGAACCGCTAAGTTCGTTACTTGATCAGCAAAGTGGCTGAGTTTCCCAGTCACCTGGTCCAGAGACCAAAGGCCTGCGATGTCCGAAAGGCCGACTAGAAGCGCAATACGTTTTTTTGCCTTCCGTAGGCCGGTCATAAAGGTGGAAAGACTCTCCTCTTGCTCCAATTCGCTGTGTAATGATCCTAAAACCATACCGAAGGCGTAATCAGGGCCTTGTTCCATTATGGTTTTCATAAAAGAGCGTTCTTTGATGATACATTGCGTAAGAAAAGTACTATTACCAAAAACAGCACGTAGAAGCTGGCCGTCGTCTTGATATGCGATGGCATTGCAGAAGTTTCTGAGTTCCTGCGATTCCTCTCCGTAAGTGCGCCAGCGCTCAAGGCCTTTTTCCGCTTGGCTTGAGTGTCCAGGATTAGGGATTTTGCTTAAATTAACACAAAAATTGGGGAACTTGGTTTTCAAATATTTGTTTCTCTATGCAATCGATTGGCACGATGCTATTGGTCCCATCACAACAATTTAACGGAATGCTGTGTCCCGCCGGCGCTTAATCATATTTGTCAAAATCCTGTCCGGTCTATTATTCGGATGTGCAATATTATTTGCCATTCTTGCTTGGAGACTATCTAGCTCGCCGTTGTCGCTCAATTTTGTTACCCCAATTATCGAGCGGAATTTCAGTACGGAGGACAAGTCTTATGTGGTTCGTGTTGGCGATACTGTACTGATTTGGGATGGATGGCGTCATCCGGCTGACATTCGTGCTCGAAATATCAAGGTATTCAGTCGCGACGGTAAGCTAGTTGCGCAATTGCCGCAAGTTTCAATCGGCCTTTCCATGCGAGCTCTGCTTAGAGGACGCTTGGCTGTGTCATCTTTGGGGATTCGTCGTCTTAGTGCGTCGGTAGCGAGATATAAAGATGGCAGTTTTACGGTTGGCCTTTTGGCAAAAGGAGGGCGCGCGCAGAATGTCGATGTTTTGGTCAAGGGCATCACGAACGAATTATCACGACCACCCGGCCAGACTGGCGGTCCTTTGGGATACTTGAATCGTGTAGAGATTATCGAATCCAAACTCGTCTTCGATGATCGGCAAGCGGGGATCGTTTGGCGTTCACCCCGCGCGGATATCGTGATGATTCGTGATAAGCCTGGACTGCGCGCTGATGTCGCGATTAGCATCGCGGCACAAAACCGCTTGTCGCAAATTTTTGCACAATTGGATTTCCAAAGACTAGCAGGGGTGTTTCTCGGACGTGTCCGGTTTGAAGGGCTAAATCCTTCATTGGTAGCACGCTCGATTAATGGTCTAGACGATTTAGTCAATTTTAGTATGCCCGTGACCGGCGAATTGGCCGTGAAGGCCACTCAAGGTGGGTCGTTACGAATGCTGGCAGGGACGTTAAATACACCGGTTGGTAAAATTGAAGGGGATTTCGAGTTTGCATCCGATGGTGATGCGGTATCAGGCCTTGTTCGATTAGAGCGACTAAATATTTCCGAGGTAGCAAAACGTGTCCCAAGAATGCGGAAACTCGTCGGAGTAAACCTTTTTTTTAATGGTAATATCGGGGGTCAAGGTGGCCGAAATGGGCGAATTAAGGAATTAGAATTTAATCTGATTTCTGGCGAAGGAACCCTGGATTTTCCAATGCTTTGGAACGGGCCGCGTTCTGTAAAACAGGTACGACTTAAGGGCGGGGTCTTGGACGATCTGGATAAGGTCGAACTTGCTGAGGCTGAAATAGACTTCGGCGGCCCTAGGATTGTAGCAGAAGCGCAAATTCAAAGGCTGGGGGACGAAGCACGTTTGCAATTAGATGCTACGCTTTTCGATATGCCCTTCAAAGAGCTCTCTGCATATTGGCCAAAAGCGCTCGGGTTAAGCGCTCGCCGATGGGTCACTACAAACATACATGATGGGTTTGCGCGTGAGACTAATTTGCGATTAATCGGATGGATGAATGCTAAAGATTTTAGTGAGTTAAAAGCATCTACACTTAACGGAACGATGCGCTATGACGGTTTAACCGTGGATTATTGGTCACCCTTGCCGGAGCTCAAAAACGTTAAGGGGACAGCGACTTTCACTGCAGATCGTTTTGATATGGTTATTTCCAGTGGCCTTTTAAATGAGATTACAGTCGATCAAGCACAAGTTAATATGTTTGACCTTGAAAGTGATAATGAACAAATATCCATCGATATTTTGATGCAAGGCCCGCTCAAAACTGCCCTAAATGTTCTTGACCACAAGCCTTTAAGATATATTCAGAAACTCGGTATTTCCGAAGAAGTTGTCAGCGGGGCCGCGGCCATTCGGTTAAGAATGGACTTCCCACTCGATACCAATGTGGCACTTGATGCGCTGAAGGTTAGCTCGACTGCAACATTAAAGAATGTAGGTTTCGAGTCTGGTCCGTTCGGACTTATCGTCGAAGGAGGGCAATTTAACTTTAAAATGCAGAATGACAATATGAAGCTCGTCGGTCCGGCCAGGCTGAATGGAGTGCCGGCCAAGCTTGTTTGGCATGAACGTTTCGGCACCACAGGGAAAACTCGCAGTAAATATCGATTGCAGACAAAGTTGTCCAAACAGCAACGAGCATCGGTCGGATTAAAAGGAGTTGGTTTTTTGTCAGGGCCGGCCGATATAGATATGACTTACACGGTGCTGCGTAATAACGAAAGATTGCTTAAGGCAAAGGTAGATTTGACTGAGGCATCTATTTCTAAAAACGATTTAATATTTGAAAAGGAACGTGGTGAAAAAGCGTTTGCTAATCTTTCTATGAAATTTGACTCGACGGCCGAGGTAAAGTCTTGTGTCGCAAGTTTGTCCGGCACCGGATTATCAGGTGCTGCGCAGATTGATTTCTCCCCCACTAAAAAAGAGCATTGGCGCCTTCAGCTAAGAAATATTTCCCTTAAGGGAAACCAATTACATGGCACGATTGCTCACCGTATCGATAATGTCTATGAGGGGAATTTAGATATTGGTCGGTACGATATTACTGGAGTAATAGGTCAAAATGAGCAAGGCAAAGTCGGAGAGAATTTGACGGGTTTAGCTATTGCCGCAAATGTTGGCGAGCTGACTTGGGGTGCAAAACGTAAATTGATGCAGGTAAAATTAACACTGCGTCACGATGGAAGCGATGTGCAAACCTTACGTTTGTCCGGCAAAGTGCGGCCTGAGGAGTCTCTTTTGATAGACTTTCTGCCTACGCCAGCTGGGTACAGTCTTAAGGTCGAGTCGGAAGATTTTGGTGGCGTGTTACAGGCTTTTGATATTGCGAGCAATGTAACCGGTGGCAAACTTAGGATCGAGGGGAAACGCGCATCACTATCTACAGCGATGGAAGGTACTATCCATGTTAGCGATTACCGGCTGAACAAAGCGCCGGCGATTGCGCGGATTCTTCAGGTCGCATCTCTGACTTGAATTGTCGATGCTGTCGGGCAGAAAGGGCTCGAATTGGATGTGTTGGAGGGGAAGTTTGCCTTTAAAGAAGGTTTATTGCGGTTAAGAGAAACTCGGACTTATGGGTCTTCCATCGGCATTACGATGGAAGGTACAGTGGATCACGATAAGGACGTCGTAGTGCTGGGGGGGACGATAGTGCCAGCTTACACTATTAATCGAATCCTGGGGAAAATACCGCTGCTTGGTCAAATCCTGACTGGTGGCGACAATGAAGGCATGTTTGCCGCGAACTATTCTTTGGAAGGGCCAGTCTCAAACCCTGAGGTTTCTGTGAATCCGCTTTCTGCGCTCGCGCCGGGCTTTTTAAGAAAATTCTTTGGCGTTTTGACTGGCAAAACTCGTGATCCGAAGGCAGCAGAAATCTCCAAACCTAGCGAGACAACACAACCGGCTCAGCCCTAAAACTTAATTTTAATTAGGTTGGTTGCACCACGGCATGACGTTTCTTGCCGGCTGATAATTTTATAATACCTTGATCATTGATATCTATTGATGAAATAGAATGATTTTCATCTTCAATCTTTTTGTCATTTAGACGTGCACCACCCCCTTTAATCAAACGTCTTGCATCGCTATTGCTTTTGGCGAGGTGAGTGCGAGCGATCAATACGAAAGCAGGTATCCCGTCGGCTAACTCTGTTGCCGGTATGGCGATTCGCGGCAAATCCTCTCCAAAGCGGCCTTCCGCAAAAGTTTTATGCGCGGTTTCTGAGGCTGAATGGGCAGCATCAACTCCGTGGCAAAGCGCTGTGGCCGCATCTGCGAGTGCAATTTTAGCGTCGTTAATTTCTGCTCCTTTAAGCGCTTCAAAGCGTTTGATTTCTGAATCTGGAAGTTCCGTGAACAGTTTTAGGAACCGCCCAACATCCGCATCTTCGGTATTCCGCCAAAACTGCCAATAATCATATGATCGCAACCGGTCTTCGTTGAGCCAGATTGCGCCGTCAGCTGTTTTACCCATTTTAGCGCCACTGGACGTTGTTAGAAGTGGGGTGGTCAGGCCGAAAAGGTCCGTTCCATCGACGCGACGAGCGAGATCAATACCACTTACTATATTGCCCCATTGATCGGAACCGCCCATCTGTAGACGGCAATCAGCACGCCGGGATAGCTCGAGAAAATCATATGCTTGCAAAACCATATAATTGAACTCGAGAAAACTAAGAGGTTGTTCCCGGTCGAGCCGTTGTTTGACGGACTCAAACCCGAGCATCCGGTTAATTGAAAAGTGTTGCCCAAAGTCGCGCAGAAACGGAATATACTCAAGTGGGTCTAGCCATTTAGAATTATTGAACAGTATGGCGTCGGTCGGTCCGTCGCCAAAGTTCAGGAAGCGTTCAAAAATGCTTTTTATGCCGGCGATATTAGATGCAATTTTGTCTTCGGTCAGCAATTGACGGGATTCGTCTTTACCGGAAGGGTCGCCGACTTTTGTTGTGCCACCGCCCATCAAAACAATCGGCTTATGTCCGGTTCGTTGTAACAAGCGCAGCAACATTATCGGAACAAGGCTGCCTACATGCAACGAGTTTGCAGTTGCATCGAATCCAATGTAGGCGGATATCGGTTTTTTTTCTGCTAAGGCATCCAGTCCAGCGATATCCGTGCATTGATGGATATATCCGCGGGCCTGAGCTTTTTGTAAGAATTCGGTTTTTGTATCTATCATAGAGGCCCTTTAGCACAATCACCTATAAGCAACAACGAACTGTATTGGCAATGCTATAATAATGACATGTTGGCAATAGGACTTATGAGCGGAACGTCGCTTGATGGTATCGATGCGGCGTTAATCGAAAGCGATGGCGAAATAGTTGCAGCGCGACTGGGTGGAATTACCACACCGTATGATATGCCGTTTCGCGATAGACTTCGAGCTTGCCTTGGTGCGCGTGAAAGGACGACCGCAATCCATCTTGTCGAGATGGAGTTGACCGACCGTCATGCACAGGCCGTGGATCTCCTGCTAGATAAGCTTTCTATATCTCGGAGTACAGTGGATCTAATCGGATTTCATGGTCATACAATTACTCACGATCCGGTCAATAAGTTTACTTGGCAATTGGGTACAGGTAGCTATTTGGCTGCATGTACGGGGCTTGACGTTATCGCTGACTTTAGGAAAGCCGACCTAGCTTTGGGTGGAGAAGGGGCGCCTTTAGCGCCAGCGTATCATTGTGCCCTTGCACGAGATTTACCCAGACCGGTTGTAATACTAAATCTGGGCGGCGTCGCAAATGTGACTTGGATCGGGGAAGAGGATCAGTTGGTAGCGTTCGATACCGGGCCGGCAAACGCACTTATTGATGATTGGGTTGCTGAACGTACGGGTAGGGCTTTTGATAAAGATGGCAGAATTGCTGCAACGGGCAAGGTAGATGAGACCGTTTTGCACAGATTGCTCGAAAACAAATTTTTCTCTCGGCCTCCACCGAAATCGTTGGACCGTAATGAATTCAACATAATGGGGCTACAGGAACTCTCCTTAGAGGATGGTGCTGCGACCTTGAGTGCGTTCACTGCAGAATCCGTTGTATTGGCTTTACAACAGTTTCAATCCTTGCCGAGCCAAATAATTGTTACCGGTGGCGGTCGCCATAATAGCCATATTATGGGACTACTCGCAAAGAGGATTAATTTACCCGTTGACCCGGTAGAAGTAGTCGGGTGGAACGGTGACCTTTTAGAGGCGGAAGCCTTTGGCTACCTGGCTATTCGGTCGGCCCTGAATTTGCCAATTAGTTGGCCAAAAACTACCGGGGTTAAAAAACCTCTTACCGGTGGTCAGCTTTTTCCTAAAGTCAGCCGCGATTAACAATCTTTCTGTTTAGCAGGTATCAGGCGTTCGTCCACATAACCAGCAACTTCTTTTTCAAGTTGTTTCAATTTGTCGACAAAAAAGTGGTTTGCTCCAGGAATAGTAGAATGATCGATTCGAATGCCTCGTTGCTGACGAAGTTTTTCGACAAGTTTTTCAACAGAATCCGGAGGGACAATATCATCTTTGGTCCCGGTTACCATTATACCTGATGATGGACACGGAGCGAGAAAACTGAAGTCGTACATGTTGGCTGGCGGTGCAATCGAGATAAAGCCAGCGATTTCGGGTCGGCGCATTAGCAGCTGCATGCCAATCCAGGCGCCAAACGAAAACCCCGATATCCAACACTGACTGGCATTTTCATTGTATGCTTGGAGCCAATCAAGCGCTGCTGCGGCATCGGAGAGCTCACCTTCACCGCGAGAGAATGTTCCTTGTGAACGGCCTACCCCGCGAAAATTAAATCGCAAACATGAAAAGCCACGTCGGACGAACATGTAATAAAGCGTGTAAATCACCTTGTTATTCATGGTGCCACCATGCTGCGGATGAGGATGGAGGAATAAGGCGATAGGAGCATTGGGCGCGTTGTTATGGTGATAGCGTCCTTCTATGCGGCCGGCAGGGCCGTTTATGATGACTTCTGGCATAATATTTTAACCATTTCTTCCTAAATTTCATGGGGTTTTAATAAACCCCACGAGAGGTTGTCATTGTAATGCGCCGCTTTTTTGCGTTTGGGCAAACTTGACCCGGTGAGTCGGGCATTCTATATCCAAATGACTAAATAGGCATTAGCTGGTGCTGATTGTCGATTTTTCCGATGTTCATTAGCACGTTTGATCGTTTGTGTGAAAAATTAGTCAGCCACCGCTAAGTTTAAGGTCTGGCGAAATGTTTAAAATAGTTCGAGAAGAAATCGATTCCATGATGCAACGCGACCCTGCGGCGCGGTCGCGGCTAGAAGTGTTGTTTTGCTATTCTGGTTTTCATGCTTTGGTTTTGTACCGTTTGGCACACAAATGTTGGCGCCAGAGGTTTTTGTTCTTGGCAAGGTTAATCTCACAGTTTGCGCGGTTTGCGACAGGTGTCGAGATTCATCCTGGCGCTAAAATAGGCAAGCGACTTTTCATTGACCACGGGATGGGTGTAGTCATTGGCGAGACAGCAGAAATAGGCGATGACGTGACGCTTTATCATGACGTGACGCTTGGTGGCGTGACCCCGTCCATCGATTCTGACAGTCAGCGCGAACATAAAAGACATCCCACGCTAAAAGACGGCGTGATAGTTGGCTCAGGAGCCCAGATTGTCGGCCCCATTACAGTTGGTGCCGGCGCTCGGGTTGGTGCTAATGCGGTAGCAACAAAAGACGTTCCCTCCTATGTTACGGTCGTTGGTATACCAGCTCAGGTTGTTGTGCGCGAAAGCACATCGGATTCTGATGAATTCTGCCCATACGGTACGCCTTTGGGTGATTTACCAGATCCTGTGGCACGATCATTGGAAGGTTTAATCGACCACGTGACTTTGTTGCAGGCACGAATTGAAGAACTAGAGCAGCAGCTCACCGAGCGACCAAAAAAGACATTAGACCCGGAATTTGCCGAAGAAGGTGATATCCAATCTAGCCCTGACGTTTAGGAGTAAGGCAGTACGTCGTGAAGCTAAGCACAAAAGGACGTGGATCAGACAGATGTATAGCAGACCTCGCGCTCTACTGCAAAGTTTGCTCGGTCCAAATCTGCGAATTAGCTCAGAATCAAAAGATTTGCTCGCCTTATATCGATAAATTTACCCTTGGCATTAGTGGCATGCGGAATAGAAATATAAATACCTTTTTGGCCGCTCAGTAGGCAGTAAACCGAATGATATATCTCGACTGCAACGCATCTGCACCAATATCCGATCAAGTGATGGAGGCAGTCGTTCACGCAATGCGTACAACGGGCAACCCATCCTCAGTCCATGCGGATGGGCGTGCTGCAAGGGCGCTCGTTGAAGACGCGCGTGGCGCCGTCGCACAAATGGTAGATGCTACAGCGCAGAATGTAATTTTTACTAGTGGTGCGACGGAGGCAAACAATCTGGCGATAAGTGGCTCTGGGCGCAAGCGTGTTGTCGTCTCGCCAGTTGAGCACCCATCTGTACTACAAGCTCAATCCGAGACGGAAATGCTTACGGTAGACGAAAACGGCATTGTCGAACCAGAATCACTCGAAGCCTTGATGGGACACAGTGATGAGTCCGCTATTGTGTCTGTAATGCTCGCAAATAATGAGACTGGTGTTGTCCAGCCTATCGCGGACCTCGCGGATATTGCCCATAGATACGGGGCGTTTTTTCATTGTGATGCGGTACAAGCGCCCGGCCGTTTGTCATTTTCTATGGCATCTTTGGGAGTCGATATGTTGACACTTTCCGCTCACAAAATCGGTGGTCCCAGAGGTGCGGGAGCGTTGATCCTCGCACCTGCAGTTGAAGTTAATGGGATGATAAAGGGTGGCGGACAAGAACGTCGTCGTCGTAGCGGTACGGAAAATGTTGGCGCTATCGTCGGCTTTGGTGAGGCTGCAAAGAGAATCTCGAAAACACTTGATGGCGCTGCTCATCTTCGGTCTTTACGAGATGAGTTGGAACAACGCGTATTAGCAACTGTACCCGACGCAATAATTTATGGTGCTAGGGTAAATCGTTTACCAAATACTAGTAATATTGGCGTAGTAGGAGTATCTGCGGAGACCCAGGTAATTGCAATGGATATGGCCGGTATCGCCATCAGCGCGGGCTCGGCTTGTTCGTCGGGTAAAGTGGCATCTAGCCACGTCTTGAAGGCAATGGGCTTATCGGAAGTCGCCGCACAATCTGCTATTCGTGTCAGCTTATGTCCGGAAACGACTAAAAGCGACATTGACCATTTTCTTAATGTATGGCTCTCCCATATACAGGTTGTAAGGGACCGGACAAACGCGGCGTAAGGATAATGGCTGAAGATTCGGTATATCTTGACTATCAGGCTTCCACCCCGCTCGACCCAAGGGTACGGGAATCTATGCTCGTGTGGTTTGGTGAGAAGTTCGGTAACCCGCATTCGAATGACCATGTGTATGGATGGGCTGCCGAGGAAGCAGTTGAAACCGCGCGTACGCAAGTCGCATCACTAATTGGCGCTAAGCCACGGGAAATTATTTTCACATCCGGCGCAACCGAATCTAATAATATTGCCGTCAAAGGCGTTGCGCGTGCGCTTCGGGGAAAGCGTGATCACGTTGTAACGATTGTCACCGAGCATAAATGTGTGCTCGAGAGCTGCCAGCGGCTGGAACGAGAAGGGACGCAAGTGACCTATTTGCCAGTCGAGCGGAATGGCTTGCTTGATCTTAATCGTCTGGAGGATACGCTCGATGAGCAGACGGCTTTGGTATCAATCATGGCTGCCAACAATGAAATCGGTGTTATTCAACCGATGGTTGACATTGCCGCGCTTTGCAAAAAAGTCGGCGCACGACTGCATTCGGATGCGGCGCAGGCTGTTGCAAAAATCCCTATCAATGTGAATGAAATAGGCTTGGATCTGCTGAGCATAAGTAGCCATAAGATATATGGGCCTATGGGTATCGGCGCACTCTATATGCGGCAGAAACCAAAAGTCCCGATTGAACCTTTGATGGACGGCGGTGGGCAGGAACGCGGCCTGAGGTCAGGCACTGTTCCAGTACCTCTTGCAGTTGGGTTTGGCGCTTGTTGTTCTATTGCAGCGGATGAGATGACTGGTGAGGCTAAACGGATTCTTGGCCTACGCACACGCTTTCTGGATCGTATAAAGAGAGCTATAAATGATATTCACCTTCACGGTGATTTGGAGCAGCGCATACCGGGTAACCTAAATCTTTCTTTTGCCAACATTGATGCTCAAGATTTAATGATGCGTTTATCCCGCGTCTCGGTTTCGACCGGATCAGCGTGTTCAACAGCCACGGTTCAGGCATCGCATGTTTTGCAGTCACTCGGCATTGAACAACATCTGTTGCATAATGCTATACGTATTGGGTTTGGCCGGTTTACGACGGAAGCTGAAGTAGATTTTGCGGTTGATGAGATGGCTCGTGCGGTGATGTCACTTCGTAAATCTGCGCAAGTATACGAGCGTGTGGATTGATGGCGAAAGTTGTGTTTATTACCGCCGACGGCAGTCGAAGGGAAGTCAACGCTCCGACTGGTTTCTCTTTGCTAGATATAGCGCATCGCAATGATATCAATATTGAAGGCGCTTGTGAGGGACAGATGGCGTGTTCCACATGCCATGTTGTTATAGATTCTGATTGGCATGCCAAGCTTTCCCCACCCTCGGAGGAGGAAGAGGACTTGCTTGATTTGGTGTTTGGCTTGACTAGAACATCACGGCTTGCTTGCCAGGTGACGATGACCGATACGCTCGATGGCCTTACCGTTAAATTGCCACGTCGTACTCGTAATTTGCTTCTCGAAGATTAGAAATATTCTCAAAGTTTTTGCATTTTCAATATTTAAACCCGAATTTTAAGAAGGTCGCGATTTGTCGCTCGTTATATATTACAGGTTTTATATCGAACGATTTACCGAGTTTAGGAATCGGAGGAGGAGCGTTTCATGAAAGGGACAGGTTTGTTCGAAAGGTTAAAAGCATCCTGCGCCGACAGCTGGCAACGTTATATTCGCCATGATTTTATAAGGCAGCTTGGGGCCGGCACGCTGCCGAAAACTGCATTTCGACATTATTTATCTCAGGATTATGTTTTTTTAATTCACTTCTCGCGAGCCTATGCATTAGCGGCCTATAAGGCGGAAAATCTTAGTGAAATTCGTCAAGCCGCTGAGACAGTAACGGCACTAGCGTGTCATGAAATGCAACTCCATATAAGCTATTGTAGTGAGTTGGGTATTAGCGAAGTAGAATTGGAGAAGACGCCCGAGGCGACGGCTAACTTGGCTTACACCAGGTTTGTGCTTGAGCGAGGCCAGGCTGGTGATCTACTCGATTTGCACGTGGCATTATCACCCTGCGTGATTGGTTATGCAGAGATTGGCCAATGGTTAGGGGAAGAGGTGCCAGCCACGCTTAGCGATCATCCTTATGGAAAATGGATCGAGATGTACTCTGGAGAGGAATATCAGGATGTCGCATCTGGTGCCGTTACGTTTTTAGACGAGCTAGGTAAAAGGCGAGGAGGCGATGCACGTTTTGATAGCTTAGCAAAGAATTTTAAGACTGCAACAGAGCTTGAAATTGGCTTTTGGCAAATGGGCCTCGACGCTACCTAAATAAATTCTGAATGATTTCTGCCAAGTGCCGACAGAATGCATCTAGAATTAGCCAATTGGTTCGATCAGCGAAAAGGGCCACATTCGCTAGAAAGGGTCTGCCGCCTATAGAAATTGAAACTGCTTCACTTCCTATATCTTAGGACGAGACGTCAAACGTATTCCTGTGTGGCGAGAGAAAGACCTTACCGTTCGTCGCGAACGCAAAGGGACCGGGCGAAAAAATCATGGTGAGTACGTTCCCTATCGGGATAATATCATTGAAAGTACCTCGCCAGGATTCTTGTTTGAGAAACTTCGAATAAGGAGCTGATATTCGTTAAGCAGTGCCGTTTTTGGTTATTCGTGTGATCCTGCGATTGTCTTTGCTTTGGGAGGGATTATATTGCCGCTATGGAAAAGCTTGTCACTCATAAAAAACCTGCAGATACGAAAGTGGTGGTTGCCATGTCGGGCGGGGTCGATTCATCGGTTACCGCGGCTCTTTTGGTAGAGGCTGGCTACGATGTAGTGGGGATTACGCTGCAGCTTTATGATCATGGTGCGGCAGTCACAAAGAAGGGTGCGTGTTGCGCAGGACAAGATATTTACGACGCTCGAAATGTAGCGGATCAATTAGGAATCTCCCATTATGTACTCGATTACGAAAGCCGATTTCGAGACTCAGTGATAGAGGAGTTTGCCGATTCTTATCATGCGGGTGAAACACCGGTACCATGTATTCGTTGTAATCAAACGGTTAAATTCCGTGACCTTTTGTTGACGGCAAAAGACCTTAAAGCAGATGCCCTAGCGACAGGGCATTATATAAAGCGTGTGGAAGGTGAATCCGGGCCTGAGCTCCACCGAGCCGAAGATGCTCTTCGTGACCAAAGCTATTTTCTTTTTGCCACAACAACTGAACAACTGGAATTTCTGCGGTTTCCCCTTGGTGGTTTGCCAAAATCAGACACTCGGGCACATGCAAGCCGCTTTGACTTGCCCGTAGCAGACAAACCAGACAGCCAAGATATTTGCTTTGTGCCGAATGGTTCCTACGCCAACATTGTTGAAAAATTGCGGCCCGAGGCGATAGAAGCTGGAGAGATTGTTGACTTAGACGGCAATGTCATTGGCCATCACGAGGGTATTATTCGGTTTACTATCGGTCAACGTCGCGGTCTCGGTATCGGTGGTCGGGACGAGAATTCTGAGCCGCTTTATGTGATACGCTTGGAACCAAATCTAAAGCGCGTAGTTGTGGGGCCGCGTGAAGCACTTGCCGTAAATGCTATTTCTTTGAAAGAGGTTAATTGGCTAGGAGAAGGAAGCGAAGCAGTGTCGAACCCGGGAATATCAGTAAAATATCGTTCTATGATGGAACCTGTGCCAGCGATAATTTGCCTTGAGGCTACTGGTAATGCCGCTCAAGTTTCGTTTGATGAACCACAGTACGGCATATCTTCGGGGCAAGCTTGTGTGTTTTATAAAGGTGAACGGGTGATGGGTGGAGGATGGATTGTCGGTAATCAACGATTTGCAGACTAGGCAAAATCCAAAACAATCCAAAAGATTAAGACTTATGACAATTTCATATTGTTTAGCTAAAACGTAAATGTTGGCCCATGTTAGACCCACTTTTTCTTTTAGTACGGTTCTTGCAGAATGCTTGACAGTAAAGATCCCGAGCAGTATCTGCTACGGCCTTGAAGTGTGCGGCGGAGTAGCTCAGTTGGTTAGAGCAGTGGAATCATAATCCATGTGTCCGGGGTTCAAATCCCTGCTCCGCCACCAAAAACTCCAAGGAAAAACAGAGCTGAAACACTTGGATAATGTGTGCAGTAAGTCAGTTTCCGTAAAAATATGCTGTGTCTTGATGTTGTGTTTTCATGAATTTTTCCCACCGTTCTCCATCCTTAGTTGGGGTATCTTGCAACATTAACTAAAAAATGTTGGGTCTAATAAGGTCTCTGAGCAGCGGTTGGCTTTATGTTTGCCAAACTTGGTTAGTCTAGTTTCCACAGGTATAGCTTTCAAAGCCAACGCCTCTAACTAATATCTTCCTGGTCTATCCATTACTGCCCTGAAAGGGTTATCGACGAGGAGATGGACTATGCTTCGGAAAGGCGGATATAGCGCTACGGACAATGCGATGACGGAGATCGCGCTGGCATTGGCTATGGGGTTTTTTGCGATAATGGTGCTTGCCATAGTGTCGATGGGTGCCGGCGCAACAACGCCAAACGGGGCCGAGGAGATACCTAACAAGAAGCGAATTATGACTTCCGCCTTGGCATCTGCCTCTTCGCCCGATGCGATGGGTACGACAACAGTTTCCTCCAAAGATAGGCTCGTCATCTTCTATGACGGACGCTTTTACGACGATACTCTCAAGAAAATTCTCCCTGAAAACTTAGGTCGGGGCGGTCGGGTCATCTTAGCCGTCCCGCCCACTCTTTCCATGTCGGAATCGCTCGGTGCTCGGGCGGAAGTAAGTACAAGGGACCTCATCGTGACTACACTTGATCGTGCGTGGATGAAACGGCTGAAGGATTTGCGATAATGATGAAGATAATTGTGCGTAGACTTACTGCGGTTTTCACTCTTGCGGTGGTGCTGGCTTGTTTTGGAGCGGTCCGTGATGCCACGGCGGAACGATCCGAAATGGGACCCAAGAAAATTCAACGGTTAGTCGCAACGATAGCGGCGAGAAACGGCACCGTGCCACCGGCGCTAGCTCTCGCTGTTGCACAGGTGGAATCGAATTTTCGTGCCGATGCTAAAAGCCCTGTGGGTGCGCAAGGCGTGATGCAAATAATGCCTGCGACAGCAAAAGGGGTTTTCAATATTTCTGCTGACCATCTGCGAGATCCAAAAATAAACGTCCGCATTGGCGTTTCCTATTTGGAACGTCTTTATAGACAGTATGGCGGCCGTTGGGATTTGGCCCTTTCTCATTATAACGGCGGATCGCTGAAGCGCCAAAACGGTCGGTACGTTGCACATAGCTACACGCGAGGCTACGTGGCGAAGGTAATGCGTTACTGGCGCCAATTTCAACGGACATCAACGGCTATTTATCTTGCGCGCGTTGATCAAAAGGCACCTACTATCCGTTTCCTACCTACTGGTGGCAAGATGACAACGCAGCAGGCAAGGGCCATCAGCAATGGTTGGTGGGAGAGGAAACTTAGTTGGCGTCAATATTTAAATATTGCTGATCGGTTATTGAGTCGCGAGCTAACGAAAAGTCCGACTAGCCGGGTTCTAAAACCGCAGATGCGAGAGGTGGTTGGGACCCAAAGCAAAGAGGTGCTGCATAACGACGCGCCTCTACGTTTTCACTCCGAAAGCTCTTTACCCGGTGATTTGTATAAAACTCCGCGATTTATGTAACTACATATAATAGTAGTAACAATGTTAAAGTCATCCAGTTACTCACGCGATCAAGGGACATAAATAGGGATCATGAAGACTGAACTGTTTAAAGCACAGCAAAGTGATGCGTTGAGAGATGTATTTTCGTATTTGGCCGAGTCCTGTGAATTGGATAGCTCGGGTTACGGGGAACCAAGACGCAAATACGGTCCACGAACACTGCGATTTCTCTCCGCCGCAATTGTCTGTCGCTCCTATGATAAGATACTATACCGGCTATGCCATCTTACGCGTGCAGTAATGCTTGCCGATCGTCAGGGGCAGTACGATAAATTTTTTTTCGGGGACCGCAGTCCGGGCCGCGTTGACGGTGCAGCAGGATTTTTTCTCGACTATCAATCTGATACGAATAGAAAATCCGGTTTGCTCAGGGCTAATCCCGACGGAATTGTGATTGACTATGACGCTTCCGCGAAATCTGCGTTCGAAATTAGCTATAAACAAATACCACTCCTTGCGGCGATGCTCGAATTTCTCGTCTCCACTGTTGATTATGGTGAAATACACGAAATTTTTACTGGGTTAGATGAAGACAAAGTAACGCAAAAAGAGATCAGCGAAAGGAGCAAGCGATTATCAAAGGCGCTCTACGCTTATTTGGCAAAGCACCTAACGCCCGCCCAAAAACAGACAAAGTTTCAAAATATTTACAGGTACCTTGAAGGTAACTTGGGGTCATCTTTCGAGGAAGGAATGATCGACGATCAGTGCATAATCGATTTTTGGCTGAAAGAGTCGGTTGCGGGATCTACAAATATGTCTGACTTCAAGCAGTTCCGTACCGTATTTCTGGCATTTCTCCGATTTGTAGATCTTATGCGCGATGCAGAGGACCTAAGCTGTTTTGAGAACACACTTCCATTCGGTACTGACCGCGATGCTGGTGAGTGGGAACCGGCCATGGAAGACGAATCCTATATGGCAACGAAGGTGGCGGACACCCAAGAGGATCCCCTGGACTTGCTTGCAATTGAACCGGCAAATGCGATTAAGTTTCTTAATGATACAGAAGCCAAATTGATAAAACTGCCAATTGAAGAAAAATTTGCCGGACGGTTTATTCATTCCTACATGCGGTCCGAAATTTTCGGTCAGGCGCAGAACCGATTGACGCAGGTCTTGCGCTCCAATGCCAATGATTTGGGCCCATTGCTGAATAACCCGACTTCTGAATCCTATAGCCAACGCATTGAGAAATTACGGCAGCTTGATAAGCATCTCGCTGATCTGTTGCTTGCGATTGCATTTGTTTTGCAGCGTGACTGCCCGCGTGCTGAACAGGTTATCGTAAAGAGCTTAGATTTTAAAACGTTGTCCCAGGGCAAGCAGGTACTCGAAAAACTCAGTCGCAAAGGGTTCGATGCTGCCAAGCGAGGTGATCCAGAGGCAACGGTCGCATTCGAGGTGGCATCCTCCCCATTAAGTGTAATTCGGGAGCGACTTAAGTCTTTGTTGCAAAGATTTGCAGATGACGATTTTTGGCAGGGCATATTCGAGGCGGATCAGGAAGTTTTTATCGAACAATTCAAGCGTTTGTATGGGTGATTTGGTATGAGTATAACATGGAATAAAATCTCTAAAGAGCGTAAAGAGCGCATGGAACTAGCTTTCGAGCAGTTACACCTTGTTGACCTTATGGTCGACCAGCAATTAAATGCAATCGACGCTGCAGATGAGCGTCCTGTTGGGTTTCAGGACCTCTATTCGGCCGCGGTTCAGCCCGAGGTGGCGATAAATGGCCGTATTGCAGATGCACTTGAGAATAATCCAAAATTGCGGCGGGATTTTGAGACGTTGCTGCAACAGACCGGCATTGCATGGTTTCCTGTTGCGGCCGCTGCCGAGACGGCAACGCTCGACGAGCGTGATGAAGCGTCTTTCCTCATTCGTATCCGTCCTTCGAAGGCAAATGAGGATCAGGTTTATGTTTTGGTTCGCCTGAAGGAACCGTCGGCAGTACAGCCACATGCTATTATTGCCTTGCCGCCAGAGGGTGTTCCGATAAAGAAAACTTTGCCGGTAGCGGTAGATAGCATGTTTCAATTATTGATGCAGCGGGATGAACCTCTGGTGCGTGCGATACAAGACCGCAGATCAAAGCTGTCGCTCCAATAGTATAGTTAGTAGGTAAGATCGCCATGACTGCGGTTCGTGTCCATATTCTGACTACGGAAGGCCCGGCTACGGTCCAAGGGTTGGTGGTAGAGAGCTATGATAATGATGTGTTGGCGACGATCTGTCTTGATGGCACGACCGAACAATTACCGATTTGCCGCGATTACCACATGTTCGTCGATCAGTTCATTCGTCCGCTTACCGGCGAACGGCGTTATCGGATGGATATCGATAATCGGATCGATGGAGGAAAAAGTTGGCACCTTGGCGTTTTGATTGCGCATTTACTCGCCGAGGATGGAAGGTTAGCGACCGATGGGCAGTCGTCGGTATATGCACTATTTGTGACCGGTCGTATTCGGAGGCAGCCCAGTGTTGATGAGCGCGTTTACGAGGTATTGCCTGTTGACGGCATCGCGGAAAAAATCGCAGCGTCGAGGGCTCATATAGAAGCCGAACAGGAGGCTGGCCGCAAAGTAGTGGTCCTTTTGCCTACTGGGAATATGAGTGCGGAATCCGATCGGCTAAAGGCTTTGCTACCCTCTGGGAACAATGATGAAGAACTCATTTTTGTTTCTGATGCGGATGAAGCATTGAGGGCATTAGAGCTGTCGCCTCTAAAAAGCGACCCTTCGTTACCGCCGGCATCCACTCGTATGGATAAGGGGTCGTGGTTTCGTTACCTCCTGCAGCCAGCCGTTTTGGCAATGATCACGGTTCTTTTCATCGTTGGTTTGGCCGCTGGGTGCTATGCTGCTTGGCAACATTACAGTTCTGATTGGCAACGCTTATGGGATAAAGGTCGTTACGTATCGTTAACACAATCATTGGCATCCTCGCCGGTTCCGGTGTTGGCAGGTTTGTTCCGTTGGCAAGTAAGAGGGCAAAGTGGGCGCGGTGGCCTGCCGTTCGTACTAAGTGCAATGCGGCCGGCAGATGGCGGCTCTTGCGTCGGCCGTCGTTTTCGCGGTGGTGGTTTAGTTTCAAAGAAATTTAGTAGCAGTTCGGATGGGGAGCTTATCGCAGAAAACCCCGGGTCGCTGTGCGGTCTCGCTTTCCTTGTGACGAACAAGACTGCGGCGAGTTTGAATGTTCGCTTCGCAGCGGCCAGAAATATAATTCGAAAGGGACGTTCGGGTGACGTATGGCAGACCGCCGTACTTGCGCCTGGGAAAGTGATGGCCGTGGATATTCCATTGTCGCTCTACGGCCAGGATAATGAGGCTTGGCGTATCATTATTGTTGGATCGCCAGTGCCTTCTGAAGATTTAGATAAATTGGTACGGGCGGAGATTAGAAATTCGAAATCCCCCGCGGGATCGAGTGTATCTATCCCAGAAGACCTTTGGTCGCTCGGTCTCGCCTTCACCGAAGCTATGGTTCGAATTCGCCGTTAGACCCACGATCCAGTGGGCGTTTCTGTTTGCTGGTTATTTAGCGCCACAATTTATCGCCTGATCCTTCCATTACCGTCGATAACGAAAAACTTTTCGACGGAGATTATCATGAAGGTTAATGGAATTGTAAGCGGAGCGGCCAGGTGCTTGGTACTTCGAGTGGTTGGGGCGGCAGGATTAATGTTTGCGCTTGCCGCATGTCAGACAGGCGGTGGTAGCGGGTTTGCAGAGGAAGGCATTGGATACAGAGAAGCCCGGTTCGCTGAGATTACCGCGCTTCGGGGTTATCGTTCCTGTGCCGAGGAGGCACAGGCGCTTGATGTTAAAGCGCGTGAGACACGCTCGCCTGCCCGTTATCTCGCAAGCGCTCGACTGATCGAGCGTTGTGAAACGGAACTTGGAATGGGCGGCGCGGGCCTCGCACCCGAAGAGCGGATGCGAAATTACGCCTTGGCAGTTCATAATTATGTCCGCGGCGGCGATCTCAAAAGAGCTCGTGAAACTTTCGAGCGGTTTCAGACGGCATTCCCAAAGCAAGACCTTTATTACACCGATGGTTCGTCTTTCGTCGACACTACGCGGGCCCTACTTGGCCAAGCTAACGATCAGGAAATGGCGCGTTTTTCGATGCTTAATATAAGCAGTGCGTTGAAGGCGGAAATGAACCGTATTTCTCATTGGACAAACAATTGATGGCGGCGGCCAAGCGCCGAAAAGGAGCAAAAACTATGACCAATATATTGAGCCCCGCTTCTCTAACCAGAAGCAATTCCTACCGGACGATATTGGCCGGTGGGTTGGCGTTAGCTTTACTGTCTGTACCTATGACAGGACATGCGGGTGGCAAGGCTAGCTGGAGTCCGCAGGCCAGCGAACGCCTAGTCCGGCTGCCGTCTACTTATATTCAGCGATCGGTCGACCGCGACTTTGCTGGATCGAATCTAGCCGCTGCGATTGGTGATCAAGCCAAACAGATTGCTTCTAAAGAACAGAGTATTCGAGACCTGATGGCGGCTGTCCCGATGTCGGAAGGGAAGGTGCGTACGGAATTGCAACACCAAGTCCTCGTCGAAAAGCGGGCTCTAGTGCAGCTCATGGGCGAGCGGATTGAATTGCAGCGACGGGCGACGAAGACCCGAATTGATCTTTATAATAGCCTTCTGTCACGAGTGGTGAGCCAAGGCGATCTGGAAATGCCGAATGAAGCCGCATTAAGCCAGGCTCAGGATAATGCTCGAAAACGCCTTGCCCGCATAGCTACTAAGGTTGATACGACGATCTTTGGAAGCCAAGCGCGTCAAAGTAAATACGCAAAGGAATCTGCCAAATACGAGATGGCAATCCAAAAGCTGGCCCAAAAGATTAACAAGCATCCCATGAACCGGCTACCCAATATCGACGGTGAAAAAGTAGACCGTAAAACATATTTGCGACGCCTGATACAGGATCAGGAAACAGAATTTGCCTTCTATACCCAACAAGAAGAGGTGCTGGGTTACATGGGTAAGCTCGTAGCGCTCGATGCGATGGCGCTCAATGAGAAAATCGAACAAGCCGATACGGGACCAGGTGGCGGTGGGGTAAAACCGCCATCCAACGTGGTCGCCGAAGCGGTCAAGCTATTCTTGGATTGAAACTTAAACGCCTGTCCTAACGAAGGGGCAAGCATATGAAAAAAGGAGTTATAATGATGAATAAGACAACTTTAGCCAAGGCGGTCATCCTGGGGGGTGCGCTTTCGTTCCTTTCCATGATGGCCATGGCGGGACCATTGGAAAATTTAGAACGCGAACGTGCGCATTTAGTCCGCGTAATGATAGATCCGTCGCTAGTACCCGCGGAACGCCAAAGTCGATTGGAACAGGCAACGCGCCGGTTGGTCGATATGGAGCGAATGGTTATCCGCGATAAGGACCTTGCCAAGACAAGCTCACCGGCAGCGGGTAGTGCGCTCACAAATTACGATTTGACATTTCTTGCCCACGCTTCTGTAGAAAAAGGCGTATCGGTGACCGACCATTGGCTAAATGGTGTAGGACTATCCACGCCCGCCTTGATGAGCACGCGGATGGGGAGACGGTGGTGATGCGCTCCCAAGTCATGCAAATGGTTGGTACGGTTTCGCGGTCGGCCAACTACGTGTTCGGGGGCGCAGTCATAGCCCTTGCCATCGCGGTAGCGATATCCGCTGTAGGGCCTATGGATGTTCTTAGCTGGCTTCACGGTACCGTCGGCATGGCGTTTATCCTGTTATTCTCTGTGTTGGCTATAGTGACAATTTTTTGCTGGACGAACATCCTGACTAGGTCCGTTCATACAGAATTTTGGCTCGAAGCCGGGTTGCACGCGGCATCCGGGATAGCCACCGCCGCGCTGACATTTACTTTGCTTGGAATTAGTTTGGGGATAGGTGTACTTGCTGAACAAACGCTTACGCCAGAATCCGTCCAGCCCATCATTTCAGATCTTACGCACCGGTTTAGTCTTGCGTTTTTTACAACAGTCATCGGGCTACCCGTTTCAGCCGCGCTGCGAGCATTGCTTCTTATTACTTATGCCCAGAAACAACCTACGCAATCCTAACCTAGCAAATCCGGAGTCACTTCATGAAATATATAGCCTTTAATATCATTGTGATTTTTTCGTTAGGGTACCTCTTCCTAGCTCCCTCTAGCATACCGACGGTAGGACAAACCGGTGGAGAAATGGCCTCGGTTGGACGCTCTGTACAGTCCAATGTACCTGTGTCGGCATCGACGGTGACGCCATCGCCGATGCCGCCAAAGGCTGCCCCCGATACGTCTGAAAACAAGTTATGGCAACCCGACAGCGGATCCTTGGGAAAAGAAAAAAAAGAGGCTTTAGCAAAAGGTACCCCTGAGACCGCGCGGCAGGATGAACCAGTTCGGCAAGACCCCGACATACCAGCACGGCCAAAGGCAAACCCTGAAAGTAGGCACGAGCAGAAACCTATGAATGACCCTGCTCCATCCAATGCAAATCGTAACGTAATAGCCGTTGCGAAGGGCGAACAGTTGATGCGGCCAAACGTGCGTCGCAACGAACTCCACAAGCTTGCCGAAGAGATGGAGTTATTTTTTCTGAATCGAACAATACGGTAAGGAGAGTGCTTATGTTCAAAGGAGCCGGAACAGCCTATGCAGGCGCCATCCTAGGGTTGCTGTTGATAGCGACTACGGGAAAGCCCCAACAGAATGAGGTTAGTAATTCCTCGTCTGAAGAAACGCCTAGTGCGGCACCAACAAAGATGCCGGAGACCCGACAGATGAAACCGGTACAGGGGAAACCTGTCGCAATGGACAAAATCGTATTACCGCCTCCGCCGATAGCAAATCGGGAGCTGAAGTCTAGCAAGAAAATTCAGCGCCAGGTCAAGACAAGTAAGTTGAATGCTCTACAGCGGCCGGCGATGCCGACGTCGAGTGCAGTTGTTCAAGAGATAGAACCTTTGAAAATTAAACCTATGCCGAGCACCGTAGCTCATGCTCATCGCACAATTCAGCCGCTAAAGGAAATAGCGCCGAAGCCGGTAGCGAAGGATGGTAGTGCGTCTGTCAAACACAACGCTTTGAACAACCTGGAGTTGACAGACTACCGTAAAAAGCGCGTTGCCCAGGAGTCATCAAAAGAAGAACGGGCTATCAGTAATATCGTTGAACCGATTGAAAATGGCGCCGCAGAACGTAGCGATATTAATGGAAGGGCGCTTGTCCGGATGCTGGAACATGGTTCTGGGCCGAATATTCGCCTTGCTTGGCCGGATGGGCGGCGTAACCGTGAAGTTCTATTTCAGATGCTCACTACCTGCTTTGGTATGAAGACGGGTGTGATGGATAGTAATGGTTCAGTTTTCAACGAGGGTACGGCACCTGGTACACCCTGGCCTATAGACCTGGATAAATATAGCGGGTTTTTGCGCCATGCTGACGGAGTACTCGCGCCGAGCGAGGCGAAATTAGTATATCGTATAGTGGGGCGCCATCGTCTCTCACCACAAAGCAAGGTGGTGAGAATTTTCCCTCGGGCCTTTGATGCTTCACTTCTAGCGGGAATTAGCAGAATTGCTAGTCGCAACCTTAAAGAGGGATCAAATGTCAGAGCACGCTACGAAATGATGGGTGGTAGTCTCAATGTGTCCCAAGTTGTGGTGAACGAAAAGTCGAAGTCAGGGAAAATAAAGTTCTCCACGCACTCAAAACCTTGCTCAATATCTGGATAGGAAAAATGGGTTCGAATTCAACGATAACGGCTATCGTGATATGTTTTGGTCTCATAGTCGGCGCCTGCTCCACGCAGCACACAGGCTATAAAAATGAAAAAACGCCGGAGGACCTATTCCAGCGTCGCATCGAGTCTGAAATTAAGGATGCATTCTATCGGCAGCCACCGAATTGCGTGACGGTGCTTCCCGTCGAGGATTCGGGTGGTAAGAAGTTTGGCGACCCGCTCATTGAAAATGCAATAGCTAGGCATGCACGCGATCGGTTCGATCGAGTGATAGGGCATGCCGAACGTGAGCACTTGGTAAGGCGGCTTGGCTTTGATCTTAATAATTCTATTGATCGTCAGAGGTACGCCGATAAAAGTAAGTGCGGCAATTTCCTCGAATTCGTTCCTTGGGGTGGTCGGTCGGCATATTTGGTAGTTTGGAGCCGCCGTGCTTTCGGTATCGAAGCGCGGTTGATAGATCCTGCGAGAAAGACGATCCTCTGGCGTGCGCGCCATGAGGCGAAGCGAAGTGCAGGAGGATTAGCGATATCCCCACTTGGCGCTGTAATGCAGGTAGTAGACACAACTGCTCAGCAGAGTGATAATGATATAATGGCATCTTTGGCGGATGATGTGGCAAGACGCTTGATGACAAGTCTGCCAGACCTTCGGTCATCCAGGATGGCGATACCTGGTATTTCTTCGGCTAATTTTGGCTTGCCGCATACAAAATAATGGGGGCAGACTTCAATGATCAGCAGGCTTATTTTATCTTTACCTGCCTTTATGGTTGTTGGTTTTATAGCGGTGGCGGCGCACGCAACCGAAATCATTGGTCGCGACATACTAATCGGCAAACTTTATCCTATCACGGGTGAACCGATAAAGACGGTCCATTTCGCAATCCCCTTCGTCTTCGACTCTGCAAGGTTGGAGCCTGCTGCATACAAACAGCTAGATGAATTGGGCGCTGCGCTAGCGTCCGAGAAGATGGCGGGACTGGTTATCGGGGTCTATGGCCACACGGATGCGTTTGGTCCGTCAGCCCACAATGCTAAACTCTCTTTGGCGCGCGCGAAGAGCGTTGTCAGTTATATGGTTGGGCGGTTTAAGTTGATAGAAAACGAGATTACACTTGCTGGCTTTGGCGAAAGCAAGCCGCTCGACCCTGCAGACCCCTATGCGGCGATCAATCGTCGTGTGGAGGTGACAGTGCGGTTGCCAGGGGCAAAATCCCCAAAGCCGGATAATGAAGCTAAGCCAAGTCTTGACGGATCATTTATTATCAATAAATGAGTTTGTATCATCAGAATGAAAGCAACCTGAACAAGCGTCTGAGATTACTTTCGATGAAACGGTCGAAACCTTGTCTGAGAACACCAATCTGCGGAATTTCATTTATGCACTTGCGCGGTTCTATCCCTCTATTTGTGGCAGTCGCGTTTTTGGCTGGAATTATCCCAATGTCCGCTTGGGCATTTTGGGGGAACGAAAAATCCCAAGATAAAGCGTGTTCTGAGAGCCCAGCGCTTTGTTTGGCGATCGATTTGCTGCGCAATGTAGAAAAGGGAAATCGAGTGGCACTTCGTCCCTTAATACCGCGCGAAACGGGATTGCCTGCTGCGATTAGTAGACGGTTATATGAGGATATCTTGCAAGCTCTATCCAAGGTGTCGAAGGGCAGACAGGAAATTATCGCGCGCTCTCGTCTCGGCAAGATTTGGGATAGTTGGGAAAATCAATATGAAACGGATATACAACGATTCATTAAGGAAACGCGCGCCGATGTAGAGATAATCTGCGAAAGAACCGCAAGACCGGAAGCGGTCGGTCTATCCTGCACCTCAACCGCGCTTTCGAGCGGAAAGCATGTCGGCGAAGGCCGCGCTGTCTTCCCGCAAAAGGATATTTTCACACCGGAAATATTGGATATTGCGGTTACTGCATTGGCAAAAAATTTACTGGTGGATCTGGAAGCTGCTAAGCCTGCTAAATTGGGTGTGCTTTTAGATATGAACTCTGGGTCCTCTAGTGAACTCGCCAATTTTCTTGGGAAACGACTACTGGCTGCGCTTAATCCAATGCTCATTGCCGAACAAAGGACCAAGAGAAAACAAAAGGAATTGAACCAGGCGGTGAAGGGCGATAGTTCAATTCTTGTTTCGTCGGGAGGCGAATTTACGCTCAATTGTGAAATTTTGCCGGAGAAAAACCGTGTGACATTGGACGCCAGGCTATCGGATGGCGCCCGCCGAATATCCTATCGGTCTGTTACGATCGATCCCAAAAGTATTCCTGCTAGATATCTTAGCTCCCCGGGAGGTTTGGCAAAACAATATGTCGCGACGGGCGTGGCAATTATCTCCAAAAAATTAGACCGGCAAAGCGCAATTCGCGCCGCCCGTAACCTTGCGCGCGCGCGCGTTGTGGCGCAAGCGTTGGCAATCCAAGCGCCGGCCATTCGGGAGGTTCGAACTGAAGCGCATGGCATGCGAGTTTTACAAGGAACTCTAGACAAGGGGGTGCCGTTGCACGAGCAATTTCGCCGTCTTGATGACGGCGGCGCCAACCGACTGACTTATGAGCTTCGGGCTACGGTGAAGTATGTGGGAAGCAAGGCGCATCCGAATATTTCCGCTCACCTCAACAAAAAAGTCTATCGTGCTGGGCTCGACCCTATTTCGATCAGGCTCAGTGCTAAAACCGCAGCACGAATTGCCGTTTTTGGATGGGGCGCTGATAATAAAGTAATCCGCCTATATCCTAATAGGCTTGATCCCGACTTATTTTTGCCTGCGGGAGGCGTTTTGGCGTTGCCAAGGAAGGACGAAGCAAGAATTTTGTCTGCGCCGATGCCGGGTAATAATAATCAACAGGATCATGAAGCCTTGATCCTTGTGGCGGCCAATGGAGTGGTACCATTTTCAAAGATCGTGCCGCTGGCCGGGATAAGCGTTGGTGGAACCATGGATGTGGCAATTGGTATTGGTACGTTTTTCGAGAGGCTTGCGGAGTACGATTTAGCACAAATGACGATCCGAATTTTACCCTACCAGGTGGTCGATTAGGCTTTAAAGCGTGACCGCCAAATCTCCATCGCGGTCTGCGCCGGAATAAATTATCTCTGCTCATCTTATACGACCTGGTTACAGCATTGATGCTGATGGCTGTTCTGACTACTTTATATTTCTAGTGGATGAGGGCTGAAGAGGGATCAGATGCCCATTAAGGATTATAAACCACCATTACGCTCTGGTTCTTTGCGATCTGTACGAGTTCCTTTTAGGATTTCCATTCAGTTCCACTAGGTCACTCCGCCCTAATTATATGGCGAATACCCAGAAGATTTTCGGGACCAGTAATTACCGGGTTCATATGACTGATCCAGAGACATGAGATTTGATACAATCCTATCTCTCCAACCGGATTCAACGAATTTAAATTTTATTTCATCTGAGTAGATCATCAATCCAATCGCGACGCAGACTCCTAATAATATTTTTGTCATCACCACATCCTATTTAAGTACTCTATTTGAAGATATGGAAGGAATAGACGAAGAATTGGATTACCCTAGCAGCCGATCCGTCTATGATTTCGCTCTATGCAGGGCTTGGCGACGTGCGCCAAACAGATGGAAAACGCTAATTCTCGATCAAATTCGGTCTCGACCGTTTCAATAGTAAACCAATGACCTGCCTAGATTTTGATCGCTTTTCCAATTTAAAGGCACATCGCTTGGGCATCATATCCATTTTCTGAAATCGTCAGGACGGCGGTGTCACTGTTCGTTAAACGAACACAGAATTCATCATCTGAGGAGCGCCAAGATAAATATTTATCAAGATCTAAGGTCACGGTTTTCACAGATGTTGCTTCGTATAAAGCAGATATTATTTCCAACCGTTCCAATCATCAGAAGCGCCGCTTCCGCAATAATTCCAAGAACCTTTAAATTTATTATTTGCATCATTTACCTCACCCCAGAGGTTACCCCAACATTGAGTCTTTACTCCATTACGCGAGGTTTTGGTGCTTCCACAACCTGGCTCTTCTTGACCACAATTTCTTGCCCAGTAGCCTTTGTAAAAAATTCCATCACTAGAGGACAATGAAACCCAGCCCATCGCCCTATCATTATAACGGGCCGTAAACCTACCATCTGCATCTACCGCTACCACAACCGGGCCCCAAGTGCTTTGCCATACTTCGCCTCCTGACGTATCGCCAACCGTTCCATTTTGAAGTGTTGCTATGCGAGCCCGAAGACGCTTCTCAGCTTCTGCTTTCTTTCGCGCTTCGGCTTCAGCTGCACGAAGGCGCTCTATCTCCTCAGCTTCAGCTCGGCGACGTTTTTCTGCCTCTATTTCTGCAGCGCGGCGAAGGCGCTCTTCCTCTTTGGCCCGCCGTGCTTGTATCTCCGCAAGCTCGCGGCGTTTTCGCTCAAGTTCAGGATCTAGAGAACCCATTGACGCCGTAAATTCATATGCTTGGCCAACGCCACACTCTTTTATGTACCCGTTAAATGTTCCGTTTAAGGGTTTTTTAAATGCCACGATTGATCCCCAGCACGATGACGGTTGCCCATCTAATGTCTGGTATTGGGCAGACCAACCATTTTTCTTATAAGTACGGGCCTTCTTTGAGCTCCGACAAGTTTGGTAATCTCTAGTGTTGTCTGTATTATTGGTCTTACTCCACCACTGATCAAATGCTGTATACCCCCGGCATTTCCTAGCCCAATGCCCAGTATATTTTTTTCCATCTTTCGTCCACATTCTAATGACGCCATTAGCATGTGCAGAAAATTTTGCAGCGAAATGGCTTTTGGCATTATTATTTCCTGGATTATCGCGCAATACAGCAATTGGACCTAAAGTGGTTTTCCAAATTGGAAAACTTTCTGCGTTTTTTAACACAGAAAATGTTCCTCTTTTAAGCGACCCAAAACTTCCATCAGGCATTTTCTTTTGTGGCTTTAGTCTTTTGATATTGGTTATTGCTGCGTAATCGTGCTGCGGTCGCATTATTGGGCGGCCGCATTCAGTGAAGTAAAATGTATCCCCGTTTTCCTGAATTTGGCACTGAGCTTTGATCAGGCCAGGACGATCACCTTTCCAGTAGGATACGAGAACAAGATACTGCTCGTTTCCTAATGATTTCAGATATTCAATTGTGCCGTGCCACCTTCCATTATTGTGATGCACGAAATTATAGATTGGTTTGGATTTCAATTCTAATGACTGAGTGAATGCTGCTTCCTTAATATCCAGTAGACCTTGCTTTTCATGA
This sequence comes from Rhodospirillaceae bacterium, assembly GCA_002715005.1. Lineage (GTDB taxonomy): Bacteria > Pseudomonadota > Alphaproteobacteria > UBA8366 > UBA8366. Next base: position 52,289 of record PAXN01000004.1, read on the forward strand.
CTAAATAGGCGGTAATCTGGATCTTGGTTTGGGTCACCTTCAGAACCTATTTTTGGCTTTTCAAAGACTGCGTTTCTGCCTACGACTACACGCCAGTCGAAACCATCAATTTTTTGCACCCAGATACAATGCTGACGCATAACAGCGTGTGCCATGCCTTTTATGTTGCCGCCTTCACTATATCGCGGGTGGTGTTTTGCGAAGTCTTTGTTATAAACTTTTGTGCCGGGTTTCCATTTCTCTGGAATAGGCTTGCATGTATTAAAGTCAGATGGGATGAGGCCTGGTGTCTTGGCGATGGTTTCTGGCTTTGCAGATATTTTTTGCTTCGCTGTGCCCGCTCGGACATAACTTAGTGTATTTCCTAGACCAACAAGAGATAAGTTTAATTCAGTTTTAGATAGTTTAACGATTGCCAGACACATCTCCTCATCATCGGGGAAGACCACAAATTTTCCATTTGCGTCAATATTGCCTCCATGATTCAAACAATTGTTTGCAACTGCAAAATTGTTTGATTCTTGGATTTTATTTTCATACTTACCAATCCACTTTTGTCCAGCTACCGTTAGTGATGCTTTTTGATCATTAACGCTTGTCCAATTACCCTGGAGTTGAGCAACGTTGTCAGCGTTTGCTGTGCCGGCACTGGTCAAAATTAGTAGCGCGAAGGTAGCGAAAAATTTTGTGACATGAAAAATGTCGGTATCATCCGCGAAGAAACAGCATATTAGTCGCGGCATCAAACGGTTCATGTCTGAGCGACCTTCACTTGTTGCCGGGTCCTTGTTGTCTCTTAACAACTCGACGTAGAGATTGTTCAGACGGCTGCTCGTATTGATAAAAAACAACTTCCTAACAAGTTTATTACTAATCATTTGGCTGTCCATAAGTCAGGCATCGGTTAGGAACCATTGTAAATTAATAATCCATTTGATTTCACCCGAGAATCCATTTCCCAAACAAAAAACTTAGCGACTACTAAAACCACTCTTTCGTGAAAGTATAAAGTCCCGTTATACAAATAAATGTAAATTAAGTTTATCCAATTAAAAATTGTTATTAAAAAATGGTAAAATAATTATAATATAATATAAATAAAAGTACCTTAGAATTATTTTTACCATTATTTTGTACGTTATACCCCCAAACTTTACTAAACTCATTTCTATGAAAACCCGAGTATAACATTCTGCCAGATAATTATTTTGCTTCTTTGAGGCGCTTGCGCCAAGGAAAAATAATTAGTCCCATTTTGCCTAACTCTCTTCATCTTAATCGGGAGTGTAGGGGTAAGTGAAAGTACTGCTTTCAAAAAGGGTTGGACCGCATTCTAAAATAAGGACTAAGCAACTGCTGTGCGTGAATGGACACCTCTTGCGGAACAGGGACATTTACTTGCCTAGGTCAATCTGGATAGGATTTACTATAAAGGAATAGGTGTTTCTCAAAACCATAAGATTGCGTTGAAGTTTCACAGACTTATTTTGAAAAATGATGCTGCCAACAAAAAACAAAAAGAACTTGCAAGGGGCTATATTAAAAATAGTGAGCAAGAAAAAAAATTAAAAGGTAAATAAAAAATAATATCAATAAGTAATATAAAATTATTATTTTATAAAAGGATTGTATGTTATGGTTGATACGAAAATGGAAAGAAGTATATTTGGAAAAATAGCGAAATATATTTTTATAATTTTTAATATAATAATGTTTATAGCGTTAATTTCTATTTTTCTATCAATAGATTCATTTGATGTGTCTTCTCCAGGATTATATGAAGATAAAGAGAAAATGTCCGAGTTTATGATGAAAGGTACATTTTTGTGGTTTCTCTTTTTTGCGTGGGCAGTAGGAGATTTGATACTAGGGGTTTGGGTTTTATGCACTCGCCCAAAAAAATAAAAGAGGCGTCATCATGAATTGTCATACTGCTGTCTGAGCAGGGTAGTGCCTTTGCCGATATGTGGGAAAATCTTGGTGGCTCCAATGGGAATGATATAGATGCCAAGGTGTGAGACCTCGCTACCACTCATATAAACCCATCCCAACTGACCCTATTAAACTTGTCAAAATCACCAGTGTTTTAANAAGTCGTTTTATCAGCCAACCACCCTCTTCATAGCGACTTCGTTTATTTCAATGCATCGCTGGTTCGTCTGCCGCTGTGGCCTAAGCAACCTTTATCTTTAAATCGTTTTCTTCATATCGCTAGTTTATTCACTAGCCTTTGTTTTTCGTATTGAGAGAAAACCCCAGCCATCTGCCTCATTGCGACTTTCGCAGGAGCACCGCTTTCGGTCAGGTTCTGACCGCTACTGGTAATGATTTGAATGTCCTTGGCTTCCATAGCCACTACAGCAATCTCTTGGGCTATCACAGATCGCGCAAACCTATTTTTTATAATATTGAAAAAAATGCCCTCGCCGTTCCATTACAACTATTGAAACGAAGGATAGCCTATTTGAAAGGAGTTTTATCCATGTTTAAGAAGAAGTTATTAGTTGTCGCCGCTCTGATGATGTTCATTGTGGGGAAGCCATTGGGGGCTCAAGCTAATGAAGCAGAATTATTTGGCGCCGTAATTGGTGCGGTAACTGGTGGCTTTATTGGTTCCAACATTGGATCGGGGGATGGTCAACTTGCTGCGACTGCGGCAGGTACTTTGGTTGGTGCTATGGCTGGCCATAGTCTTGCTCANAGGAGTTATTATCTTCCCCAACATGGAAATCACCATTTCTGGAACTCAGATCCAGAACCTATCTATGTGGCGCCAAAACCACGCAGAAAATTTGTGACCCATAATCATCGAGTTATTGTTCACCATGTACATCCAGAACGTTACCATAATCGTCAATTAAGAAAGTGGAGGAAAATGAAACGCAAATGGTATAGATATAAGAAACAGGAGCAAAGAATGAAAAACCGATGCTTCTATCGACCAAGACGTTGTGGATGGTTCGACTGACACTAAATTTTGTCTTGTGAAAAAATGCCAACCCTCTCTTTAATTAGAGAGGGTTTTCTTTTGCAAAAATTGAACGGGTTATATTGAGCCGAATTTTTAATTTCTATAAAAGGTAGTCTTGCTCCTGGTGCTTAACTCATTCAGTAAATTTGAAACATGGAAGGTTGACCGCTTCGCTCACCTTATCGATAGATCTTTACTCACGGCAATGCTCGTCAAGGTAAAAAAAATCATTGTTCCCTACTATTAACGGTGGACCAACTCAAAGGGGGAAGGACACCCTATTTCCTCCCCAATTTTTCATGCTTTATTTCACTTCGCTAAAGGGTGCCGGATGATTTGTTACTCATTTCTTAATTTTATCGGGAAGCGCCCTTTCCTGCGCAGGTATTTAATATCTCTTCGTTTTGCAACAACATATTTCNGTTTACGCCCATGCCATTGGTCCATCAAAACTTCTTTTGGAGTCATCTGCATCGCATAGCATTCCTGCCGACCTTTTTTCTCTTTTTTTCGTTTCTGCCACGTTATGCAGATACCTTCGAAGGGCTTTCTTCCCATTGTGCGCGTTTTTTTTCCCCAAAAAATCTTTCCTCGTTCGTAAAAATATCCATAAGACTCCGGCGAACGCACACTGCCAAAGTAAGCTTTACGGGCTCTAAACACTTCTCCATTATTTAGAAAGTAAAAAAAGCTATTATAAGTCTCGAGAACGTTATTATTGAGGACGTTTTTAAAATTACGAGATTGAAGCGGAATTGGTTTCCCTGAAAGCTTTATTGGTTTCGGACAACCAGGTCCCGGTATAGGCCCTGCACAGGCTCCCGTACCTTGAAAAACATATCTTCTTGGAGTGCCTTTCATACATTTNCTTTCGCCAACCTTGGAATGCACCACCACTTTGCAGCCGTTAACAAGTTCGCGTGCTTCCATGCGACAGCGTGCAGTCATCTTCGGCAAGCATTTCATTTCGAGACAGGATAGGGTATTTTTCTTTCCGCCCTGACACTCTCTCGGCACGTAGCAGGCCTTGGTGCCGTGATTATAAATTTCTCTCTTGGACCATGAGCAAGAAGAGGCAAGTTGTTGGTTTTTGCGTTTTCTCTCATTTGCAGCCTTATTTCGGGCCTCTTTTAGTGCTTGCTTAGCTTCTTTGTTCCCACTTCTTGCGCTCTGTTTAAACCAATATATGGCATCCCTTTGGCTCTTTCGGACACCTTCTCCCTTGAGAGCCATCAAACCCATATTATAACTCGCTAAACCCTGCCAGGTACCAGCTCCTTTCTGNACACTCTTCAAAAACATCGAGTAGGCTTTCTTTTGATTCTTTGGGACACCTTCTCCTTTGAGATGCATCAAACCTAGAGTGTAAAACGCTGCACCCCGCCAAAATTTTTTCTTGGCTCCATAACGTCCTTTCCCAGCACGTTCAAACCACTTTATTGCTTTCCCATAGTCCTGTGGAACACCCTGTCCAAGCTGATAAATTTTACCAAGTTTATAAGCAGCCCCACCATATCCCTTTTGTGCAATAGGTTCCCACTCAGCTATAGCAANTGCGTAATCTTTATTTTTGTATGCAGTGAGACCTTTTTGAAAAACAGCGTCGGATTTTTTTGCCGGGGGAACGGGAAGGTGCCAATCAGCGTGAGCTAAAGAAGCAGTGAATAATATAATCACAATGAGTGGCAAAATAATTTTAAGTTTGCTGGATAATTTGTTCATATTCTAAATTCCCAAAAATAGATGTACTGGCACGTTTTTATCGATTGTCTGCATCGGAAAGTTCACTTTAGAACAACCGATGTCTAAATTTGTGTCAGTCAATCATAAAGATTTTCATTAGCCACACTGATTTTCAGCATTCCCGATGAACATAAGGTATATCCTAATCTAGATCATGAATAGTCATGCCGGTGTCCAAGCAGGATAATGCCTCTGCCGATATGTGGGGAAATCTCGGTGCCTTCAGTGGGAATGATGTTGATGCCAAAGTGTGAGACCTCGCTACCACACATGTGACCCCACCCCATTAAACTGGAAACCAGAACCTAATCCTGGAAACCAGAACCTAATCTATGATATGCAGAACTTTCATAACTCTGAAATCCTAACACTTAAGTTGAGGCCGTCCAAGAACGTGTAACTCTTGTGGTTAAAATCAAAGAAACGAAATTTCTTGCAGGAAACAAAGGAATACTTTCATGCTAGCATTATCAAAATTATTAACCATCGCAATCATCAGCGGCATGACATTTGCCAGCGCAGCCGTGGCTGAAACATGGAATAGTGATTGGGGCCCGGTATTCGTTGAGGCGGATGGAAACGTCTTTGTTGGCCGATATAATGCTCCAGTGGGCGGCATTATCGTGATGAAACATCAAGGGAATGGCAATTATTCTGGTTATTGGGCGAGGGCATGTACTAATAAAAAGCGGTATCAAAGACCCGCGCCTGTTTTCAGATCGGAGGGTAGTTGCAGAGAAACGCGCAAAAACGCCAGAGGACGTAGGACCAAATGCTGGGGATTTATATCAGGCAATGCCAATCCCAGTAATACACGTTTCCAAGGCACGTTTTTAACATGTAATAATCAACGANTGGGAGAATGGAACGGTTGGAAGTAAAATTTTATATTGAAGATCCCCTACCCATTTTCTCACCGGGTCTGTGTNAAACTTCCCTGTAAACAATACCCATATATATTTTACGGAAGCTGATCCTTACAGACATTATCTCGGTGCTTCTCTGTCTGGCCGTTGTCATGCGTCATGGAAGTACGGGTGGGCNTTGACGGTTTAAATGAAGGTGATGGTAAGAGTGACCACCATATCGGAATTCATTGCTNGCCCNNCGCTGGAAGAGACAATTGTTACTAATGGCCCCGAATACAGAGAAAAATTTTCAAAGATTATAGAAA
>PAXN01000005.1 GCA_002715005.1 Rhodospirillaceae bacterium
TGCAATAAGGCTGCATTCTGAAACGCTTACAATCCCATCTCCTGCGTGTATATTGTCAATTATGAAGATCAACTATCTTCAGTATTGATCTATAGTTTACGGACTATTCATGTCACATAATAGAATGAAAAACTTATTTTGACTGCCTAGAAAGGCAATCAGGTGCAAATGCCTGAAACACATTCTAAAAGAAGATTTAAATATATACGCTGATCATTACTGAGTTCAGTGCCTGGCCACGGTGAAGCAAAATCTTGGCAATTGCTCGACAATACTCTAAACGAGGCGGTGCGAAATATTAGGCGGACTTCACATTCCCCCTCTCGCTCGATTGAATGAGGTGCCTGAGTGGCAAAAAAAGTTCCAAAATTCCAATTCAATAAGTCTACAAGGGAACTTGCCGGACGGTTAATGACAAATTATCTCGGCGACCATCTCGGTAAGATATCAATGGCGATTTTATTGATGGTAGTGGTGGCATTGGCTACCGGTTGGCAGGTGAAGATGCTTGAACCGGCGATAAACGATGTGCTTCGAGGTGGCGACAGGCAGCAAGCGGTTTTATTGCCAATCCTTTTTTTCTTACATGCCTGGTGAAAGGGTTTGCGAGTTACGGTCAGACTGTTTTGATGCAAAAAACTGGCCTGCGTGTAGACGTTGCGCTGCAAAATGAGATGTTTGATCGGATTGTTAGTGCAGATCTCGCCTATATTCATGGAGGTGCGACCGGTAAATTAATGTCGCGGTTTACGATTGACTTACTTTTTTTGCGGGATGCGGTGACCAAGTCTTTTACCGGCATAGGTCGTGATCTTCTCAAAGTCATAGTGCTGATAGGTGTAATGTTTCACACCCACTGGCAATTGGCTCTTATGGTTTTGTTTGTTTTCCCAGCGAGCGTTTATCCAATTGTTTATATCGGTAAGCGGATGCGAAGGATCTCCGATCACACCCAGCAGCGCATCGGCAGTATTACGAGTTTTTTGGATGAAGTTTTCAAAGGCATGCGCCAGGTTAAGGCCGATGGGATGGAAGAATTCGAACGCGGCAGGGCGTCGAACGCATTTGAGGAACTATTCTCACTTCACTATAAGGCGGGGCGTACTCGTTCGCGCACATATCCAATCATGGAATTGATGATCGGTATTGCCGGTGCCGGCATACTTGGCTTTGCTGGCTATCACGTGATTACGCAAGGTACTAATAATTCACTCGCAATCGATGCAGGCCAATTTGTGACTTTCTTCCTTGCCATGATTGTTGCTTATCAGCCGGTGCGTGCACTTGCCAATCTTAATGCAAGTTTGCAGCAGGGTATGGCGGCGGCGGAAAGGGTGTTTAGCATCGTCGATTATAAGCCATCAATAGTCAGTAAGGCGGACGCAAAAACGCTACAGGTGACTGAAGGTGAGGTTGAGTTCGATAGTGTTGAATTTGTATATGGAGATGAGAAAGCCGCCCTTAAAAATATCGATATCAGGATACCGGCCGGTAAGACTGTCGCTTTGGTTGGACCGTCCGGCGCTGGCAAGTCGACGATGCTTAATATGATTCCACGCTTTTATGACGTTGCAATGGGCTCTGTCAAAATCGACGGCGTGGATGTGAGGGATGTCACTTTGGATTCGTTACGAGCGCAAATCGCGTTTGTTAGTCAAGACGCTATCCTCTTTAACGATACAATTAGGGCAAATATTGCTTATGGCTGTCCGGACCTTGTGGATGAAGACATTATAGCTGCTGCAAAAGGCGCTGCTGCCCATGAGTTTATAATCCAACTTTCCGAAGGGTATGACACCCATGTAGGTGAGCGCGGAGTAAAACTTTCCGGTGGTGAACGGCAACGTATTTCGATTGCGCGCGCTATGCTGCGGAACGCTCCCATACTGTTGTTAGATGAGGCAACGTCGGCCCTGGACGCGACGTCCGAACGCAAGGTTCAGGCGGCATTGGGTCGACTTATGGAAGGACGCACGACATTGGTAATTGCGCACCGTCTGTCTACGGTCACTAAGGCCGATTTAATAGTGGTTTTGAACGAAGGTACTGTTTTGGAACAAGGCACTCACACTTCTTTACTTGCCGATGATGGTCTATATGCCCAATTATGCCGTATTCAATTCGAAGATAATGCCGCACTGGGGAAGTCCAATGAGACGGTGGTCGACGCTGTAGAGCCTTAAAATGAGGTTTTTAAAATTGATCATCCGCTCGAGCTTCGCCCAACGGATTATTGGCTGGGTAGTGGCGTTATATATGCGGCTATTAGCCTGGACCGGAAGGTGGCAAATTCTTGGTCAGGAGCTTCCGGAGAGGTGGCTGGCGGAAAAAAAACCGTTCATTGTTGGTTTCTGGCATGGACGCTTATTAATGATGTTTCTTGCGTGGCGCTATCCGGATCGCGTGCATGTGTTGATTTCCGGACATAGAGATGGACAGTTGGTAAGTCGTTCGATTGGGTATTTTGGCGCAAAAACGGTAGTGGGGTCGAAAAGTCGGGGTGGGGCCGGTGCGGCACTAGAGATCATTAGGTTATTACGCCGTGGCGAGGTGATTGCTGTGACGCCAGATGGCCCGCGCGGGCCGCGCATGCGGGCAAAAGAGGGCGTTATTTCTTTGGCTATAATGGGTGGCGTGCCGATTATTCCGCTGACCTACGCCTGCCGTCCACGCAAAGTTTTCTCGAGTTGGGACCATTTTAATCTTCCTTTGCCCTTTTGCCGCGGTGTGTTCATTTGGGGCGATCCCATCGATGTACCGAAGACTGCAGATGCTAAAATGAAGGAGGAGAAACGATTATTACTTGAGAATGCACTTCAAGAAATTACTGATAGGGCCGATGATTTGCTCGGTAATTCTGCTACGGACCCGGCGCCTTTAGAGGGCGTCCAGCCTGGATCACGCGAATGAGTGGGCTTGCGCTTTATCGCGGTTTTACGAGAATCGGGATGCCTATGGCGCGATTATTACTCCGCCGCCGACTGGCGAAAGGTAAAGAGGACGCCGCGCGGATCGGAGAGCGTGAAGGCATCGCCTCCCTAACGCGGCCCGAGGGGCCAGTGGCCTGGCTTCATGCCGCTAGTGTTGGTGAAGCTCAGTCGGCATTGATTCTAATTGAAAAATTACTGTCGGAAAATCGAGAGCTTAGGATCTTAGTAACGACGGGCACTGTCACGTCTGCCTCATACCTTAAGGACCGATTACCTAACCGTGCATTTCATCAGTATCTACCTCTGGATTGTCCGCAATGGGTGAACCGGTTCTTAAATCACTGGAAACCCGATATTGCCATCTGGATGGAGTCCGAGTTTTGGCCCAATCTTATTGTTGAAACCAAGCGTCGCGACATTCCTGCGCTATTAGTAAATGCTCGGATGTCTGCTAATTCGCTCCGTGCTTGGCAACGTATGAATGGGATGGCCAAATATTTGATTTCTGGTTTTCGCTTATGTTTGGCCCAAACTGAATACCAAGCAGAGCTGTTGCAGAAGTTTGGTGCGATGAATGTTTCGTGTGTTGGTAATTTAAAATATTCGGCAGCCCCACTTGCGGTTGTGGAGCAAGACCTAGAAGCATTACAAAGTGAAATAGGGATTCGGCCAGTTTGGGTTGCTGCAAGTACCCATGCGGGGGAAGAGGTGCTGGCGTCGAACGCTCATACAGCACTTCTGGCCGATATCCCAGAATTGTTGACGATTATAGTTCCTAGACATCCAAGTCGAGCAGCTAATATCGAAACCACGCTTTCCCAGCGCGGTCACAATTGCATTCGTCGTTCCACGGGCAAACGGATCGAATTGGATACCGCAATTTATATTGCCGATACTTTAGGCGAGTTAGGCCTTTTTTATAGGCTTGCTCGGATTTCCTATATTGGCGGCAGTATGTCGCACCACGGTGGGCACAATCCTTTGGAGGCAGCCCAACTGGGGTGTGCTGTTATTCATGGGCCGGATATGGACAATTTCTCATCCGTTGCAGCTGCATTGGCATCAAGCCATGGTTCTGTAGTAGTTGGGACGGCGCAGGAATTAGCCCATGCTATTCGAGAATTATTCGAGGACCGCGAGTTTTTAGTAGGTCAAACTGCGCGTGCTGCAGCTGTTGCAGAAACCAATCGGGGCGTGGTTGATAGTGTTTATGCAGCAATTGCGCCCGCTGTCCATGAAGCTCTGAGAGGAGGCGGCATTGCGGGCTCCTGACTTTTGGCAGAAGCGTAGCTTACTCTCTGCGTGTCTTGTCCCAGCGAGTTGGCCGCTACGGATATTGGCCCAATTACGACGCGCGATGGTCAGCCCTCAAACGGTACCCATTCCCGTCTTTTGCATTGGTAATGTGACCGTTGGTGGGTCGGGTAAAACCCCCGTTTCAATGGGCATCCAGAAACGGCTTCTCGCGCTTGGCGTGAAAGGGCATTTCCTAACGCGCGGATATGGCGGCAGTTTAAAAGGACCGGTCAAGGTGGATGTAGATTTGCATTCGGCGTCGGAGGTTGGAGACGAAGCACTGCTACTTGCCCGTCAAGCACCGTGTTGGATTTCGGCGAACCGGTCCGCTGGTGCTTTAGCGGCAGTGGAAAGCGGTGCCGACGCGATCATAATGGATGATGGGTTTCAGAATCCGAGTTTACAAAAAACACTCTCTCTGATCGTAGTAGATGGCGCATATGGAGTTGGAAACGGCCGTTTGATGCCCGCTGGACCCTTGCGGGAGCCAATTGGAGATGGCTTAGCGCGTGCGGATGGGGTCGTCGTTGTTGGGCCTATGCGTGAAAATATAGGAATATTCGAAACATGCCGGGCGGGAAAACCCATTGTTGGAGCACGATTAGTCGTCGGAGATACGAACAAAATTGCCGGCAGAACGGTAATTGCTTTTGCGGGGATAGGTCGACCAAGTAAGTTTTTTGATACATTGCGCGAAATCGGTTGTGAGCTTGCTGCCAAGCACGAATTTGCTGACCATCAACCTTATAATGCTCGAGATATCGAGCCAATTATTAAACGAGCCTCCGATACGGGGTTAATCGTAGTGACGACGGAAAAAGATTTCGTGCGCGTGCCTGAACCCTTGCGTTCGCACGTCCTGCCTTTGAGTGTTGAAATTGAATGGGATGATACCGGTCAGATCGACGCATTACTTGAAAAGGTTATTTAGCTCCTGCGTTAGGCATGGGGGGCATAATGAGCGCTGGGTCGAGCCGTCGTTTGAAAAGGTTTATCCGCCAATCTAGATGCGGCCCAGTAGACCGACCTGTGGACCCGATAGTACCAATCGTTTGACCCTGTTCAACCCGCTGACCCTTTTTTACAGAGAGATTTTTCAGGTGCAAAAAAGCAGACGTGAGGCCATAACCATGATCGATGATGATTGTGCCGCCGGAAAAATACATATCCTTATGGGCCAGTCGGATAATGCCTGATGTAGGAGCGATGACCGCTGAGCCTTCCGGGGCGGCAATGTCGATACCGTAATGCGGGCGACTGGGCTTTCCGTTCAAAATCCGTTGGCTGCCATAAACTCCGGTAATGGGTCCAACGGCGGGCCACCACCAATTCTTTAGGAAATGTGTTTCCGGCGTGTCAAATATACGCGCGCTACGGATCAAAACAGTCTCCCGTTTAATGCGCTCAATTACTTCTTTAGGAGGTGTAACCTTGACCGGCGGTAGGTCGTCGATTTTCTGAATTTTATATTTCCGCTTTGAGACTTTTAAAGTTTCGCGACGTTTTGTGCCGTTAGGGTAAATTAATTCGAGGATTGCGGTTGGCTTTGCGTCACGGTGGAAACCAATAATAAAGATTCCTTCTGGCGACGCGTTAATACGGCTGCCTTCGAAATTGATCACTGTGCCTGGGTCGGTTTGACCAATGACCAAACCGCCTTGGGTGAATTTGCCATTGAGAGTCAGCATTCCGGCTTTTGGGGAAGTGGCGACGAAACACAAAAGCAATATAAACCACCTCACAGAAGTTCTCCTTGGCGTCCTTCACGGCTTATGTTTGTAACTTTAATGAGGCGTTTTTTTTTCCCTTTAGCGGTTTTTTTCTTCCGCGACTGGTTCGATGGGTCTACTGGTACGTTTTCTTTGCCTTCCGCTCCCGAGATCGTCGCGCCGCGTTTGCCATCGGCAAATTCAATAGTGACGGTTTTACCGGGCTCTGCTGCGGTGGCTGACGTGATTGGATTGCCGGACTTATCCCAGATGACAGTGAAACCTCGTTCGACGATTCGCTGAAAGGATAGGCTCTCTAACAAGTCACCTGACGCCTTAAGGAGGTCTCGCTGACTTTTGAGAGATCTTTGTACGCTGTTTAATAGTGAATGAGACTCTCGGGTCAGGCGCCGCTCGCCTTCTGAGACAATTTGTTGTGGCGGTTTGATTTGCTGGCCGAGTAACGTAATACGGCCATTGTGATTTCTAATCATACGACCACCGGCGTTGGATAATCGTTCGATTGCGCTGTCGAGTCGTTGATTATAGCCCGCAAAGACTGTCGTAAGGTCGGGCAAGAGTCGTCCTAGACTTTCCATGCGAACGCGTTTTTCTTCAATCTGTCGTGCCATGGCAGCGAACTGACGGTGGCTGAGATCCATTACGGCCGTTTGTAATTCTGTACGTACTGGCACTGCCATTTCTGCAGCCGCGGTCGGTGTGGCAGCCCGTTTATCGGAGGCAAAATCTATTAGGGTAGTGTCTGTTTCATGACCTACTGCAGATATGATTGGGATGGTGGAAGCAGCTACCGCACGAACGACAATTTCCTCATTAAAGGCCCATAGATCTTCAAGGCTGCCACCGCCTCGTGCGACAATTATTAGGTCTGGACCCACTACGGGACCGTCCTTAGGGAGGTTATTGAACCCGTTGATGGCGGCGGCCAGTTGTTGCGCTGCCGATTCCCCTTGAACCAGAACTGGCCACAGGAGGACTGGCCGTGGGTACCTATCTTTAAGTCTTTGTAATATATCACGTATTACAGCTCCTGTTGGAGATGTAACAACTCCAATTCGGCTCGGAAGATAAGGAATGTTCTGTTTTCTATCGGGGTCGAACAGGCCTTCAGCGGTTAGTTTCTTACGGCGGTCTTCAAGCAATTTTAGGAGTGCGCCTTCCCCTGCGACTTCCATCTGGTCGATAACTATTTGATATTTTGACCGGGCGGCATAGGTCGTGATTTTACCTGTAGCAATTACTTCCAAACCGTCCTCTGGGATGATCGACAGACGACCTGCGATCCCTTTCCAACACACCCCGTCTATGACGGCGCTTTCGTCTTTGAGTGTCATGTAAAGATGGCCTGACGCCGCGCGTTTGAATCCGGATATTTCACCGCGCACGCGTACATAGCGATATGAGTCCTCCACCGTGCGTTTGAGGGCAGACGAAAGTTCCGAAACGGTGAACTCCGCTTGGTTGGATTGGGGGTCGCGTAGATCTGGGCAAATGTCGCTCATGATTTTCGCTTGATATGATATGTAGTGTCGACGAATTTTGCAAAACGGAAGGACGAAATGGAGATTTTAGTCATCGGCTCCGGAGGGCGCGAACACGCCCTTTGCTGGGCGCTTTCGGGGTCGCCTCTTTGCGAAAGACTTTATTGTGCACCCGGGAATGCGGGGATTGCAGCGGTGGCGGAATGTGTTGAAGTGGACGCTGAGGATTTAGATGGATTAATGACGCTGGTTACGGCGAAGAAAATCGATTTCGTCGTCGTGGGACCAGAAGCGCCCTTGGTATTGGGTTTGGTAGATCGATTAATTGCGGCCGGTGTAAAATGTTTTGGTCCGACGGCGGCGGCCGCCCAACTTGAGGGCTCCAAAAGCTTCACCAAACAATTGTGCGCTAAATACGTTATTCCGACCGGGGCATATAAGCGCTTTATCGATGTGGCAGAGGCTACAGCGTACATATACAAACAGGGAGCGCCTATCGTAGTCAAAGCCGATGGTCTCGCAGCCGGAAAAGGCGTCACGGTTGCGATGTCAATTGAAGAAGCAGTGGCGGCGGCCGAAGCTGCGTTGGTCGGTGGTCGTTTTGGTGTTGCAGGCGCTTCGATCATTGTTGAGGAATTTTTGGCTGGTGAGGAGTTGAGTGTTTTCGCAATTTGCGATGGTGAGAACGCGCTAATGCTGGCCTCTGCGCAAGACCATAAAGCGGCGTTCGATGGTGACACAGGGCCAAACACCGGTGGTATGGGTGCCTATAGTCCTGCACCGGTGATGACAGATGGCTTGGCCGCTATAATAGAAGAGACAATCGTTCAGCGCACCGTTACCGCGATGAAGGCAGAAGGGATGCCGTTCACCGGCGTCCTGTTTGCTGGCCTTATGATTACGGATAATGGACCGCAATTGATCGAATTTAACGTCCGGTTTGGCGATCCTGAATGCCAGGTGTTGATGATGCGATTGAAGTCAGACTTGCTGTCGGCTCTTGTCGCGGCCGTAGATAAAGAATTAAAGGATTTCGATCTTCGATGGCATGACCAAACCGCATTGAGCGTTGTTTTAGCCGCAAACGGCTATCCAGGGTCCTACGAGAAAGGTACTGAAATTCGCAAAGTGGATTATGCCGATGGCTTAGCTAATACGAAGGTCTTTCATGCTGGAACGGCACGGGCCGAGACGGGCGCGTTGCAAGCGGTCGGCGGCCGCGTTCTGAATGTTACCGCAATGGGTGACAGCGTTAAGGAAGCGCAAAAAAGTGCTTATGAGGCGGTAGACACAATTGATTGGCCGGATGGATTTTGTCGCCGCGATATCGGTTGGCGTGCTGTAGCTCGAGAAGAAGGCTAATCTGGCCAACGTTTTTTTTTGAAAAAATCTACAAGGAGTGCCGCCGCGGCACTTTCATGTATGCCGCCATAAACGTCAGGCTTGTGATGGCAGGTGGGCTGTTCGAAAAAGCGTGGACCGTTTTCAACCGCGCCACCCTTCGGGTCGGACGCGCCGAAATAAAGGCGCCTGATATGGGCGTGTGCAATGGCGCTTGCGCACATGGCGCAAGGTTCGAGGGTAACGTAAAGGTCGCAATGGTCCAGCCGTTTTTGTCCCAGTGCCGCGCATGCCTTCTTAATAGCTTGCATTTCCGCATGGGCAGTCGGGTCTTGGAGCAGTTCAACCCGATTGCCGGCACGTGCGACAATTTCTTTTGTGTCCCCGTCCACAATGAGTGCCCCGACGGGGACTTCGCCCCTTGCGGCGGCATCTTTGGCTTCACGCAGTGCAATAGCCATATGTCTTGAATCAAGTCCGTCCATAGCAAAGAAATTGCACGTTTGTTTTAGCCATGGTCAAGAGCGGAAATAAAACATGATACGAACCGATTGCGCCGCGGTCCGGAAATTCATAGGCTCCGCAATTGATATGGATGAAAAACCTGAACGTATTGCAAAAGTGATGGCGCGAGCTGGTCTGTGTTCGCGACGCGAGGCGGAACGCTGGATTGCCGCGGGACGTATCGCTGTCGATGGCAAAACATTGGAATCGCCTGCATTTACCGTTACGAAGATCAATCGTATTGAAGTAGATGGCAACCCCATCTCACCGCCTGATTCTACGCGTGTTTGGCGCTATCACAAGCCGGCAGGCTTTATGACCACTCAGCACGATCCGGAGGGTCGCCCTACTGTTTTCGAGTCGTTGCCGGCTTCGCTGCCGCGAGTGATTTCCATTGGGCGGCTTGATTTAAATTCTGAGGGATTACTTTTGCTCACGAATGATGGAGCGTTGGCGCGGAAATTAGAATTGCCATCTACTGGGTGGACACGCCGCTATCGAGTCCGTGTGCATGGTCGCGTTCAAGAGCATGAACTTGGATCTATGCGGAAAGGTATAACTGTCGCGGGTATTCGATATGCGCCGGTCGAGGTTGAGAAGGAGGGCCAAACCGGGGCGAATGCATGGTTAGCTATGGCGCTAAAGGAAGGAAAGAACCGCGAAATTCGAAAAATGTGTGAAAATTTTGGATGGCGCGTTAACCGCCTTATTCGTACTAGCTACGGTCCGTTTCCGCTTGGAAAGTTGCCACGCGGGGCAGTTGAAGAAGTACCACAACGGGTCGTTACAGAACAAACCGGCGTAAAATTTGCGAAACCTAAACGTCATGCGAATTATCGCCGGAAAGCATAGGGGGCGTGCAATCGCTACCCCGAGTGGGCGTGCGATGCGTCCGACAAGCGACCGCGTACGGGAATCGCTTTTCAATATCTTGGAACATAGAGATCACGGCCCAGAGACAGCTTCGGTTTTGAACGAGGCGATTGTGCTCGATGTATTTGCGGGTAGTGGAGCACTCGGTCTTGAGGCGCTTAGCCGTGGTGCGCGGCATTGCATATTCATGGAGCAGTCTCGAACTCTCTGTGAGGGCCTTGCGCAAACAATTTCCAATTTTAAAGAAACCGAAACATGTCAGGTTCTTCAGGTTGATGGCACACGGCCGCCGCCAACAAGCGAATCTGCGTCTCTGGCTTTCTTAGACCCGCCTTACCGGAAAGATTTGCTTCCGGTGTCGCTTGTGGCCCTGCTTGATAGGGGTTGGATCAATGGACAAACGCTTTGTTGTGGGGAAATGGATATCCGAGACTCGTTTGAAATGCCTCAAGGGTTTTTGATGTTGGACGACCGGAGCTGGGCAAAAACTAGAGTCGTCCTACTAAAATGGATGGGAAGCGAGGGCTAGCGCCGGCCAAACAATTTTTCGATATCCGCCAGCTTGAGTTCTACAAAGGTAGGGCGCCCGTGATTGCATTGGCCTGAGTGAGGCGTGATTTCCATTTCGCGCAATAATGCGTTCATTTCTGCACCATTTAAAAGGCGCCCTGCCCGCACGCTGCCGTGGCATGCCATTGTCCCACAAACGTCAGAAAGTTTTTCCTTTAGCGCAAAACTATCACCCAACTCCACCAGTTCAGCCGCTAGATCCTTGACTAGGTTTTGTACGTCGATAGTGCCAAGTAACGCCGGCACTTCGCGAACGACCACCGCTCCTTCGCCAAAGCCTTCGAGCACCAACCCCAATTCAGCAAGCTCTGCGGATCGATCTATTAAGTGCGTAACCGCGGTTTCTTCTAACTCTACGACTTCGGGGATCAACAAACCTTGACGATTAATGCCGCTATTCGCCAATGCTTTTTTCATTTGTTCATAGACTAGCCTTTCATGGGCTGCATGTTGGTCAACAATCACCAGCCCATCCTCGGTTTCCGCGATGACATAGGTGCCATGAAGTTGTGCTCGGGCGGCGCCAAGTGGAAACCCTCGATCAACATCGTTAGAGGGCTGCCTGGAATTTTCCATCCGTGCGGCCGGTTCCAACTGTTTATCTTGGTCTAGCGGAGCGTGGAAGGCTAACACATTTTCGCGGGGGTCGTTTGATGGGGTTTGTGGGTGTTTGTGAAAGGGTGTTGTGCGCCTCATACCCGGTCGCGCCGCACCAAGCGCCGCCTCGCTGACCGTCGTTGATGCGCGATGCCCGGCCTCGGCTAGGGCGCGTTTCAAGGCGCTGACAATGAGCCCTCGCACCAGACCTGGATCTCGGAAACGAATTTCTGATTTAGCGGGGTGGACGTTAATATCAATCAGCCGAGGGTCGATTTCGAGAAAAAGAGCAACCAGAGGATGACGATTGCGTGCGAGAAAATCCGCATATGCACCGCGCACTGCGCCGATCAGTAATCTGTCTGTAACTGGCCGGTTGTTGACGAATAAAAACTGTAATGCTGCGTTTGCTCGGTTGAGTGTAGGGACGGCAGCGTATCCGGTTAGTTTTGTGCCGCTTCGTTCTGCATAGATGATTAGGGCATTCTCAGCAAAATCGCGGCCCATAACAGCACTTAGGCGTAATAGTTTTGCGTCCAATACATCGCTTTGCTCCGCGGTGTACTTCAACTTGATTTTGTCTTCAACGGTCAGTTGGAATGCAATTTCAGGATGAGCCATAGCAAGCCGGTTAAGAGTCTCGGTAATGCGTTGGGTCTCTGTTCGGTCTGTTCGTAAAAATTTAAGTCGTGCCGGTGTTGCGTAAAATAAATCACGCATCTCAACGCGGGTTCCTTTCGGGTGCGCGGCGGGTATAGCCTCACCGAGCTCACCACCGTCGATAGAAAGTGTCCAAGCTGTATCTGCATCTGCAATTCTAGAGGTGAGTGTAAAGCGACTGACGGACGCAATGGACGGCAGTGCTTCCCCACGGAAACCGAGAGTTGCGACTAATTCGAGATTGTCATCAACAAGTTTTGAGGTGGCGTGGCGTTTGATTGCGAGCATCAATTCTCCTCGCATTATGCCACAGCCATTATCCACCACTGCGACCAACGATTTTCCGCCATCGCGTATGGCAACATCAATGCGGGTAGCGCCCGCATCAATACTATTTTCCACCAACTCCTTTGCGACGGATGCCGGGCGTTCGATTACTTCGCCAGCTGCAATTCGGTTGATTACCTGCTCTGATAGGCGACGGATAGTCATCGATTCTTCGTTTCCGACAAGTTTTCTCGCGTTAAAATTTTACTGTATTCCACAGCAGGTTGGTCAAATGCGTTCACACCCATCAAGTCGGCGGCGATTATCGTTTCCAACATAAAATGCATCATAAGTGCTCCCAAGGTAGTTTCATTTACTTCCTTAGTGCGTATAAGGCGAACCGGGTGGCCATTTTTAATTAAGCTCTGCACGGTCCCTTTCTGGCTCGCTTTTAATAATTCACCCATTGTTTGGTTGTTGAGCGGACCAATATCGATATCAGCAAATACGGACGCGTCAATGCTTTCTCCCGTTACGGAGATATCGGTCATTAGGGACGTAAAGAACTTATCTTTTGGTCCATCTAGACATAATTGAAGCTGGCTATGTTGATCTACAGTGCCGAGAAATGGGATGGGGGTTGTGCCAAGGCCATTTTTGCCGAGACTTTCCGCCCATAATTGCCGGTACCAATTACTAAAATAATATAATTGGTCGCTGTATACCATTAGAACTGAGTTATTTATGTTACACTTCTGTTGAAGGGCTACGTTGAGCGCCGCGCCGATAGCGGGCGCGCAGGCCTCTGGAGTAGTGCGCTCCAGTAACAGTTGGAGAACGTCTGCGGCGCCCTGTCGTATGGATCTTACGTTAAGGCCCACGATTAAAGCTGGGAGAAGGCCGACGGCGGAGAATGCGGAATATCGTCCTCCTAAATTAGGATCATGGTCTAAAGTAGTAAATTGGCACTTTGATGCAATTTGCCTTAGCAAGCTGTCGCCTGGCTCAACAAGCGAGACGGTTCGTGCGGCTATTTCAGCTGCACTGAGGGCGGTTTTAAGCCAAGCCATGGTGATATTAAGTTGCGCTAGCGTCTCGACGGTACCGCCCGACTTCGAGATAACTATTAATCCGGTTGTTACTGGGCAGAGGCTAGCAAACAAAACAGCAAAGCTATGTGGGTCCACATTGTCCATAAAATGTAATTTTGGAGCCTCTGCACATTGCAAACTGATCTCGTCAACGATGGCATAAAGGCAGCGACCGCCGAGGCTGGAGCCACCGGTGCCAAGAATAATCACATCTTTATAGGATTCCCTATAGTGCTGTGCTATTTCCTCTAGAAAAACTAAATCATCACTAGCTTCTGGTAACCTGAGAAGTGGCAATGTAGCGTTTTCATAGCTATCTTTGATGAAGGCGAGCGAGAGGCTTGTCTTACCAAGGGTGTCGTCAAAATCTGTTTCCAGAAGATTGGTGCCGAGATCTAACGGGCTGACGCACCGCGTAATGTCTTGAGTATAATGCATTGCTACTGCCCATTCTGCCCCGCCCGTTTGCGGCCAGGCAACCAATGGCGCTATCCCTTTCTGCTAGGAGAGATACGAGCTTAAATTTAAGAGGGTTGCAGCCAAAAGTGACGACTCGCGGCGATTTTAGTTATGGTTCGTCGCATCGGGTGTCGATTTGTGCGACGTAAATCGTGGTGCCTTGCTGGCAAAAGGATGTCTCTGCCAGTGGACCGCAGACGCATACTGCATCGCCAGGTCCAAAGCCTCGCAGCGGCCCACCCAATGTTAAAAGGCGCCCTTTGATAGTGCGCATGGCCTGACATGATACGCCCTCCGTCGTTAATTTGCCGATATAGCAATTTGATAGCGGATTGTCTTGCGGCGTTGAGGTGTCATTTCCGAAAATCAATCCAAACCAAGATCGCTCTCTCGGTGGTGGCTTAAACGGCGCGTAATTCGGTTTCGTATTGCCTTGATGCAGCTTGAGTTGTTGTTCGTAATAGATATCAACCCTGCTGGGCTTCATCAGAGCCGTTGGGAGTGGCGATGGCGATTTGCCGTTAAGGCTGCTGTTGCCGACTGGTTGGCCCAGCGATGGGATATAAGGATCTACCTTGCGCGCGGGGGGTGCTTCGGGTGACCCGGTTTTTTTTGCAGTTTGGGCCGCCTGTGCGCGAGCAGTGGCGGATGGGGGCTTGTATCTTTTGGGACTTTGAGGATCGGACGACTGTATAGCGAAGTCGGGACGGAATACCGAATCCACAGTTTTGGAGCAAGCACTGATGATAAAAATTAGAATTAAGGCTGAAGCCGCCTTTTTCATGCTAACCCCTCTTGCCCCATTTGTAAGAACTTTTCACGCCGTTTTGCTCTGAGGCTACCGCCGTCCATTATCATGAGTTCTTGCAACACACTTTCAATCGCATCGCCGACAGAAATAATAGTGTGTTCTTTATTTCTATGCGCGCCTCCTAATGGTTCCTTGATCACTTTATCGATGAGACCATGTAATTTTAAATCTTGAGCTGTTAAGCTTAATGATTCTGCTGCAGCTTCTGAAGCCTCGGCGCTCCGCCAGAGGATTGATGCGCACCCTTCTGGTGAAATAACCGAATAAATACTGTGTTCGAGCATTATAACCCTATCACCTGTGGCAATTGCAATGGCGCCACCGGACCCGCCTTCACCGATCACCGTACTTATGATTGGTACTTTGATATTCAGACTCCTGTTGATACAGCTAGCAATAGCTTCCGCTTGCCCGCGTTCTTCTGCGCCAACTCCCGGATAGGCGCCAGGTGTATCGACAAATGTGATGATGGGCAGAGTAAATCTGTCGGCTAAGGCCATCAGGCGAGCGGCCTTTCGATAACCTTCGGGGCGCGCCATGCCGAAATTATAGGTAACGCGTTCATCAGTATTGGCACCTTTCTCTTGACCAATAACTACACAGGCCTGGCCACGAAAACGGCCTAGGCCGCCCATGATGGCTTTGTCTTCTCCATAATTGCGGTCGCCAGCGAGTGGCGTAAAATCCTCAATTAATCCGTATACATAATCGTTGCAGTGGGGTCGTGCCGGATGACGTGCAACCTTGACCTTTTGCCATGGCGTAAGTTTTTCATAGGTTTGCGCCAGGAGCTTTTGGGCCTTCTCCTGGAGTTTACCGACCTCATCGGCAATATTAATCTCGTCGCCTTTGGAAAGATGGCGCAATTCCTCGACTTTGCCTTCCAACTCGGCAATCGGTTGTTCGAAATCCAGAAATGTGTTCATGGCGTTTAGTGTTACTGCTTAGCGTTCATTATTTAGGTAACACAGCTTTTGATTCAAGAAAATGAATAGCCTCTTTGTTATTTAGCCCCTCTAGTCTGCGCTAGGGGGTGGTTCTCTGCCACCAGTTGTTTCAAACGCTCGTCTAGAACGTGTGTGTAAATTTGTGTGGTTGAAATATCTGCGTGTCCCAGCATTTGCTGAACGACCCGTAAGTCTGCACCATGGGCCAGCAAATGGCTAGCGAAGGCATGGCGCAGTACGTGAGGACTTACTTTTACCGGATCGATTCCTGCGGCACTTGCCAGCTCCTTTAAAAGCTGACCGAAGCGTTGCCGTGTTAAATGGCCCTGTTTTGCTGCGGAGGGGAACAGCCATGGTGAGGTCTGATTTTTTTTCAGGTAATGCTGACGGACGGTTTTATATTTAGCCAGAGCGGTTTTTGCTGGTTCTCCGATGGGCACAAGTCGCTCTTTATCGCCTTTCCCCCGGACCAAAATAATTTCTCTNTTATCGGGCAGCGCGTTATAAGGCAAAGACACGAGTTCGGAGACCCGCATTCCTGTCGCATAGAGCAGTTCTAGTAAAGCTTTGAGCCGCACTCCTTCGGGAGAAACATTTTTTACCGCGACATCCAGTAGCAGTGACACTTCCTCTTCGCTGAGTATCTTTGGNAGCGTACGTGCTTGTTTGGGGGGATCAATGATCGTGGTTGGATCGTTGAAACGAATGTTTTCGGCATAGAGGAACTGAAAAAACTGTTTTAGGGACGACAGACGCCTAGCGCTTGTTGCTGGAGAGAGTCCTCGCTCTAAGAGTGTAGCCATATAGGTGCGAATGTCTTTGGTATCGACATTAAGCTCGTCTGTCGAGTGAGTGTTGCAGTATCTTAAAAATTCTTCGAGGTCCGTACGATAGGCATGGATAGTATTCTCAGCTGCACCGCGTTCGGCTAGTAATAATTCGAGGAAAGTTTCAAGGTGGCGGGATATTTCAGAACCCTCGCTATTGCCGTTTGCTCTGTTCACAAAGACTTATTTAGGGAACCGTTTATCGTCTATTACTTTTTCGACTTTCTTCGCTGGGGACGGGAAATCCCATGTTGTCAAAAAGAAGCCGCCCGATAAGATTACCAGAAAAAGTAGGATAAAAATGAATTTCGTCAATCGTGCCATTCTTCAACGCTTATTATCTATGATGTGTATGACTGTTTGGGCTAAGCATGCCCGATATTTGGGCATATCTTATATAGTGAGTGTGGCAATTTATAGTCAAAGGCAAGGGTATTTTTATTCATCGGTAAGATGAGGCGCAACAGGATCGAGATGATTGATGCAGAATTGAAACTGGCTAAACCCCTGGTACTGGTAGGTATGATGGGAGCGGGTAAAACCGTCATCGGTAAACGTTTGGCGGCCAAACTGATGGTTCCTTTCACCGACGTTGATTTAGAAATAGAGAAAGCAGCGGGGTGCTCAATAGCGGATTTTTTTCAAAATTATGGTGAGGATGCGTTTCGTGATGGTGAGCGCCGGGTCATCAAACGATTATTGAGCGGGTCGGTCGGTGTCTTGGCCACTGGTGGTGGCGCGTTTATGGATGTGGGAACCCGCAAGGAAATTTCTCAAAGCGGTGTTTCCGTTTGGCTCAAAGCGGACCTGGAAACTCTTTGGCGTCGTGTTAGCCGACGTGATACACGCCCTCTTTTAAAAACAGAAAATCCAAAAGTTACCCTGGAGGGACTTGTGAATCAGCGATATCCCGTATATGCGGATGCGGATATAACCGTGATTAGTTCTGATGGTCCGCCAGAGGAGATGGTTGGTCAAGTTCTGGGTGCGGTGCGGAATTATTTAAAAAAAGAGAAGTAGGATGATTAACGACGTTACAGTTCCTGTTGCGCTCGGTAAACGCAGTTATGACATCATAGTGGGAGAAAATTTAATAGCGCGTGGCAGCNCTTTTTCCGCGCCTTTTTTGCGTCATCCGAGNGTTATCATTGTGACCGACACGAATGTTGCCTCGCTTTATGTCCGCATGTTGGAAGCATCCTTTGAGGAAGGGGGCATTGCGCACGAAACGATAATTCTTCCAGCCGGGGAAAGCACTAAGGATTTTGCCAATTTTCAAATGTTGGCTGAATCCATCCTGGCCGCTGGGATTGAGCGGGGCACTACTCTAGTTGCGCTGGGTGGCGGCGTCATTGGCGATATTGTTGGGTTTGTCGCGGCAGTTCTTTTAAGAGGGCTCGACTTCATCCAAATTCCGACGACGCTGCTATCTCAGGTTGATAGCTCGGTTGGGGGCAAAACTGGAATCAACACAGCACACGGCAAAAACTTAATAGGCGCTTTTCATCAGCCGCGGTTAGTTCTCTGCGATATTCAGGCACTCAAAACATTGCCCGAACGAGAATTAAAGGCTGGATATGCTGAGGTGGTGAAATACGGTCTAATCGGCGATGCAGCATTTTTTGAATGGTTGCAGGAAAACGGTTTATCGCTGTGCAGAGGTGATATGTTGGCACAGCAATATGCTGTGGTAACAAGCTGTCAAGCAAAAGCCGCTATCGTCGCGGAAGACGAGAAAGAGATCGGGCGTCGAGCATTATTGAATTTCGGCCATACATTTGCCCATGCGTTGGAAGCAGAGGCTGGCTACAGTGATATTTTGCTTCATGGGGAAGCGGTTTCAATCGGTACAATCATGGCATTCGATTTATCTGCACGTTTGGGGCACTGCCCGTCAGATACTGTATCGGTCGTGCGCGAGCATTTGCGCCAGGTAGGATTGCCTGTTTCCATCGCAGACCGGCCNGGCGTGAAGTCGAGCATAGAAGGGTTGCTGGGTCATATGGGTAAAGACAAGAAAGTAACAGACGGAACCATCACATTTGTGTTAGCTCGTTCAATTGGTGAGGCATTTTTAAGCAGTGATGTGGCACACGAAATACTTGTCGGAGTTTTGNAGGACGGGGGCGTATTATGAGCGGCGAATATATTTTAATTATAGGCGGTATTGGCATATTATTGGTGATATCGGCGATTTTTTCAGGCTCGGAGACAGCGTTAACTGCTGCATCCAATCCAAGAATGCATGAGCTTGTCAGGCAAAATAGTCGCCGTGCTGAGATCGTCCTAGCGCTACACCAACGTAAATCAAAACTAATTGGCGCAATTTTGCTAGGTAATAATTTGGTTAATATTCTGGCGTCCGCTTTGGCGACAAGCATTTTGCTTGAAATGTATGGTGAGCCAGGGGTTTTATATGCGACCCTTGGAATGACTTTGCTTGTAGTCATATTTGCGGAGGTTATGCCGAAAAGTTATGCGTTGACCCATGCGGACCGAATGGCGTTAGCTGTTGCCCCGCTTATGCGCTGGATTGTCGTTTTGTTGGCACCTTTGACCTCCAGTATTCACGTCACGGTCGAGTTCTTTTTAAAATTATTCGGTGTCTGTCTTCTATCTGAACAGCCCAATAAAGAGCGCGAAGAGGAGCTGCGCGGCGCAATTGCTTTGCATACAGGTCCGGAGCCGGAATTGCGCCAAGAGCAGCAAATGCTGCGCGGTATTCTTGATTTGGACGAAGTTGAGGTGGATGAAGTGATGACCCACCGCCGCAATGTAGAAATGCTAGACGCCGAAACGCCAATGGAAAACCTCGTAGAGGCAATTTTAGAAAGCCGCTTCACCAGGTTGCCTCTATTCCGTGACGAACCTGACAATATAGTCGGCATTGTCCATGAAAAGGCAATGTTGCGCGCAGTTAGGGCGGGCAATATTGATTTTGACTCAATTGATATAGCAGAGTTCGCCAGTGATCCTTGGTTTATTCCTAACACTACTACTCTATTAGAGCAGCTGCAGGCTTTTCGTGAGCGGCGCGAGCATTTCGCTTTAGTGGTGGATGAGTATGGAGCTATGTTGGGTATTGTAACGCTCGAAGATATTCTTGAGGAAATAGTCGGCGAAATCGAGGATGAGCATGACAGAGCTTTTCGGGGCGTGCGGCCGCAGTCAGATGGTAGTTATATTGTAACTGGATCGGTCACAATCCGTGATTTGGCGCGTGACTTTGATTGGAACTTGCCTGATGAGCANGCTGCCACTATCGCAGGCCTTGTTTTATACGAAGCGCGGAGCATACCTAAGGCAGGTCAAGTTTTTCAATTCCACGGATTCCGTTTCGAAGTCTTGCGACGCCAACGTCACCAAATTAGCCTATTACGCGTAACGCCGCCAAAACGTACGGCGGTTGCGGTGCCCTAACGCTTGACGGGAATCAGGCTGCGCTTCCATACTGCGCCGCTGGAACCGTGCTCAGATTTCTAGAATATAAATGGAGTGTCCGATGCCTTTGTCATCGCCAAGGCCAAGAAAATTAATGCATACGCGCAGAATCGAATGTGTCGGCTATCTTCGGAAAGATGGATTATGGGATATCGAAGGCCATCTCACCGATACGAAGCCTTATAGTTTCCCTAATCAAAACCGAGGACATATTGCCGCTGGCGAACCTATCCATCATATGTGGTTACGACTTTCGATGACCGACAGCCTTGAAATAAAGGAGGTTGAGGCTGTAACCGATGCTGCACCCTTTGTAATTTGTCCCGAAATTACTGCCAACTATGAAAAATTGGTGGGCCTGAAAATTGGGGCTGGTTGGACCCGTGAAGTACATAAGCGGGTTGGTGGCGTACATGGCTGTACCCATTTGCGGGAATTATTGAAGCCAATGGCAACGACAGCATATCAAACCATCTACGGCGCAAAACTCCGGGAAAGTCGTATTTCTGGTAAACCGCGACCTGCTCCGAAAACCGGCAAGCCGCCGCAACTGAATACTTGTTATGCCTTTAGCGAGACAGGCGAGGTGGTAAAACAGGAATACCCAGATCACTATACGGGGGCCTAAGCTGTCCAACGTCCAACTGCATTTGAAGAAGCCGGTTAGGAGCAAACGAGCCTTGCATTATGCTTCAGCGGGCGTTTTTGTGCTTAACGCTAATGCATGTATGGGACCTTCTAATTCCTCCGATAGGATTTCATAAATCATTCGTTGCCTTGCGACACGGTTTAAATCGTTAAAAACTTCGGAGACGATATTGACCTGAAAATGACTTTCGCCGCCGTCACGCGCACCGGCGTGTCCGGCATGTAAGTGCGACTCATCAATGATTTCTAATAAGTCCGGTTCAAGCTTCTCCAGTTTATTTTTTATGATTTCTGCAACTCTCATCTTTGATTCCTATTTATTAATGGCTAGAACTTTAAGAATCTGGTCATTTGCGATGCAATGTGAACACCTTGCCATGCCATACTAGGGTCGCCATAGTAAAATAATGAGGCGTAAAGACAAATTATTAGAGGGGGACGCAAAATCGCCGCCTCCCCGGCTGTGCGATCACCCCGATTGCTCAAGGGCCGGACTTTATCGTGCTCCGAAGGCACGAGAACGGCTAAATGAGTTTTTCTGGTTCTGTCTCGATCACGTAAGGGCGTATAACCGCGCTTGGAACTATTACTCTGGCATGAAGGAGCCAGAAATAGAGGCAGAAATCCGAAATGACACTGTCTGGCGACGGCCGAGTTGGCCGATGGGAGGGGGGGTCAAGAACCCTCGAACTCAGTTTGTGCATGCGGTGTTTGATGATGCATTTGGAGTATTCAATGATGCAGGGCCGGAGGCAGAGGCTAAACCTGAGCGCGAAACTTTTGATGTTGAAGCGCGACGGAGTTTTAGCATTATGGAAATCAAGCCGCCGATAAACTTGACCGAATTGAAATCGCGTTATAAGGAACTCGTAAAGCAGCTTCATCCTGACGTTAATGGGGGCGACTCCGCCGCCGAGGACCGGCTGAAGGAAATCAACCAAGCCTATGCCGTATTAAAAAAAATCGTACCCTCCTGATCTTAAACAGCCCCTCAGGATAAATATTTTAAGCGGCGCAAGAATCGGAAAGTAAATACCCCATGGCCAAAGCAATTTTAGAAGAGCGTGCTCGGGCGCACGAATTGGACGCGCCTGATACTGAAGTATCTGTAAAGAAAGTTTTCGGTCTCAATTCTAAAATGAAGGTGCCCGCCTTCTCGAAGCGATCCGAATATGTTCCTGATATCGATGACGCGTATGTTTTCGATTTCGAAACTACGATGGCGATCCTCGCGGGGTTTGCCCATAACCGACGTGTCATGATCCAGGGATATCACGGTACTGGAAAATCTACCCATGTGGAACAGGTTGCAGCCCGCCTGAATTGGCCATGTATCCGTGTAAATTTGGACAGTCACATCAGCCGCATCGACCTAATTGGTAAAGATGCTATTGTGGTGCGTGAAGGCAAACAGATTACCGAGTTTCGCGAAGGCATTTTACCGTGGTGCTTGCAAAGCCCCTGCGCGATTTGTTTTGATGAATATGATGCGGGGCGACCTGACGTTATGTTTGTCATCCAGCGTGTACTAGAAGTTGATGGTAAGCTTACATTGCTCGATCAAAGTAAGGTCATTCGACCTCACCCGTATTTCCGTATGTTTTCTACCGCAAACACGGTTGGCCTGGGCGACACGACCGGTCTGTATCACGGGACACAGCAAATTAACCAAGGTCAAATGGACCGTTGGAGTATCGTCACCACGCTGAACTATTTGCCTCACGAAGAAGAAGTTAAGATCGTGCTGGCAAAATCACCAGCCTACGACAATAAGGTGGGTAAAGAAAAAATCAGCGCCATGGTCGCATGCGCTGACCTTAGTCGGTCTGGTTTTATGAATGGAGATATCTCAACCGTTATGTCACCCAGNACTGTTATCACTTGGGCCGAGAATGCGGAAATTTTTGAGGATATCGGCGTTGGGTTTCGGATGACATTTCTTAACAAATGTGATGAGACAGAAAGGCCTATTTTGGCGGAATATTATCAGCGCTGTTTCGGTTCTGAATTGCCGGAAAGCGCTGTTTTGCCGGTCGCTTCATAACAGCTGAGTGTTTGATTAGGCGATGGCCGATAATGGATCCCCCTTAGAACAGTTCAAGCAAGCCACAGGGGCAGCTCTGCGGGCAATTGCTGAACGCGATGATATTGAGGTTGCTTATTCCAATGAACCGCCGGGCTTGAGTGGCGAACGCGCGCGATTGCCTTTTCCTAGCCGTGACCTTCCAGCTGATGAAGTTGCCCATGTGCGTGGTGAGGCCGACGCCATGGCATTAAAGCTTCGTCACCACGATGCTGCGGCCCATGCCAAAAATAGGCCGGGTGGTGAGGTGGCTCCCATGCTCTATGAAGCCTTAGAAGAGGCCCGCTGTGAAGCGCTGGGGGCGCGAAAAATGGTTGGTCTCGGAGAAAACCTGACTGCTATGCATGAAGATCGCTATCGCCGCCAGGGTTTACATAGGGTTACTGATCGTACTGAGGCTACCATGCCCGATGCGGTTCGTATGATGGTACGGGAGTATTTGACGGGCACGCCACCACCGCCTGCGGCCGAAAAAGTTTGTGAATTGTGGAAGCCTTGGCTCAAGGAACGCATTGGGCAAATCTTAGGAGACCTGGATGACCGCATTGAGGACCAGGTCAGTTACGGAGAGACTGTGCGCCAACTTATTCAGGACCTGGAAATAGAAATTTCTATGGAAACCCCTGAGGATGGTGATCCCGAGTCTGGTGACGAGGACCAGGATGAAAGCGATTCCGAAAGCGATTCTGATCAAGATTCTGATGGCGCGTCTGATGAGAATGCCGAAGCCATGGCGGATGCCATGGAGCAAGCCGGTGGTGAAGAAGAATTTTCCGATATGATGCCCGAAGATGGTGATGATGATATGATGCCTTCACCGGGTAGTGATGAGGAAGGTGAGCCGGGCACGCCATGGCGCCCTCAGAATGATCTCTCCAATGTACCCCGCGAACCTTTCTACACTGCCTTTACCGAGCAATATGACGAAGTGATACCGGCCGATGAGCTGTGTGATACGGAAGAACTGAACCGGCTCCGCCAAATGCTTGATCAGCAGCTGACTAATTTGCAAGGTATGATTGGTAAGCTTGCCAATCGCTTGCAACGGCGTTTGATGGCAAAGCAAATGCGCTCTTGGGAATTCGACCTGGAAGAGGGACTGCTGGATACAAGTCGCCTTGACCGGGTGGTCACTAATCCGCTGTATCCACTATCCTTCAAGATAGAGCATGACATGGAGTTTCGCGATACGGTTGTGACGCTGCTGATCGATAATTCGGGCTCCATGCGAGGTCGTCCGATCACTATAGCGGCTATGAGCGCTGATATTCTGGCGCGGACGCTTGAACGGTGTGGTGTGAAGGTTGAGATCCTGGGGTTTACGACGCGCGCCTGGAAGGGGGGGCAAAGCCGCGAAAAGTGGATACACGACGGTAAGTTTGCCAATCCAGGTCGCCTTAATGACCTTCGGCATATCATTTACAAAGCTGCCGATGCACCTTGGCGTCGTGCTCGTAAGAATCTTGGTCTGATGTTGCGTGAGGGGTTACTCAAGGAGAATATCGATGGCGAGGCGCTCATGTGGGCACATGACCGTCTAGTGGGACGTCCCGAACAACGGAGAATTCTCATGGTGATTTCTGATGGTGCCCCGGTTGATGATTCTACCCTATCGGTTAATCCCGGTAATTACCTGGAGCGTCATTTAAGAGACGTTATCGAATATATTGAACAGTGTTCGCCTGTCGAACTTGCTGCTATTGGCATAGGCCATGACGTGACGCGTTATTATCGCCGTGCGGTAACCATCGTCGATGTAGATCAACTGGGTGGCACTATGATGGATCAGTTGGCTGACCTTTTTGATGAAGGTAATAGTGATGTTGAGATAGGTCGGTCTAAGCGGGTCGTCGCTGGGCGTAGACGCTGAGTACTCCTCCAAACCGCGCGCTCCAACCTTACGGATCATTTTTGCGCTTAACCCTCGGTTTAGACTATCTAAGCGACAGATTCGTCCGGATTAGGTCTAATAGGCTGCAAGTGCTCCGTAGGGGCTAAATTATTTTATCCTAGTCGGCGGCAGTTTCCTTAGATTTCAGCGCGGCGCGTGTATGAGGTAGGAAAAGTACCGTACAAAAGATGATGGCTGCGCCCGCCGCCATTAGCAGGAATAGTCGTGTAAAACCCCATGAACTGTGAATGTAAGAGAGCGCGGGGATTGTTGTCGCCATTACTGCGAAGGTGATGATGTAGCGTGCAGAGAATGCTCGAGCGCGCCACTCGCTCTTGGCAACTCGACCTACTAATACGTCGTTAATAGGGATTTGGCCGAAAACCACTAGCATGAAGCCGACTGCTACGATCAAGGCATTTATGCCGGTCAAATTCAGCATCAGAGCAAAAAATACGGTTTGTGTGAACGCTACGAACGCAAAGACGTAACGTACCGAATAGCGATCGACCATGTATCCTACGGCCAATTGAGCGATGGAGGCAATCGCAAAGACGATGAACGCCCACATCCCTACTTCGGAGCCGCTGGTAGCAAATCCAGCAAGCCGTTCATCAAAGATCTTTGGCAATGCGAAAGTCGTACTTTGAAAAATGAAGCTGCCAATGGCAGCGGTAAAAAAAATTATACCAAAGATGCGAATAAGTGTTTTACGATCTAGATCTAAAACAGCCGCATCAATAGCTGCTTTTTTCTCAGCTGAGACTTCTTCAACATCGGGTCCTGCTCTCAAAAACAGTGCATAACCAATGCCAATGACGAAACATATAGCTCCAGGAATGAGAAACGCCGCCCGCCAGCCATAAATTTCGATTAGGAGTAAGGTAACCAAGGGGGCAGCGGCAACACCAAGATTACCGAAAATACCGTTTACCGCGACAGGAACACCGGTATTTACCTTGCCTTGCACTACCATGGCCAAACCCACAGGATGATAAATCGCGCCCATCATGCCGACTAAAAATACAGCGGCACCTAGTTGCCAGGGTGATTGTGCGAGGGCTGCGAGCATGGTTCCAGCGCCCATACCGAGGAAAAATACTGCAATCATACCTGGGCGGCTCCATTTATCGGCAAGCCAGGCGGCTGGGATAGAAAACACGCCGAATGCTACGAACCCGGCGGTCGCAAAAGGAATAAATTCGGAATACTTCAAGCCCCACTCGGTTGCCACACCGGGGATATCAACGCGCCTGTCTACAGCTAAAGCAACCGCGACGGTGGCAAAGATCAGGATTAAAAAATGATCAAAGAAATGCCCCAAATTGAGGAAAAAGAAATTTGATTTGTCACGTTTCATTGGTGATGCCTTTTTAACGTCGCCGGGCTTATAAGAGAGTATAATGCCTTTAGATTTATCGGCGGTCTTGCGATAAACTGTCAAATAGTATCCCAAAGAAGACAAGCTTTGGGCTGATAATGGATCTGATAAATACTGTGGGAAATGTCGAATCACTTCCGCAGGCGGTAGTGGCGCATCGGCGCGATTTAGTTAAAGGGGATGTGATCTTGCCGCACAGCCACCGACGCGACCAATTGGTCTATGCGAGCGAAGGTGTGATGACGGTTTTAACTGAGCAAGGCGCTTTTATTGTGCCCCCCCGAGCGTGCTGTATGGATGCCGGGAGGTATTTTGTATCGTATTGATGTGAAAGGGGACCTATCTATGCGGACGCGATATATTGAACCGGATGCCGTAGCGGGTTTACCCAAAGAAGTCTGCGTTTTGAAAGTCTCGGCGCTATTACGGTATTTAATCGTTGAAGCGGTTGATGCACCACAAACTTATGCTGCTAACAGCGTCTCAGATCGTTTGATGAAGGTCATTTTGGATCAAATTGTTGCCTTACCGACCGCACCGTTACATATGCCTATCCCAAAAGATCGTCGCCTAAGGAAAATTACCGATCAATTAATTGAAAATGCTGCTGATTCTAGAGCTTTAGAACAATGGGCTAAAAAAGCGGGTGCCAGCACGCGAACCGTGGCTCGGCTATTTCAGTCGGAGATGGAAATGTCCTTTCGGGCATGGCGCCAGCAATTGCGCTCATGCGTGCTCTTGAAATGCTAGCTGTCGGCATACAGGCTACTAATGTGGCGTTTGATTTAGATTATGGAAGCGTTAGCGCTTTTACCGCCATGTTTCGCCGGTCATTTGGAATACGGTCGACCAGTTATTTTAGCGAAAAGCAGGAACCTAATGTTGCCTCCTAAACCATCCCAAAAGACGAGATCGAAACTGAAACCTGGAAACAGCTCCTGCCCCTCACCCTGTATAGGAGTCTGTCATATTGATGGGAGCACAGGTTTTTGTTTGGGTTGTTTTCGTACCTTGCCAGAAATTGCGCAGTGGCACAAAAAAAGCGAAAAAGAGCGTTGGGCTATTATCCGTGAGGCGGAGGCAAGAGAAAAGAATGTTGATTAAAAAAATTAAAAATCAAAACCTTATGTATATAGCTTGATTGTATTACGGAATTCTTAGGGTTATATTGCGCCGCGATATCCTTTATTGCGCCGCAAAAACTTTATAAGTGTGGAGAGAATTCATGGATGTGATGCAGCCACAATCTGACCTGCATGGTTATTTTATCGAAGACCTGACATTAGGTATGACAGCATCCTACGCGAAGACTATTACGGAAACCGATATCGTTATTTTTGCCGGTATCTCAGGTGACAACAACCCGCTGCATTTGAATGAAGAATTTGCCAGTGAGTCTATTTTCAAAGGGCGTATCGCGCATGGAATGTTGACTGCTGTATTCATTTCTACCGTGCTCGGAACAAAGCTGCCGGGCCCTGGTTGTGTTTATTTGAATCAAGAGGTGAAGTTTAAAGCGCCGGTTCGGCCTGGACAGACGGTTAACACGAAAGTCACCATCTCAGATATCATACTGGAAAAGAAACGCGTAATTGCGGAATCAGTTTGTCGGGTGGGTGATAATGTCGTTGTGGAAGGCACGTCGATGTTGTTAGTGCCTTCGCGTGAGGATACTCAGTAAGTCCCTCCTTTTTTATATTACGCCTCTACAAATAGACTCGTTTGACTGTATATCTGTCCCTTAGGCGCATGCCAATGTGTGCAGATATGAGGAAACGCTATGAAAATCATTCGAGCCCTTGGTGAGGTGCCCAATTCAGCACGCAATGGTTCCGTGGTTTTGGGTAATTTTGACGGCGTACACCGTGGCCATCAAGCTGTCATTGGCGAGGCGGCGGCATTAGCAAAAAAACAAAATAGTCCCCTGGTGGTCGTCACGTTCGATCCGCACCCACGAGTATTTTTTCGACCCCACGACGAACCATTTTATCTTACCACCGTTGAGCAAAAGGCGCGCTTGTTGGCTGCGCTTGGAGTGCATTATTTGGTGTTGCTGCCGTTTGATAAGGAATTTTCTATCCAGCCGCCGGAAGATTTCGTGGAACAGGTTTTGGTCAAAGGGCTTTCGGCTAAGAGCGTAATTGTAGGTTTCAATTTTCGGTTTGGTCATAAACGCAGCGGTGACGGCTTGCTACTAAAAGAATTTGGTGCGTCTCGGGGCTTTGATGTAACGCTGATAGATGCAGTGGCTTCTGCCGGTGGCGGAATTTATTCCTCTACCCATATTCGTGAACATTTGATCGCAGGGAAACCCGCACGGGCTGCTACTTTATTAGGGCGACCGTTCGAGATCGTAGGCACAGTCAGCAAAGGTGATCAAAGGGGAAGAACGCTTGGCTTTCCGACTGCCAATCTCGATTTAGGATCATATATTCAGCCGGCGTTTGGTGGCTATGTAGCGCGAGGTGGCCTTGAAGTGGGTGGTAAAACACGCTGGTTTGATGCTGTGGCTAATATAGGCAATCGACCAACGTTGGATGGTAAAACTGTCCTCCTCGAAACCCATTTATTCGAATTTGATGATGATATTTATGGTCGGGAATTTCGTGTTGCCTTAATCGAGTTTCTGCGTCCTGAACAGAAGTTCGACGGCATCGAAGCATTGAAGGAGCGAATTGAAATCGACAGCGCAATAGCTCGGCGTATGCTGAAAATTCGCTCCGTCGGCGCGCCTTGACCCAAACCTACCGCCCTATAGGATGCGGACGACTTAATTTGGAGGCGTGAAGTTAAAAGCCAATGACAAATTATAAAGATACATTGTTTCTTCCTAGAACCGACTTTCCCATGAAAGCTGGGTTAGCGAAGCGTGAGCCGGAATTGTTAGCGCATTGGCAAGAAATGAATTTATGGGACCGGTTGCGCGCAGATGCAAAAGGGCGCGAGAAGTTCATCCTTCACGACGGTCCTCCTTACGCAAATGGTAATCTGCATATTGGCCATGCACTCAATAAAATCTTAAAAGATGTCATCAATCGATCGCAGCAGATGTCCGGCAAGGATGCATATTATGTGCCCGGTTGGGATTGCCATGGCCTGCCTATCGAGTGGAAAATTGAAGAGCGGTACCGTGCTAAAGGAAAAGATAAGGACGCAGTGCCGGCGCTAGAGTTCCGCCAAGAATGTCGCGACTTTGCAACCAATTGGATCAACATTCAACGTGAAGAATTTAAACGCCTCGGCGTGATTGGCGATTGGAATAATCCGTATCTTACCATGAATTTTAAGGCTCAGGCTCGAATTGCCGCCGAAATTGGTAAGTTCTTGGTGAATGGTTTGTTGTATCGCGGGTCCAAGCCGGTGATGTGGTCTGTCGTGGAAAAGACGGCCTTGGCTGAGGCCGAGGTTGAGTATGAGGACTATGAATCAGATCAAATTTGGGTGAAGTTTTCAATCGACGTTAATAGTGCGCCGGAAGAGCTTCATGGCGCATTTTTAGTTATTTGGACGACGACGCCTTGGACAATCCCCGGCAATCGGGCAATTTGTTTTTCACCTCGAATTTCTTACGGGCTTTACGAAGTTACCGATGCGCCGGATGACAATTGGGTCGCTGCAGGAGAAAGATTGTTGATTTCCGATGGGCTTGCTGAAGAAGTGTTTAAACAATCTCGCGTAGTGAGGTATCGGCGAATTTGCGACGTCCATTCAAATACGCTTGAGGGTATTGTTTGTGCCCATCCTCTGAAATCGTTAGGCTATGAGTTTCCGGTACCGTTACTTTCCGGAGAGCACGTGACAGACGATATCGGCACTGGTTTTGTGCATACAGCACCGGGCCACGGTGTAGAAGATTTTGAAGTCTGGATGGCTAATAAGAACGTTTTAGACGAGCGTGGAATTAAAACTACGATTCCATACACCGTCGATGGTGATGGATTTCTCACCGACGAAGCGCCCGGCTTCGATGGCAAGCGGGTTTTGACTGAGAAGGGAAAGAAGGGTGATGCGAACGAGGCGGTAATTTTAGCATTGCAAAGAGTGTCATCCTTGGTAGCCCGTAGTCGGCTAAAGCATCAGTACCCGCATTCCTGGCGGTCAAAAAAACCGGTTATATTTCGGAACACGCCGCAATGGTTTATCTCTATGGATCGCGCACCAAACGGCGATGGCAATTCTTTGCGTAAAATTGCTTTGGACCAAATCGAAAAAACGAGTTGGTTTCCCTCTCAAGGGAAAAACCGAATTGGCGGGATGGTCGAAGGTAGGCCCGACTGGGTAATCTCGCGGCAACGGGCTTGGGGCGTTCCTATTCCGGTCTTTGTTCATAAAGAAACTTGTGAGCCGCTTCGAGACGCAGCGGTTATAGATCGTATTGTTGCTGCGTTCGAGGAAGAGGGGGCTGACGCTTGGTACGTAAGCGAGCCGTCGCGCTTTTTAGGCGGCTCCTATAATGCGAATGATTACGAGCAGGTTCGCGATGTAGTCGATGTTTGGTTTGATTCAGGCTCAACGCACACATTTGTGCTGGAAGATCGTCCAGAGTTGGAATGGCCCGCAGCGCTGTATTTGGAGGGTTCAGACCAGCACCGGGGTTGGTTTCATTCTTCACTTCTGGAGGCCTGTGGTACCCGCGGCCGGGCACCTTATAATGCCGTGCTGACCCACGGATTTGTATTGGCGGAAGATGGGCGAAAAATGTCGAAATCCCTCGGCAATGTTGTAGCGCCCCAACAGGTAATTGAACAGAATGGTGCGGAGACGCTGAGGCTCTGGGTTGCCGCGTCTGACTATTCCGACGACTTGCGGATCGGGGCGGAGATCATCAAGCAGCTGACAGATTCCTATCGCCGTTTGCGGAATACGCTTCGCTACCTACTCGGTAATTTAGATGGGTTTACAGATGCGGAGAAAGTTGATGCCGCTGATATGCCCGAACTTGAACGATG
This sequence comes from Rhodospirillaceae bacterium, assembly GCA_002715005.1. Lineage (GTDB taxonomy): Bacteria > Pseudomonadota > Alphaproteobacteria > UBA8366 > UBA8366. The sequence goes on from PAXN01000005.1 coordinate 30,778, forward strand.
GATATTGCATCGTTTGTGGGAAATCGACAGGGAAGTGCGCACTGGTTACGGTACTTATGACTTTCACGGTTTGTTTCGAACACTGCATGATTTTTGTGCTAATGATTTATCAGCCTTTTATTTTGATATTCGGAAAGATTGTCTTTATTGCGACCCCGCTAGTTCCCCTGGTCGGCGCGCGGCTCGGACCATTTTGGACGAATTATTCTCCTGCTTGACCGCATGGCTGGCACCTATTTTGTGTTTCACTGCGGAAGAAGCCTGGATGTGCCGAAATCCCGATAGCGGCGACAGTGTACATCTCCGGCAATTCCCGGAAATTGATGAGGGTTGGCGCGACGATGTATTAGCCGAGAAATGGCGGAAGGTCGGCAATATTCGACGGGTTGTGTTGGGCGCTCTAGAGATAGAGCGGATAGAAAAACGCATCGGTTCAAGTCTACAGGCTGCTCCTGATGTCTACTTAACAGCAGACTATCTTGATGCTTTGGAAGGTGTAGACGTGGCGGATTTAGCAATAGTCTCCTCAATACATTTACACGAGGGCACTGCGCCTGATGGGGCGTTTCACTTACCTGAATTAGAAGGTATTGCTGTTGTACCCGCGTTGGCTGTTGGCGAAAAATGTGCTCGGTGTTGGAAATTTTTGCCTGACGTAGGTATTGACCCTTCTGCACCGGACCTTTGCGGGCGTTGCGCAGTTGCCGTGAAAGATAATCTAGAGGCTGCTGAATGATGCTTGGTCGCGGACTGCCTGTTGCAGCTCTCATCGCAACATTCGATCAACTGAGCAAGTGGATTGTCCTATCCTGGGTTATGGCTCCTCCTAGAGTGATCTATGTCACAGACTTTTTTAATTTGGTATTCGTCTGGAATAGAGGCGTCAGCTTTGGATTTTTCCAAAGTGATTCGATTTGGGGGCCGATTTTACTAAGCTGTGTAACCTGCGGGATCATTATTTTTTTGTATTTTTGGTTAAGAAATGCAGAAACACTGCTGACCGCGACGGCTCTTGGTTTGATGATGGGTGGCGCAATAGGGAATTTAATTGATCGGCTCTCACACCAAGCGGTTTTAGATTTCCTTGATTTTCATGCTTTTGGCTATCATTGGCCTGCGTTTAATATAGCGGATGCCTCGATTACAGTTGGAGTCGTTATAATTATTATGGAAAGCTTGTTTGAACGAAAAGAAAAACCCATTTAATTTCATATTAGTTTGTGAAAATGGAGTTGGTTGGTTTATGAGAGTTGTTATTGCAAAGCGTTTTACGGCCCTATTGGTTGCGTGGGCGATGTCCGGATGCGTATTGATCGATGATACGCGCAATTCAGGCCCCGATGAGTTTGGTGTGGTGTCGCGGGCCCCTTTGGCGCAGCCGCCTGATTTTTCGCTTCGTCCCCCTCGCGCCGGTGCAAAACGCCCGAATGAAGTCGAAACCCGCGAAGAGGCCCGAAGACGCCTGTTTGGCCGTTCGGCCATCCGCAAAGGCGGTTTGCCCGAACGCAGTGCAAATGATCCCAGGTCAGACGGAGAGAGAGCTTTGCTTCATAAAGCCGACGCGTTGGATGCGGATCCATCCGTTCGTGAGGCTGTTGCGCGCGAAAGCGGCGTGATTCAGGAAGATAAATCTTTTGTGGATTCATTAGTGTTCTGGAAACCCAATAATAAGAACGAAGCTATCGTAGACCCTGCAAGCGAAGCAGAGCGGCTGCGGAAAAATGAGGCTTTGGGTAAATTACCGACGGATGGGTCGACTATCACTAAGAAAAATTAAATTCCTCCTCTTTAAAACTGTTCAGGAACCCGCAACGATGCCGCGTACTGCGAAAATTGCTTTGTGTCTGGTTTTGACGTGTGTGGCTTGTGTTAGGACTAATGCGGCTCTTGCAAAGGTATTTAGTCCAGAAACCTTTAGCCTAAAAAACGGACTACAGGTGGTGGTGCTTCCCAATCACCGAGCGCCTGTGGTCACGCAACTCATCATTTATAAAGTGGGTGCTATGGACGAGCCAGCTGGTAAATCTGGCATTGCTCATTTTTTCGAACATTTAATGTTCAAAGGCACCAAGAACCTCAAGGCCGGAGAGTTTTCGGCAATCGTGGCAAGGAATGGTGGCCAGGAAAATGCATTCACGAGCCAAGATTATACCGGTTACCATCAGACCTTTGCTGTCGATCGCCTTGATACGATGATGCGCATCGAAGCTGACCGTATGCGAAATCTATTGCTGACGAAAGAAGACATTGAGCCCGAACGTAAAGTAGTTCTTGAAGAACGTAATAGCCGCGTGAACAACAATCCGGGCGCTCTGTTACGCGAAGAGGTTAATGCAGCATTCTATCTCAATCACCCTTACCGAATCCCCGTAATTGGCTGGGAACACGAAATCAAGGCGCTGACTCTGGAAGATTTGATAAAGTTTTATCGCCAGTGGTATGCGCCTAATAACGCGGTATTAATTTATGCAGGTGATGTCACCGTAGAGAAAGTTCGGCCATTAGTTGAAAAATACTATGGAAAAATTCCCACAGTTTCCATACCAAAGCGTGTTGTCTGGTCGGAGCCGCCACAGCAGACTGATCGACGTATAACACTTCGTCATGCGCAGGTGCGTCAGCCTAGTTGGTCCCGGAAAATTATGGCGCCCGGGATTCAATCAGGTAATCTATCGATGGTTTATGCCCTCGAGGTTCTGAGTGAGATAATTGGTGGCGGCACAACGAGCCGACTCTATCGCTCGCTTGTGGTGCAGCAGAAAATCGCTGCTAACGCAGGTGCTTGGTATAATGGAGATAATCGTGGGCCCGGCTCTATTGGCTTTTATGGAACTCCTTTGCGGGGCATGACCGTTTTAGATGTCGAAACGGCGATGAAAAAAGAGTTTATGAAACTTCTCAAAGACGGCGTTTCGGAGCAGGAAGTCAGCGAAGCTATCGCTCGACTACAAAATGCAGCTATTTATGCACGCGATGGGGTATATACGCCGGCTAGTATTGTTGGCCAAGCTTTAGCACTCGGTTTGACGCTTGAAGATGTCGAAGAATGGCCGGAACGAATTGGTAAAATAGAGGTTGAGGCTGTAAACGAAGTTATAAAATTAGTATTAGGACGGAAGGGTTCGGTGACCGCGATTTTGCTGCCGGAGGATATGTGATGATAGCTTCATTGCGAATTTTTGTGGCTGTTTTTGTTTTTATCGTTGCTATATTCAGTATTTTTACTCCTGCTTCTGCAGTAAAAATAGAATCTATCACAAGCTCAAGTGGTATTACGGCATGGCTCGTCCGTGATCCTTCTATACCGCTAATTTCTATGAACTTTATTTTTAGAGAGACGGGTGCATCCCTAGATCCGGAAGGCAAAGGTGGTCGTGCTAATATGGTTTCGGCACTGCTGGACGAAGGGGCGGGTGATTTAGACAGTCAGGCATTTCAGCGTCAGTTGGAAAACCAATCGATACAACTCAGTTTTAACGTCGACCAGGATTCTTTTGGTGGCAGTCTTAAGACGCTCAATAAATATCGAGATAGTGCAATAAAACTAACCGCTCTTGCGTTGACGAAACCACGGTTTGATAAAGACGCCGTTGAGCGCATTCGTGCCCAAATCCTGACAGGTCTTAAAAGTCGGTCTTCACGTCCGGGATATATTGCGAGTCGAGTTTGGTCTAAGGCTATTTACGGCAAGCATGCTTATGCACGCCCTACTGCTGGTACGCAGAAATCTGTTGAAGGGCTGTCTGTTGAGGATCTGAAATCGCACGTTCTGGAGAGTTTTTCGCGCGACCGGCTTATAGTAAGCGTGGTTGGTGACATGACGGCGAGCGAGCTAAAACCAATGTTGGAAAAAGTTTTTGGAGGACTGCCGGCAAAAGGACCGAGACGGAAAATTCAAAATGCAAATTTTCGTTCAAAAGGTGCGCTGATAGTAGTGAAAAAAGATATACCGCAAAGCGTGGTCATTTTCGGACAAAAGGGCGTGACTCGCTTCGATCCAAACTTCTATGCGGCTTACGTCATGAACCACATTTTGGGTGGCGGTAGTTTTACATCGCGGCTTTATAACGAGGTTCGCGAGAAACGGGGTCTTGCCTACTCCGTATACACTTATCTTAGTCCACGCCCCATAGCACCTTTGCTAGCGGGTCGGTTGTCAACTGAAAATGATCGCGTTGTCGAGTCGCTCAGGGTTTTACGGGAGGAATGGCAACGGATGGCGGTTGAAGGTGTCTCTGATGCCGAACTAGAGAACGCGAAGAAGTTTATAAATGGGTCGTTCCCGCTTCGCTTTTCAAGTTCGGACCGGATTGCCAGGTTGCTGGCTACACTGCAATATTACCAGCTTGGCCCTGATTATTTGAAAAATCGGCGGCATTTGATTAATGCGGTTAGCGTAAGCCAGGTCAAACAATTGGCAAAAAGGGTAATAGATACGGAAGCGCTCACAATAACTGTTGTTGGTGATCCGAAAGGGATAAAGGCCACGGGGAAAGTGCCCTTGCTCGATTACTAAAGAATTTAACTAGGAGCGCAGCCTCGTCACTAGAGTTTGCCGTGACAATGCTTGTACTTTTTTCCTGATCCGCATGGGCAGGGTGCATTGCGGGCTACTTTGCCCCATGTGCTGGGGTCTTCAGGGTCAATTGTAGCTGCAGATTGCCGGTTCCTAATTGGGGATATGCCGGCCTCGATGGGTGTGTCCTCTTTACCTGTAAAAAGATAAGGATCTTCCCGTGATTCGGTCATTTCTGGGTAGTTTTCTGATTTAACTTCCATCATCGGCATTTCGGCTTGCATTTCGATGTCGGCCAGCAGTGTGGTGACGGATTCGCGTATTCTGTTAAGAAGGTCTTCGAAGATTTCAAAGGCTTCTTTTTTATACTCATTCAACGGGTCACGCTGACCATACGCACGTAGGCCTATACCTTGGCGTAAATGATCGAGCTGTAGGAGGTGATCTTTCCAGTTCTGGTCAAGAATTTGCAGCAATAGGCTTTTTTCAGCGATCCGCATCATATCTGGACCATAATTTGCTGACTTTTCTGCCATTTTAGTGTCGAGCGCGTCGCAAACCCGCTCACAAATTTCCTGTTCTGCTATGCCTTCTTCCGCCGCCCAATCGTTGATTGGAAGATCCATGGCGAACATTCGTTTACAGTCGTCTTGCAACGCATCCAGAGTCCATTGCTCGGGCATTGCACTTTCGGGAATGTGCTGTGCGACCAAATCTTCAATCAAATCGTGGCGCATTTCAATAATAGTCGAATTCACATCATCAGAACGCATTAGCTCTTTGCGTTGTTCAAATATAACTTTGCGTTGGTCGTTCATAACGTCGTCGAAACGGAGTAACTGCTTACGAATTTCGAAATTGCGCTCTTCCACCTTTTCTTGCGCTTTCGCAAGGGCTTTATTAATCCAGGGATGAATGATTGCTTCGCCGTCTTCAAGGCCTAGCTTTCGCAACATGCCGTCCATGCGTTCGGAACCAAAGATTCGCATAAGGTCGTCTTCAAGGCTGACGAAGAACTTTGATGCGCCTGGGTCACCTTGGCGACCTGCTCTGCCTCGCAATTGGTTGTCGATGCGTCTTGACTCATGGCGCTCTGTGCCGAGTACGAATAATCCGCCAGCTTCGAGGACTATTTGCCGATTAGCTTCAATATCATTCTTTATGGCTTTTAGTTTTTCTGGGTCTACTTCTTCGATCACCATGGTACCCAATTCTTTAGCAAGGCGCATTTCCAGGTTGCCACCAAGTTGAATATCGGTGCCACGGCCGGCCATATTAGTGGCGATAGTAACTGCCCCCGGCATGCCCGCATCCGCTATTATAAACGCTTCTTGCTCGTGATGTCGTGCGTTGAGCACGCTATGCTTGATTTTTGCTTTTTTGAGGAAATCAGCTAGCTCCTCCGATTTTTCAATGCTGACCGTGCCAACTAGAACCGGTTGTTTGCGCGCCAGGCATTCTTGAATTTGCTCTAAGATAGCCTGATATTTTTCGAGCGTCGTGCGGTAAACTTCGTCGTCCATATCAGCGCGAACCATGTCGCGATTTGTTGGGACTTCGATCACTTCAAGCGAATAAATTTCAGCAAATTCTCCGGCTTCCGTCATTGCGGTGCCCGTCATGCCAGCTAATTTTGGATAAAGGCGGAAATAATTTTGAAATGTGATAGACGCTAGTGTCTGGTTTTCTTGCTGTACTTCTACTTTTTCTTTCGCCTCCAACGCTTGATGCAAGCCGTCAGAGTAGCGCCGGCCTTCCATCATTCTTCCGGTAAATTCATCGATAATTATGACTTTATTGTCCTTAACAATATAATCCGTATCACGTTGAAATAGTGTATGAGCGCGTAACGCTTGATTTGCATGGTGAACCAAGGAAATGTTCTGCAAGTCGTACAAGTTTCCCTCACTTAGCATGCCGGTTTTGGCAAGCAGTTCTTCAATGCTCTCTTGGCCTTCCTCTGTGAGATTTACCGTGCGTTGTTTTTCATCCTTTTTGTAATGCTCTTCAGTAAGTTTCGGGATTAACGCGTCTACTTTGCGATATTCGTCGGCAAAATCATCTGTAGGGCCGGAAATAATGAGCGGCGTTCGTGCTTCGTCGATGAGGATCGAATCTACTTCATCAACGATAGCGAAATTAAAATCACGCTGAACCATTTCCTCCAAGTGAAACTTCATATTATCGCGTAAATAGTCGAATCCGAATTCGTTGTTGGTNCCGTATGTAATGTCAGCGGAATACTCAANCTGGCGTTTAGCGTCGTCTAGCTCGTGGACGATGCAACCAACTGTCATGGCAAGAAAACCGTATATTTGGCCCATCCACTCCGAATCGCGTTTTGCTAGATAATCGTTGACGGTTACTACATGGACGCCCTTACCCTCCAAAGCGTTCAGGTAAACCGGCAGGGTAGATACCAAAGTTTTACCTTCACCTGTCTTCATTTCGGAAATTTTTCCCTGATGGAGCACCATGCCGCCNAGTAACTGAACATCGTAATGCCGTTGTCCAAGGGTACGTTTTGCTGCTTCGCGAACCGTAGCAAATGCATCAACCAGAATGTCGTCCAGTGTTTCCCCGCCTTCTAGACGCTCACGTAACCAAGCGGTCCGAGCACTCAAAGCGCCGTCGTCCAGCACTTCCATCTCTTTTTCTAGGGCGTTTATCGCATCGACCTGTGGCTGCATTTGGCCTAAAATACGGTCGTTGACGGTGCCGAACATAGATTTAAGCAATCCGCCTAGCATGAAATCCTCAGCGCGTTGAACATAGTTGTTATGGTTATTGCGTCGTACAGTATCAGTGTGTGAGATAGTTATGCTGTGGGCTGCTGTCAATCAAACTCTAGAAACCTTGTATGCATTCATCAGGTGTGCATTATGCCACTGGATATAAATGACCACGTTTTATTATGAACATTCAGCCTCATTTTAAGGATTTATCCATGGTTCGTGTAGCACTATTTGGTATGGCCGCAATTGTTTCGTTTACGCTTCTGTCATCCAAGGAAAGCTTGGCAGAAGTGGGTATTCTATTATCCCAGGCGACCTCAGGATCTAAAGGCGCTACAAAAAAAATAGTTGTGGCTCGTGTTGTGGGAAAGCCAATTTACCAGCAAGATATAATCAACGCGTTCCGCGCTTTGCCGCCGCGAGTTCGCCGCGCGGGCCTCAAGCGCCATTACCCGAACCTGCTGGAATCAGTTATTGTCGCAAAAATGTTAACTTTATATGGCAGACGTTTGAAATTGGAGAATGATCCCCGAGTAAAACGCCAGTTGAAACGTGCGGAGGATGCTCTGGTTCGAGATGTCTACCTGGGCGATTTAGTAAGAAAGCAGATTACCGATAAGATATTGAAGGACGAGTATAAAATTCTAAGCAAGCGAAATGAAGGGATTGAGGAGGTTCGGGCGCGCCATGTCTTGTTGCAAACGGAGGCTAAAGCCAAAGAAATTATAAATTTTATAAATACGGGTCAAAATTTTGCTGAATTGGCGAAAAAATACTCCATAGGCCGAACTGCGTCTCGGGGCGGCGATCTNAATTATTTTAAGAGAGATGAAATGGTGAAGCCTTTTTCTGACGCAGCTTTCGCNTTGAAGGTGGGGCAGGTAACGCAAAAGCCGGTCAAGTCGGACTTCGGGTGGCATGTAATTAAACTCGAAGATCGTCGTAAGAGGAAGATGCCAACTTTTGAGAAAATGCGTCCTATGCTNAGACAGAAGGTGGGCCAAAAGTTCAGCAACCAGGTTGTATCGGAGCTGTTAGCGCAGACAAAAGTTCAGCGCTTTTCTTTTGATGGTAAGACGGCCCGGGCTGCTCCTCAGGAATCGGTTTCACCGCCTGCTGCGCTAAAGCCTTCTCGGTAATTGATTGTGTTGAAGCGCTCGCCATTAGCGCCGACTGAATTTCCGTTGTTACCGACGGTTGATGGCGTTCGGGTTGCTGGCCTATCTGCGGGATTGACGAAAGGCAAGAAGCGTGACCTCTTTGTTGCTGATTTGCAAGTGGGAACGACTATAGCGGGAAAATTCACGAATTCCCGGTGTCCCTCTGCGCCGGTTGACTGGTGCCGACAGGTTATAAGGCGCGGCAAAGCGCGGACTATTATTGTCAATTCAGGAAATGCCAACGCGTTTACCGGAAAAGCGGGCGTTCAAACCGTAGCGGAGACGATCAAGGCCGCTGTTCGCCATTTTGATTGCCGAAAGGCGGAGGTGTTTCTTGCATCGACCGGCGTCATCGGAGAGCCATTGCCCCCCAAAGCGATCGGTGAAAAGCTGCCACGTGCCGTTAAGGCGCTAAAGGCGAACGGTTGGTCTGACGCCGCAGATGCCATTCGTACTACCGATACTTTCTCAAAAGGCGCCTATATAGAAACCGAAATTGCCGGTTCGCCGGTTCGGATCGTTGGTATAGCGAAGGGTTCGGGTATGATAGCGCCGGATATGGCAACGATGCTGAGTTTTATTTTCACTGATGCTAAAATTCCGGCTCCGACACTCCAAAAACTTCTCGATCATGCTACAGATAGGAGCTTCAACTCCATTACTGTCGATAGCGATACTTCTACCAGTGATACAGTGTTATTGGCAGCAACAGGCGCTGCAAGTCACAAGTCGGTGTCTGGGCCGGCTCAAGCGCATTTGCGGCACTTCCGACAAGCTTTGACAGATTTGATGATTGACCTTGCAACGCAAGTGGTGCGCGATGGCGAAGGTGCTACCAAGTTTATTACTATCGATGTAACTGGCGCTGCATCAGCTAGAGCGGCAAAACGCATAGGTCTCGCAATTGCGAATTCTCCTTTGGTGAAAACTGCTATCGCTGGTGAGGATGCAAATTGGGGGCGTATTGTGATGGCGATTGGGAAGGCCGGAGAGAAGGCTGACCGTGATAAGTTGTCAATCGCGATGGGAGGCATTCCAATTACGGAAAACGGTAGGCTTGTCGATGCGTATAAAGAAGCGCCGATTGCAAGGCACCTCAAAAAGAAAAGTGTTACCATTGAGGTTGATGTTGGCGTCGGTGCTGGCAAAGCGCGCGTGTGGACCTGTGATTTGACTCACGACTATATCAGCATTAACGCTGATTACCGCAGCTAACATCATGTCAGAAACCGGTGACGGCTGTTGGCAATTACCGAGTCAAGGCGCGTCAAAGCCGATATTGCTAGTCGCTGCCGTGGCGTTGGTCGACCCAGATGGGCGTGTGCTGATTGCAAAGCGTCCGGCTGGGAAGCCCATGGGCGGTCTTTGGGAGTTTCCTGGTGGAAAGGTAAAGGATGATGAAACGCCGGAGATCGCTCTGGTGCGTGAACTTGCGGAAGAAATCGGCATCGACACTAAAACTAGCTGCCTTGCGCCCTTTACTTTTGCAAGCCATATCTATGATGAGTTTCACCTCTTAATGCCGTTATATCTTTGCCGTGTTTGGCAAGGAATTCCTCAACCCCAGGAGGGTCAGACCCTGAAATGGGTCTATCCAAATAGATTAGGTGATTTTCCAATGCCGCCTGCGGACAAGCCGCTTGTAGCTATGTTGCGAGATTTTCTTTAGTCGTTTCGGAAAAACGGTACGCCGGCATTCTTTTGCTGCGATAATTGTCGGTAGGCAATCGATAGTGCTGTGATCTCTGCAGCTAACGTTACGTAGTTGCAGAATCCCGAAGCCAGAGCTGTGATTAAGCGTCCGGTTAAATGGCTGTTCATGCCAAGTCCTGTAACGAAAGACTGAACAAAAGATCCGATGGCGAAGGCGCCAAGCATCATGGGCAGAGCCGCGCCCAACGTTATACCGACCAGAGACCAACTATTACCCTGGCCGAGGCTCCAGATGGCAGCGGGTCCATACCTTTCATCTACAGCAGTTGCCGGTAGCCACAGGGATAAGCGTGCATAAAGTAACAGCGCAATAGTCATAACTATTGTTGAGCCCAACAGGCTTACTCCTTGGGGGGNCACTGCTGACGTGCCAACGACGCCGGACATTGTGGAAATGATAAAGCCGATAATAGTGATGATGATAGTCGGTGAAAGGCTAATTAGGGCGACGCATAGAAAAATACTTATTAGTCTTAAAAAGAATACTGTCTTCCGCCCGTCCCAACGAAGGGCCTCCCAGAATGTACTAGTTTCCGATGAACGCAAAAACCGACGATGCCAGGCAACGCTAAACATCACGTACAAAAATGCTGCTGGTGTAAGCCTCACCGCCCAAGCTTGGTAGGTAATTCTGCCATCTTGCATGGGAAAAAACGCTATCGCGATCACATCGGCAAAAGCCAAAATTAAAACTGGGAGTGCGCTCATGCGCGCAAAGTCGCTTCTATTTGCCCAAAGAAATTCATATGCTCCACTGATTGTCGGGAAGATTCTGAGGCGGTTGGGCGTTTGTTGATCGAGCATTCTNTATGCGTCCTTAGTTTTTATATCTCCGGTTTTGCNTTTTCTCCGGCGGACAATTCAAGTGAATTCAACGCATCCGCTAATCTGCCTTGAGCGCTTCCTGGTTTGAGCGGCTTTGGTTGGGTGTCTGCGGGGGTCCAGCCATGTAGATAAAGCACTTCAAAAGTCGCGGGGATACGCCCCTCGTCATCGGCGAAGCGTTCATGGTAAATTTCTGCTGCACGCGCAAACAATAGGCGATGGGGAATGGCGCGCGGCATTTCGACTAGCGCATTACTTTCGCCCATCCCTCTAAGGTCCGCCATTAGTTTGAATGCATTATCGTATGTAACGATGATTGTATCTTGGTCGGTGACGGGTAACGCGAACCCCGCCCTTTGTAATAAACCACCAGCATCCCGGATATTCGCAAAGGGCGACACTCTTGGCCCAGCGCCCCCGGTAATTTCCATTTCTGATTCCAACAGGCTGGACCGAAGCTCTATAAGCGTATCACCACCTAAAAATGCTGCGAGAAAGAGGCCGTCCGGTTTTAACGCCTGACGGATTTGTAGCAAGGCCCCAGGCAAATCATTTGTCCAATGAAGGCAAAGATTGCTCACAACTAAATCTAAACTGTTTCTGGCAATTGGCATGAATTCCTCGTCAATAACCAGATAGGGTAAAGCAACCGTGTTGCGGTAAGCGGTGGTCAAATCTGCTGTGATTGCCGCTCTTTTAATGAGTACTGGATGCCGCGCACCCAAGTTAAACGTTACCTCAAAGGTACGATCAATATCTAGCAACCGTTCTGTAAGACGGTCTTTTATTTCGCGAAACAAAAAATCATGCTCACAAAAATTTGGTGCGGCGCGGCTTCTTTGTTGACGCACCCGTTTTCGGTCAAATATCTGAATTGGTTGGGACACGGCGTCACTATGCATAGGTTTGAACTATAAATCTATGGCAACAAACCTTCACCTAAAGACCAGTATCGCGTAACCAAAGGTGCATTAAATATTGTTGGCGTAATCCGTCTCTCAATACTACTGTCGATCAGCATGCCTGAGCTTGTCCGAGATCGGAATCTCGCGAGAGTCTTTTTTGCTAGGCCTATTTATTGAGGGCGAACGAGTTCATTATGAGATAATTTTTCGAGACTGGCGTAAAGTTGGAGGAATGTGCGACAGTGACTTTCTATTTGTGTGTTGCTTGCGTCGATGAAATAACTCGGGACCTCAAGTCACGCGCAAAAACGTTCAATATATGACACCAACTCAACGGATTAAAAATGTGGCTAAAGTAGAAATTTATACCGCCCCTCTTTGTGGATTTTGCCATCGCGCCAAAAGATTATTGTCTAAAAAAGGTGTCGAATTTACTGAGGTTGACGTGATCATCCAGCCCGAGCAGAAAAGGTTGATGGTTACACGCGCTAATGGCGCGACTTCTGTTCCACAAATTTTTATAGGTGACCAGCATATTGGTGGGTGTGATGATCTATTTGCTCTTGATGCTGCGGGAAAACTTGACCCAATGCTGGGGCGTTAGTTGGCAACTGATTTAAAGGTCGCCTGTGTTCAGACATCGTCTACAACGAGTGTAGCGGTGAATATTAGGACTTCTTCCGACATGATTAGAGAAGCCGCTGCTCAGGGTGCTTCTTTGATAACGTTGCCCGAGGTGGTCAACATTTGTCAGCGGCGTGGTAAATTGGCTAAAGCAGCAGCTAGGCTAGAGCAAGAGGATCCCTCTTTGGCGGCTTACCAAGCTCTATCTAAGGAATTAGGCGTATGGATACTTGTAGGCTCTCTCGCCTTGAAGTTAGGAGACGACGAAAGGCTCGGCAATCGCTCATTCTTGATTGATCCAGACGGAAAAGTTGTGGCGCGGTACGACAAGATTCATATGTTTGATGTCAATCTCGCCGATGGGAATACATTTCGTGAATCAGAAACCTATCGGCCTGGTAATGTTACATCGGCGGTAGATACGCCTTGGGGCACCCTTGGTCTCACCATTTGTTATGATGTACGTTTCCCTTATCTTTACCGGGCCCTAGCTCAAGCGGGTGCCGGTATCATTACGGTGCCCTCTGCGTTCACGCGGCGCACTGGCGAAGCTCATTGGCATATACTGTTGCGGTCGCGTGCCATCGAGTCTGGCGCTTTCATTGTTGCGCCTGCGCAGTGCGGTGATCATGAAGATGGTCGAAAAAGTTACGGGCATTCCTTAATAGTCGACCCGTGGGGAACAGTTTTGGCGGACGGCGGTGAAGAAATTGGGATTGTCTATGGAGATATTGACCTTAGTAAAATCGATGAAGCCCGCGCTATGATACCCTCCCTGATGCACGACAGGCCTATTTAGTAGCTCGGCATGAAAGCGTTTAAAAGGTACGGGCGGCGATCCGTTGTACGATAGCCTGCGAAGGGTAGTGCAAAGTCCGCTGTTCATAAGCAATGACCTGGCAATGACCTCGAATACGTTCGAAGAGCTCGCCTTTTTGCAACAAAAAATCCTTATTTTGCGGACGGCCATATTGTTCGTTACCTTCGGCGAATGTTTCGTAGATTAATAGGCCGTCTAAATGCAATAATAATCGCTTAAAGTTGGGCCGCCACAGATAGTTTGTGACAACCATACACTGAAACTGTTTCTTTCCGAGTGGCCAGGGACCGGCCTCCAAGTCTCCCGCAATCATTCGAGCATTAGGGTGTTCGACTAAATCGCCCACCTCGGTAACATCTTTATCGACGAACGTGACTTGGTGGCCTTTGTTTAGAAAAAAACGTCCCTGGCGCCCCGATCCACAGGCTACGTCTAAGACGTTGCTATCGTGCGGTACATGATGAGCGAACCGTTTTACCCAATCGGATTCTTGGGACTTATGGTGATTAGAGATGTGGATTGGCTTGCTATTTTTTCTTTTCAATACCATTTAAAAGTAGAAAGTTGTTTTTTTAATTTAGTCGGACGTGAAAAAGCATGATTTTGTTTAATCTTCGTTGCAGTGAAGACCATCAATTCGAGGCGTGGTTTAAAGACGGTGCTACTTTCGAAAAACAAAGTAAAGCAGGCGAAGTAGTGTGTCCTGTTTGTGGTGACTGTAACATTGTCAAGGCGCCGATGGCGCCGCGCATTGCGTCGGCCCGAAATAGCACTTCCGAAGAGGCCAAACAAAAAAAATTCGCTGATTTGCGCCAAATGATGGTTAAAGTGCGCGAAGAGGTCGAAAAAAACTGTGATTATGTGGGCAACGAGTTTGCTGAAGAAGCGCGTAAAATACATTATGATGAAGTGGAAAGCCGCAATATTTATGGTGAGACAACTGATGATGACGCTCGTGCTTTGGAAGAAGAGGGCGTGGCATTTGCTCGAATCCCCTGGGTTTCGCGTACCGACAGTTAACCGAGAATTCCAATAGGAGACACTTGCCGTTGGCATTTAATGGTTGTCTTATTGCGTTAGAAAATAACACAGCTATTGCAGATTAACGTTATGGCTCTAGGCTAATGATCCGTGCAAGATTGCGCACGAGCAAACCATAGGAGGAAACAATGGCAAAACTCCGCCATATTGCGATTGCGGTCCGGGATTTGGAAGAAACGGCAAAATTTTATGAAGAAGCATTTGGGCTGGAACGGGTTCGGCAATCCGATGTAGCAGTTATGATGTCTGATGGCGTAGTCAGTCTAGCTATCCTAGATATTAAAAAAAACAACAACGCTGAAGATGAACGCGGCAATGATTTTATAGGCATCCATCATTTAGGTTTCCTTGTCGACGATATCGAAGAAGGTGCGTCGGCAATCGAAAATGCTGGTGGCGTCTATCACGGCCAAGTAAAAAATGTCGGCAAGGGGCCGAAATATGAACGTAAATACAGGGATTTGAATGGTATTGTTTTCGACGTAGCTGTAGCAGATCATGCGCGCAGTTCGTGGTGTCTCGACGTCAAATAAGCCCCGAATAAATAGGGGACTGGGCAAATCGCTACGGGCCATAAAAAAATAATACTGCGGCTATTGTTCGATCAATTTTTCTGTCACTGCCATATAATTGACGTCTAAACTATTAGGCGCCAACTGCCAACGGTCCCTCAAAGGGTTGTAACGTAGGCCCATAAGCTCGGTCATCTCGAGACCTAATGGCCGGCATGCGGTGGCGAGTTCGGAGGGTTTAACAAATTTTTGCCATTCATGGGTCCCCCGAGGTAGCCATCGCAGTAGATATTCAGCACCCACAATAGCCAGCATAAAAGATTTGGCCGTACGATTGAGGGTCGCAAGAACCATAAGCCCACCAGGCCTAACCAATTGCGCGCACTCTGCTAGGAATTTATGAATGTCTGCCACATGCTCGATCACTTCCATATTAACGACAGCATCAAATTGTTTTCCTTCTGCCGCTAGCTGTCCAGCGGTGGCATAGTAATAATCGATATCGAGTGCCATTTTTTGTGCATGGATGCGGGCAATTTCGATATTTCTTTCAGCCGCATCCACTGCTGTCATGGTTGCCCCAAGTCGTCTTAACGGCTCGGTCATCAAGCCGCCGCCGCAACCTATATCTAAAACGTTTAAGTCTTTGAGTGGATTAGTGGCCATTGGGTCGCGCCCAAAATGGCTAGCAATACGGTCGCGCAGAAACCCAAGTCGGGCGGGATTTAGCTTATGTAGCGGTTTAAACTTTCCATTCGCATCCCACCATTCTTCAGCCATGGCTGCAAACTTCTCGATCTCAGCGGCATCGACGGTACCGTCGATAGGAATAAGTGATTCTTTGTTCATCAATGGTTTAAGTCTTTTCTCAGATTTCGCATGCTTGCGTGCTTCGGTCCAAATGAGTATGGATACGCCGCTCTTTAAGGGCAACTGCCCGATCCTATTTAATTTGATACGGGTTTGCTGGGCCGATTTGTAAGGGTTTTTCTATGTCATTGGTTGTGATGAAGTTCGGTGGTACCTCGGTTGCGGATCTCAATTGTATGCGCAATGTAGCACGGCGCGTCAAAGCCGAAATTGACGCAGGAAACCGAGTGGTCGTTGCAGTATCCGCAATGGCTGGTGTAACCAACAAACTGGTAGGTTATGTCTCGGAACTGAGTGATCTGCATGGTGGTTGCGAAGCGGATTCAATCATTTCGTCGGGCGAGCAAATTTCTAGTGGATTGCTTGCGTTGGCGCTACACGAAATTGATGTTCCGGCTAGATCCTGGCTCGCTTGGCAAGTTCCTATCGAAACCGATGGTACTCATGGGAAAGCTCGGATTAAAAATATCGACCCCAGTAATTTGGTAGCTTGTCTTGATAGCGGGGAGGTTCCGATTATCGCCGGTTTCCAGGGTATTGACCCTGGTGGGCGGCTAACTACCCTTGGTAGGGGTGGTTCGGATACAAGTGCGGTTGCATTGGCAGCGGCACTCAAGGCGGACCAGTGTGATATCTACACTGATGTGGATGGCGTCTATACTAGTGACCCGAGAATTGTGACACGAGCGCAAAAGCTCGAAAAAGTTACCTACGAAGAAATGTTGGAGATGGCCTCTTTAGGTGCGCGAGTTCTGCAAACGCGCTCTGTTGAGCTGGCTATGAATCAAGCGGTGCGGTTACAGGTTAGGTCCAGCTTCGAGGATTCGGCCGGAACGCTTGTAGTGGATGAGGATGAAATCGTGGAGCAGCAGGTAGTAAGCGGCATCACCTATAGTCGCGACGAAGCAAAGATTACATTGGTTGGCGTGCATGACCGGCCTGGTATTGCCGCGGCTGTATTTGGGCCGCTGGCTGATGCCAATATAAATGTGGACATGATTGTTCAAAGCACAGCTGCAGATGGAAATAGCACCGATATTACTTTTACGGTCGTCAAAACCGATTTTGAGGGTGCCTTGGCCGTGATTGAGGCTTTCGGAGACGACCTGACTTTTGACGATATTTTAACCGATCAAGATGTGGTAAAAGTTTCGGTTATTGGCGTAGGCATGAGGAGTTATGCGGGTGTAGCGCAGAAAATGTTCGAAACGCTAGCGGAAAAGGGCATTAACATCCAGGTGATTTCTACCTCTGAGATCAAAATTAGCGTTTTGATCTCAGAGGAATATACTGAACTAGCATTGCGCGCTTTGCATGCGGCTTATCAGTTGGATGCACCTTAGAGCCTTTACACAGTTTATTTGAATTGGTTTGATTGACGCAGGCTGGGCCAAAGCAGAAATGCTGATAAGTCTGAGGCAAAGGATCCGATGAACGCGAAAAAAAATTGGGTCGGTTCACGCCATTTGCTCCGGCAATTGCGGGATGTCATGGCAAGTGACGGTGCACCGAGCGAACGGCTTGATCAAATCACACACTTTATTGCTGAAGGCATGGTGGCGGAGGTTTGTTCAATATATGTGCTGCGCCGTGGGGGTAAATTGGTGCTTTACGGCACGGAGGGCCTGCGTAAAGATGCGATCTTTCACACTCAATTAAACGTTGGTGAGGGTTTAATTGGTTTCATTGCCGAACGGACTCGTTCTTTAGCGCTGGCCGACGCTCAGAACCATCCGCGATTTGCTTATAAGCCTGAAACTGGAGAGGAAATTTTCCAGTCCCTTCTGGGGGTGCCAATATTACGCAACGGACGAGTGTATGGCGTGCTGGCCATACAAAGCCAGTTGGCGCGTAATTTTGCCGAAGAGGAAATCGAAACTTTGGAAACCGTTGCCATGGTATTGGCGGAAATGATTTCCGGAGGTGACCTCCCGAAGCCTGAAGATCGCGATGGGCTTGATCAAGTCATTGCGGTGCACCCGGAAATTCTAAGTGGTTCACGGCTAAATGCCGGTATAGCAAAGGGGTATGCGGTCGTGCATGGCCGAGGCGCAGCCATTAGTCAAACGATTGCAGAAGATACGGCTATCGAAGAGGAGCGGCTTAAGGACGCGCTCGTTGAGATGCAGTCCTCGCTCGATACTATGTTTGAAGATACGCGGCGGCGTTATGGCTCTGGTGAGCATCTGGAAATTCTCGATGCTTATCGCATGATTGCCGATGATAGAGGTTGGTCGCGTCGCATTGGCGCGGCGGTTCGCGGCGGTCTTACTGCTGAAGCCGCGGTGGCTAAGGTACAAAATGAAACGCGAGCGCGTATGGCAGCGGCACCAAATCCGTATATTCGCGAACGGCTAATGGATCTCGATGATCTTGCCTATCGTTTGTTACAGTATCTGATGGGTGAGGGCGCTGCTATTGAAGGGGACAGTGATCTTCCCGAAGAGGCAATTTTGGTTGCACGTACAATCGGGCCTGCTGAACTACTCGATTATGACCGGTCATGTCTGTGCGGATTGGTTGTCGATGAAGGATCGGCTACGTCACACACAGCAATTGTCGCTAAAGCTCTCGATATTCCTATGATTTGCAATGTGCGCGGTGCGATTAGCAGGATTGAGAAAAATGATCGATTGCTGCTGGACGGGGATGCGGCACAGGTTCATGTCCGGCCTGCGGACGAGCTTTGGAATAGTTTTGCCGAATCTGTTAATATTCGAAATCGTATCCGGGCCGAATACATTGCGAGTCGCGATCTCGCGGCCGTAACTGAGGACGGTGAAGCCGTATCGTTGCAAATCAATGTTGGATTGCCGATGGAGCTGCAGAGCCTCCATGATAGTGGTGCGGATGGCGTTGGCCTATGCCGTACCGAAATTCCTTTTATGATTAGCGCTAAATTCCCCCGTATGGATGCGCAAACGAAGCTATATACTGAAATTTATGATGCAGCGCGCGGTAAGCCCGTGGTGTTTCGTACGTTGGATATCGGCGGTGATAAACTGCTTCCCTATTTTCGTCCGAGTGAGGACGATAATCCCGCAATGGGCTGGCGCGCGCTGCGTATTGCGCTAGATCGGCCGTCTTTGTTGCGATTGCAGTTGCGTGCCCTGATTCGCGCAGCATCGGGCCGTGAACTTTATGTGATGTTCCCGATGGTCTCTGAGGTGGCGGAACTAAAAGCGGCTAAATTGCTGTTTGAGCAGGAATTTGATCGTGCGAGGCACAATCACGAAGAATTACCCTCACATACACGGATTGGTTGTATGTTGGAAATTCCAGCGTTGGCGTTCCAGTTGCCGCAATTGCTCGCTCAGATAGACTTTTTGAGTATTGGATCCAACGATCTCGCTCAGTTTCTTTTCGCTAGCGACCGTAACAACCCTCGGGTTGCTGATCGCTATGACGTGCTGTCGCCGGCGATGTTGCGATTTTTGAAAACTGTTAGGTATGAGTCAGATAAGGCAAACGTACCTGTCAGCCTTTGCGGAGAGATGGCTGGTTCGCCAATCGAGGCTATGGCGCTTATTGGACTGGGTTTTCGCCGTCTATCCATGCCCGCCGGATCAATTGGTGCCGTGCGTGTAATGCTTAGGGGTTTGAATGCAAAAGAGCTGTCAAAATTTCTTCAAGGCCAATTAGGGTCTTCAAATCATAGTTTGCGGGAACTACTTGTCGATTTCGCCAATCAAAACGAAATTATGGTTTGATTTCTTAATAGGTTGGATAAAGACGCTATCCGGTTTATTGTTCTCGCATACAAAAAGATCGGTTGCATGCGTCGCCGTATATATGAAGAACCTAGTTCCCTCATGGGTCGGTGAGGCTTGTTCGAGAATACTGTTTATATCCATTGGGTTTTAGGTCGCAGTGGAGGAAGATCTCAGGTTTGGGCAGGGGAGTAACACACCATAGCACATGAGGCCATTAGAGTTGGAGAAACCTTGCGACAAATTCGCGAGGAACAGGGTCTGGATTTGCGCCAGGTCGCTGAAATGCTGCATATTCGGTTTCCGTACTTGCAGGCTATTGAAAACAGTAGCATCGGGGATTTGCCGGGGCCAGTCTATGCTTTAGGATTTGTGAAGTCTTATGCGGAGCATTTAGGCCTTGATAGTGAATCCCTTGTTGAGCGCTTCAAGGCCGAGCAAAGAGGACTAAGTTCAAAGACGGAACTTGTCTTCCCGTCCCCTCTTAGCGAAGGCAAAGTTCCTAGTGCGGCAATTCTCATTATTTCTGCGGTTATGGTTGTAGGCGCTTATTCCGGCTGGATGTATTTCTCTGATGCGGATGGATTTGTCGCCGAAGTTGTGCCGCCCCTGCCGGAAAACTTAAAAGGGGTTGCTGATCAAAGACTGACGGCAGGGTCGGCGGCAAAAGCTAGTGCAGATAATAAAACTGTTGAAGTTGGGCCGGTAATGGCGAGGCCCAAAGCGACTGACACGGCAGATAGTAAGGGTGGAACAAATGTACTCGTATCTAAAGTCTCAAATGGAGGTAATGCTGCTCTAACCTCCCGCACTGCCGCCAGAACTATTGAGCCAAAGGCGGCGGTACCTTCTGAGAGCACTGATTCATCTTCCGCGCCGCCGATTGATTTGCATGTCGGGGAAAAGCCAGAACAGGAAGAATCGGTTGCCGTTATGCCGCGTGAGCCAAAAATATATGGCGTCGATACAGACGATGTTCGAATTGTGATTTTAGCGATGAGCCCGGCATGGGTGGAAATTAGCGATACTGAAACCGACCAAGTTTTGCTTACACGCGTTTTGTACACCGGAGATAGCTATAGGGCACCCAACAAGACTGGGTTAGTTTTGATGACAGGTAATGCAGGGGGCATTGAAATTATGGTGGACGGAGAAAATGTGCCGTCAATTGGACCGAAGGGATCTGTTCGGCGAAATGTTCAGCTAGATCCGGCGGCTTTAAGGCAGGGGAATGCGATACAAGACATGCTAGGGCTGCAGCAACAGTCTTACGCAACATCTAAATCTAAAAAAACGTTACCCTAATCATATTAATGTATTCAATGGTGCTGTCGACACTGCTTGATCTTTGACTTATGGGCAGGCACAGTCTGGCCGTTTTCTCTGCACGGGATAACCGAAGAAACTAATTTATAATGGCTCGATTACAGCCGGTTCGCGGCACTCACGATATTTTACCTGACCAAATGCGTCGGCACAGAAATGTGGTTGACGTGGCTCGAAATGTCGTGGGGTTATATGGATTCGAGGAGGTTGCGACACCTATTTTTGAATTCACGCAGGTATTTTCGCGTACGCTTGGCGATACCTCCGATATTGTTACAAAGGAAATGTATAGTTTCGAAGACCGCAATGGCGACCATCTCACCTTGCGCCCGGAAAATACCGCCGGTGTTGCACGATCTTTTATTTCTGAGGGACTAGCCCAACAGATACCGCTGAAATATTTTTATGCCGGCCCTATGTTTCGTCGTGAACGACCGCAAAAAGGTCGCCTCCGGCAATTTCATCAGGTTGGCATCGAATTAATTGGAGTTGCTAGCCCCGCAGCCGACATTGACGTTATTGCTGCCGGTTACCGAGTATTGACTGATTTAGGGCTTAGGGAGCAAGTTACCCTAGAGTTGAATACGCTTGGTGATCCCGAAAGTCGTGAAAATTATCGCAACGCTTTGATTGCTTATCTGACACCTCACCGGAGTAATTTATCTGCGGAAAGTCAAGAACGTTTTAGGCGTAACCCGTTGCGAATCCTGGACTCAAAAAACGAAGTGGACCAGGAAATCGTCGCGGATGCACCCGAATTTGCCAGCTTCCTGACTGAGGAAAGCCGCCTCTTTTTCGATAATGTGAAAGAGGGTCTAGAGCGGATCGGAGTGCCATATAAGTTGAATTCACGGCTAGTGCGGGGGCTCGACTACTACGGTCATACGGCATTCGAGTTTACAACAAGCGCGCTGGGTGCTCAGGGCACAGTATTAGCAGGCGGAAGATATGACGGACTGATCAAACTTATGGGTGGGCCACCAACACCCGGTATTGGTTGGGCTGCTGGTATAGAACGTCTCGCAATGCTGGTGGAGGCCGATTTGGCCAAACAGCCTATTGTTGCCTTGGCACCGCTTGGGGACCTGGCCACTGAAAAAGTACAACAATTGGCCGAACTTCTGCGCGGTAGTGGTTTTGTGGTCGATGTAGGTTATTCGGGAAACTTGAGCCGAAGAATGAAACGTGCCGATAAACTAAATGCGGCGGTGATTGTTATTATTGGAGATGATGAATTGGCGCGTGGTGTCGCCCAAATACGCAATATGGAAACGGGCGAGCAGTCGGAAATCGCACTGGATGAATTGACGACTGGTCTGGCCCAATACCGTTAGCGACTTATCCGTGTCCCGAGCTGAGACAAAACGTATTGCTGTCGTTGGAGCCAATCATCGCTCTAGCGGTGTGGCGTTGCGTGAACGTCTTTTCGTTACAGAATCTATGGTCCCCGAGGTGTCGCGGCTATTGTGTAAAGACGGAGTGGAGAATTTTCTGCTGATGTCGACTTGTGACAGAGTAGAAGTGCAGTTGGCTCATTCGGATCCTTTTTTTGGTGCTGCGATTGCGCGCGACGTTCTGGCGACAACCGCGAATGTTGAGTTAGAAGAAATTGAGGCGTCTACTTATTTTCTATGCGATGAGGCGGCGGTTCGTCATATATTTGCAGTTGCCTCGTCCCTTGATAGTCAAGTGATTGGTGAGCCTCAAGTTCTGGGGCAGCTCAAAGACTGCTATCGGCTTGCAGAGGAGGCAGGACATTTGGATTCTTTGCTATCTCGAACGTTCCAACATGGATTTCGGGTTGCGAAACGTGTGCGAGGTGAAACAGACATCGCCGCTGGAGTGGTTTCGTTGGCATCGGCAGCTGTATCTGTTGCACGCAATCTTCATGGTGATTTAGCTGACAAGCATGCGCTTCTATTTGGACTTGGCGATATGGGTGAGCTGGTTAGCGAGCAATTACGGGCGACCGGTTTGTCCTCTTTCGGGCTTATGGGCCATTCTCAGCGCACCGAGGTAGAGGCTCGTGAACGCGGTTATCGATTCGAACCGATTGAAAAGCTAGACGGGGCATTAGCGCGTGCAGATATAGTGGTTTGCGCTAATGGTACTGGACGAGTTGAATTAGAGGTATCCAAGCTGCAGGCTGCATTGCAGACCCGTCGACGGCGTCCAATCCTTGTAATTGATACAGGTATTCCCGTCGAAGTCGATGCGCAAGTGGAGGCCTTGGATGATATATTTCTCTATACGTTGAATGATTTGGAGCAGGTCGCTATGCAGGGTCGTTCTCGAAGGGAAGAGGCGTCTGCACAGGCATGGAATATTATCGATAACGAAGTAGCAGCGTGGCTGCAACGCGAATTGGAACGCGATGCGGCACCTCTAGTGACTGATCTTCGGGCGCATTTTGAGTCAGTTCGTAAGGAAGTTTTAAATGAGGCGGAAAATTTATCAGCTGAAGAAGCAACTCGCCGCCTCCTTAATCGTTTGCTTCATGGTCCTATCGAAAAGATGCGGCGAGATTTATCCGCAGTATCCCATAATAGGGAGGAAACGGTTTCGGAAATTGAACATGCTATCGCAAAGTTGTTTTATGAAGGCGATACAGATAGGGGAGAATGAGCGCCATGGCGCTACCTGAAAAACTTGACCAAGTTGTTTTGCGTTATGAAACATTGTCGGCGGAAATGTCTTCCGGCGAGTTGGCGCCGGCGGATTTTGCCAAATTATCCAAAGAGTATTCGGATTTAACGCCCGTTGTGGAGAAGGCGAAAGAATTACACGGCCTTATGGATGAATTAGATGGTGCTAACGAACTACTGGCTGATCCTGATATGGATACTGATATGCGCGCGATGGCTGAGGCGGAAGTGCGAGAAATACAGGAGCAATTACCGGTACTCACAGAGACCATTCAAAAATTACTTTTGCCTAAAGATGCAGCGGATTCAAAAAATGCTATTTTGGAAGTTCGTGCGGGGACGGGCGGTGATGAGGCTTCTCTATTTGCCGCGGTTTTGTTTCGCATGTATGAGCAGTACGCCCGTCAACAGGGATGGCAATTTGAACTTATGTCTTCCAACGAAACTGGCCTTGGCGGCTTGAAGGAAGCAATGGCGACTATCAAGGGACATGGTGTTTTTGCACGAATGAAGTTTGAGTCCGGTGTGCATCGTGTGCAGCGCGTTCCGACGACTGAAAGTGGCGGACGAATTCACACCTCAGCGGCAACCGTTGCTGTTTTGCCCGAAGCGGAGGACTTCGACGTTGAGATTGAGGAGAAGGATATCCGCATCGATACCTATCGGGCGCAAGGGCCGGGTGGGCAAAGTGTCAACACGACTGATAGTGCAGTGCGAATTACCCATGTGCCCACCAATGTCGTCGTGCAATGCCAGGATGAAAAATCACAGCATAAGAATAAAGCAAAGGCAATGAAGGTTTTGCGATCCCGTATTTATGAAGCCGAACGCCAGCGCCAAGCAGATGAGAGGGCTTCCAGTCGCAAGTCTATGGTCGGCAGTGGCGATCGTTCCGAACGTATCCGCACCTATAATTACCCACAAGGCCGCGTGACCGATCACCGTATCAACTTAACTGTCCATCAACTCGAACGCGTTATCGCTGGTGAAAGTCTTGACGAGTTAATTGACGCGCTTATTACTGAAGCTCAAGCTGCTCTTCTTGCGGAAGCAATATGAGTGAAGCCAGGCTTCTAGAAAAGTGTCTCCAGCAAGCTACCGCACAGCTGGTAGCAGCGGGGCTTGGGTCTCCAAGGCACGAAGCCCGATTATTATTAGGCCATTGGCTCGGCCGTGATCCGGCTGCCCTCTTGGGTCCTCAGACCGAGTATATGGATAATCCCGATTTTTTTTTCGACCTTGTGAAGCGGCGTGTAAATCGTGAGCCGATGTCGCACCTACTGGGGTATCGCGAGTTTTGGAGTCTCTCATTTGATGTAACCAGTTCTGTGCTTGACCCAAGGCCGGACAGTGAAGCGTTGGTCGAATCGGTGTTAAAAGAGTTTCCTCATAAGGATGAAAAATTTCAAATTTTAGATTTTGGCACTGGGACAGGTTGCTTAATTCTATCTGTCTTGTCGGAGCGGCCTCAAGCAATTGGCGTTGGCGTAGACGTTAGCGAAGATGCATTAAAGATCGCGAAGCAGAATACAAAGAAATTGTCGTTTACGGGGCGCGTTTCATTTCTGGAAAGTGACTGGGGTAAAAATTTATCCGGTTCGTTTGACTGTATATTGGCGAACCCACCATATATCCTATCCGCGGATATTGATTCATTAGAGCCGGAAGTGGCTCAGTTCGAGCCGCGCTTGGCTCTTGATGGCGGTATTGACGGGCTCGATTGTTATCGGGCCCTTAGCAGAGATGTTAAGCGCCTGCTCGCTCCTGGTGGAAAGGCATTCTTTGAAATTGGCGAAGGGCAAGCGCCTGCAGTCTTAGACATTCTAGAAGCTGCTAATCTGCAGTTAGTGAGGAGTGTTGCAGATTTAGGAGGACATATTCGTTGCCTGATAGCGAACGGTCATTGAGCGGCAAAGAGTCAAGTAAAAAAAAAGGTTGGAAGTGGGCGTTTTTCGAGCTATTTTCACGATGTTCTGCTGTCTCCATGAATGATGTAGATCCATTTCAATAGAGCGGACTTTACAAATGTACCGGGATTACAGTTGTCCACGATGTATTGTGGTCATCCCCAGGGTGCGATTGTTTGGGCGCGGGGGCAAAACGCGGGACGTTAACGCAACATAAAATGAAAAGTGTAATGAGACAGAGTCAAGGCCAGAAACGGTCGCGTAATCGCGGCGGCAACAATCGACGCGGCGGGGGTCGCCAACAATCATTTGATAGCAATGGTCCCAGTGTTCGGATTCGTGGTAATGCGACCCAAATTCATGAGAAATATTTGACACTCGCACGTGATGCGAGTGCCTCTGGAGATCGTGTTGCTGCGGAAAACTTCTCGCAGCATGCAGAACACTACCATCGCGTCATCGCGGCTGAGGCAGAGCAACGCGAGCAGAGGGAGCAACGGAATAACACCCAAAATAATAACCGTAATCGCAATGCCAACGGTAATAGTCAAAACAACGCTGCTGCGAATCAGGGTGAAACGGCGGGAGAGGAAGCGGTGGTCGAAATTGAGCCCCTCCCGAAGTCGGCTGACAAAACTGAAGGTAATGGCAAAGTCGAGGAAACTGACGTTGATACGGTTGCGGTGGAGGCAAAACCAAAACCACAACCTAAAGAGCAGGAACTTGCTGCAGGCGATTAAAGCTTAGCCGAAATTTTATCTGAAATCTTAGGAATTATGCTTGTGTTTTCCTTGTCCGTATTTTTCCTTTGAAATAAGACAAGCGCCGCGTTGACGTTAGCCTTGTAGCTCGGAAAACTGTCCCCATATGATATTAGCGGAAGCCTCAAAGAGGGTCCGTACTAAATACTGTACCGACTTAGCTTAGCCTTTAAATGGGGGGCTGTGGAGGGGCTGTTATGGAATTAGAGAATTATTCTGATCTTGCCAAGGGGTTTATACAATCTTCTCAATCCTTGGCATTACGGTCTAATCATCAGCGTTTGACACCAGAGCATCTATTGAAAGCTCTGTTGGATGATAAGGATGGTATCGTAGCGGATTTGATTGCTGCTGCTGGTGGTAACTTGGCCCATGCTTTGCGGTGCGTCGAGAGGGAACTTTCGAAAATCCCAACTGTTGAGGGTGGAGGCGGCGATCTCTACCTCGCACCGGAAATGGCACACCTCCTTGAGCAAGCGGAAGAAAGTTGCAAAAAAGCAGGAGATGAATTCGTAACGGCTGAAAAACTGCTTCTGGCGCTTGCCATAGCTGAAGGAACGCCGAGTACTAGAGTGCTGAAAGATTCGGGTGTAACCCCTCAGGCTTTGGAAAATGCGATTAAACTTATGCGTAAAGGTCGCTCAGCCGATAGTAGTGGCGTCGAAGGGCAGTATGATGCTCTCCAGAAGTATACGCAGAACTTGAACCAATTAGTATTGAATGGAAAAATTGACCCGGTCATCGGTCGAGATGAGGAAATTCGCCGTGCAATGCAGGTACTTTCGCGCCGGACTAAGAACAACCCGGTATTGATCGGTGAGCCAGGCGTTGGCAAGACAGCCATCGTAGAAGGTTTGGCGCAACGGATAGTCAAAGGCGACGTGCCAGAAGGCTTGAGGGGGAAACGCCTGCTCACTCTTGATTTGGGGGCACTAATAGCCGGGGCAAAATATAGAGGGGAATTTGAGGAACGGTTGAAAGCGGTGCTGCATGAAGTTTATGCAGCCACCGGCGAAATTATTCTGTTCATCGATGAGTTGCACACACTTGTGGGGGCAGGTGCTGCAGAGGGTTCCATGGACGCTTCCAATATGCTCAAACCAGCTTTGGCGCGCGGCGATTTACATTGTTTGGGCGCGACAACATTAGATGAGTATCGCAAACACATTGAAAAAGATGCAGCGCTGGCGCGGCGTTTTCAGCCCGTGTTTGTTCCTGAACCTACTGTAGAAGATACGGTCTCGATACTGCGTGGTTTGAAGGAAAAATACGAGGTACATCATGGGGTGCGGATCACGGATGCGGCTATTGTATCTGCCGCAACGTTGTCACACCGATATATCACAGACCGTTTTTTACCCGATAAGGCGATTGATCTAGTGGACGAAGCGGCCAGCCGTCTGCGGATGGAAGTTGATTCGAAGCCTGAGGAAATTGATGAGTTAGACCGACGAATCATTCAATTAAAAATTGAACGCGAATCTTTGAAAAAGGAGTCTGATAATGCCTCCAAGGATCGGCTTAGTGACTTGGAGAAGGAGTTGGAAGGTTTGGAAAAAAAATCCAACAGCCTAACTGATCGATGGCAAAACGCTAAAGACAAATTACACGGTGAACAACAAATAAAAGAAGAATTGGAAATAGCTCGCAATGAGTTGGATCAAATTCTCGTAAAGGCGCGGGAGACGGCGGACGAAAGACTGTTTCAGCGCGCCGGTGAGTTGGAATTTTTGATTGCAGGATTGCAGAAAAGAATTGCCGACGAAGAAGCGCCAAAAGCACACGCCATGGTCAATGAGGAGGTGTCTGATCAGCATGTGGCAGCTATCGTGTCGCGCTGGACCGGTGTGCCTGTCGATAAAATGCTAGAGGGGGAGCGTGACAAACTATTGCGCATGGAGAGTGGCCTGGGTGACCGAGTCATAGGACAGGAACGGGCAATAGTGGCAATCTCCAATGCGGTTCGCCGGGCACGCGCCGGGCTGCAAGACCCAAACCGGCCAATTGGTTCATTCTTATTCTTGGGCCCGACCGGCGTAGGTAAAACCGAACTTACGAAAGCGCTTGCGTCTTTTTTGTTTGATGACGATCAGGCGATGGTACGTGTTGATATGTCCGAATATATGGAAAAGCATTCGGTAAGCCGTTTAATCGGAGCTCCTCCGGGTTATGTTGGCTATGACGAAGGCGGCTCATTGACCGAGGCTATTCGCCGCCGTCCCTATCAAGTGGTCCTGTTTGATGAAATAGAGAAGGCCCATTCAGATATTTTTAACGTATTGCTCCAGGTGCTCGACGACGGGCGATTGACAGACGGTCAGGGCCGTACCGTCGATTTCAAGAATGTTTTGATCATCATGACTTCAAATATGGGAGCCGAAGTGTTGGCTAGTCAGCCGGAAAATCAGGATTCTGATGCAGTGCGCGATGAGGTTATGACAGCGGTGCGGGCCCAACTTCGGCCGGAATTTATCAATAGGATAGATGAAATTCTATTGTTCCAGCGTCTGTCTCGTGAGCACATGGGGGCGATTGTAGAGATTCAGCTGGGCCAATTGCACACTATGCTGGTAGATCGTAAAATTGAGCTTGTTCTGGACAAGGAGGCTCGTGAATGGCTAGCTGATAAGGGATTTGATCCTGTTTACGGTGCGCGACCGTTGCGCCGTGTTATTCAAAACGATTTGCAAAATCCATTGGCATTAGCACTGCTGGAAGGCCGCATTAGCGATGGGAACAAGGTGCTTGTTTCAGTCCGCGACGGAGGGATCACCATTAACGGGGAAGTTGCAAAAGCGGCTTAACGTAATCTCCTTCGGAATTTGCTGGCGCTTTAGTGACTACGCAAATAAGTTCCGGTAATGATCAAAATTTCTAGTGCCTTCGACGCGGGTAATGTCAATGTTGTTTCTGCTGATGAGCCCGGGGATATTCGGGTGAAAATCCGGAAAGACACTGCGTCTGATTTTTTTCAGTGGTTTTATTTTCGCGTGACTGGGGTGTGTGGTGAAAATTGTGTCATCCAGATCGAAAATGCAGGACAGGCATCCTATGCTAGGGGCTTCAAAGATTATAATGCATGCGCATCTTATGACCGAGACCACTGGTTTAGGGTGAAAACTGAGTATCGCGACGATTGCTTAACGCTAAAAATCAAAGCAGAATTTGATTCTGTTTATTTTGCCTATTTCGCACCGTATCCGTTGGAACGACATCGTAGTTTTGTTGCGCGTTGCCAACAATCTCCTTTTGCGCGCTTGGAGGTCCTTGGACAAACTGTTGAGGGCCGAGATATAGATTTGCTGACAGTTGGAGACCCTCTGCCTTCTAAAAAAGTTTGCTGGGCCATCGCTCGTCAACACCCGGGAGAAGCCATGGGGCAGTTCTGGATGGAAGGGTTCTTAGAGCGGTTGCTAGACACCAATGACCGTGTTGCAATGACGGTTCGCGACAAGGCAGTATTTCATTTGGTTCCCAATATGAATCCCGACGGAAGCGTGCTTGGTAATCTACGAACCAATGCTGCGGGTGCAAATTTGAATCGTGAGTGGGCTGAACCTAGCCAAGATAAAAGCCCGGAGGTTTTTCATGTGCGTAATCGCATGGAGAGAACCGGTGTTGATTTCGCCATTGATGTGCATGGGGATGAATGTATTCCCTACAATTTTATTTCTGGCTCTGACCATGTGCCGTCGGCAGATGATCGCATGAAGCGTCTTTTGCCTGCCTTTAAGGAGGCTTTGCTGGTTGCTAGCCCAGACTTTCAAACCGAACATGGCTATCCGAAAGCGTTTCAAGCCAACCTATCGATCTGCGCGTCTAATATTGCTGAAAATTTTAGGTGTCTGGCGATGACGCTTGAGATGCCTTTTGCCGACCATAATGACCGACCCGATATTCTTGAAGGTTGGTCCCCAGGGCGGTCTCATGCGCTTGGTGCAGACTGTCTAGAAGCTATTTCAATTGTCTTGGACGATTTGCGCTAAAGGGTTAGTAGTTATCGATTTTTGCATCAGCGGCATTCTTTTTTCGTAATACGGTCATGGATCGGTCGATTTTTCTTCTTTCGGCCTTAAAGCGTTTATGTTCTTTTCCGGTTAGCTGTATGCCTGTTGGTATTCTGACTCCGCGCGGATTTACATGGCGATTTTTATAAATCACTTCGTAATGCAAGTGCGGTCCAGTAGAGCGACCAGTGGATCCGATATAACCAATAATACGGCGCTGCCTTACACGGATGCCCGACTTGATGCCGGGCCCGAAACCCTTTAGGTGAGCATAAGCAGTTTTGTAATGGTTTTTATGGCGAATGCGGACATAGTTTCCATAAGAACCGTAACGTTTAGCAACCTCGATTATCCCATCACCAGCGGCATATACGGGGGTTCCCCGAGGTGCGGCAAAATCAACGCCTTTATGTAACTTCGAATATCCTAAAATCGGATGCCGTCGGCGCCCAAAGCCAGAAGAAATACGTGCTCCATCGGTTGGAGTGCTGAGAAGGAACTTCTTAACGCTACGGCCTTGGTTGTCGAAATAGTCAATTTTCCCATTCTTCAGTTTAAATCGATAGAGTTTAACCTCCCGGCGTCGCAGTTTTAACCGTGCAAAAATGACGGGCCCAATTTCCGCTATTGTGCCCGTTTCGTCGGTAAGCCTCTCATAAAATAGTGCAAACTCATCATTTTGCTGAATATCTCGCTGAAAATCCACGTCGAAGCTAAATACTTTGATCATATTGATTAATGCTCGCGCGGGAATTCCTTCGTCGGATCCGGCTTGATAAAGGCTAGAAGTGATGATCCCTTCTCCGTAGGCCAGTCGACGCCCTAGCTCGCGGTTGTGTCGTTGTGCTACAAAGGAACCCTTACCGTCGCGAATAACTGCAATGTCTGTTTTTGCATCAGCGGTAAAATCAATTGAAACCAGTGTTTTTTGTGATCCCGGTGATACAGGCGATTGAATTTGGAGAATTAGACGATGCCCTGGCCGCAAATTTCGCGGCTTAAAGGTCTTTGAAAGGGATTTGATGACCTGTGCGGTTTCGAGCCTTCCGATGCCAAATTTGGCCAAGACTTGTCTTAAAGTGTCACCTGGTGCAATTGTATGTTGCGCGTCGATAGGTGGCGGAAGTAGGTTTTTCGGTTCTTTCTCTTCATCATCGGGATCACCCCAAGACGTTATTGGTGGAGTTTCGCTTCTTAAAAAGGGGCTATTCTGCCAGCCAACGCCTGGTTCGCCGGGTTCGGAGTCTAAAAATTTTAAATCTGTAGCGCATAGGTGTCCGGATATACTCATTAATATGGCTAGATCCAGGCCGGCATAGAGCCACCAATGCCTCCGTTTAGCGCGGTTTTTTGCTAAAGGCAGGCTAATTTTGAACTTATTTAGCTGAATCACCGAAAAAATGCTGGATATCACCGATAATGCCCAATGGGGGAGCGAATCCCAAATTATATTTTGAGAATGGATCACAGTTTCATGTGTAGTATCTAATGCAAACTTATAACTAAAATAAGCCTTACAACCATTAGAAATCTGCTTATAATTAAGGGCATACCTCTCTTGGGGGAAAATTTTTATATTTTGTGTCATTTTATTGAAATTAAGCGATTGACACTAAAAGATACCGGGCGTATAAGCCGCCTCCGCATCCCGGGATTGCCATAGGGCGATACTCCGGGCTGTGGTTTTGGGTGCTTTCATTTGAAAGTTCCTGATATTTGTTGTTGGACAAGTGAATATGGAAGGGATACGCGGGCGGCGGTAATGTCGGTTTTCGATGTTGGTGCCATAACCGACGTATCTTGACTTTGTTAACAAAGGAAAAGACAGCTTGAGTTATGGCGGTGTTTTTTCGGTTTGCTTTTGTTTTTGCAAAAGCAATATCGAAAAAGCCCAAGTCAACTTAAGAGTTTGATCCTGGCTCAGAACGAACGCTGGCGGCAGGCTTAACACATGCAAGTTGAACGAGAACGCACCTTCGGGTGTTATTAAAGTAGCGAACGGGTGAGTAACGCGTGGGAACCAACCCTGGAGTGGGGGACAACTGCTGGAAACGGCAGCTAATACCGCATACGCCCTACGGG
>PAXN01000006.1 GCA_002715005.1 Rhodospirillaceae bacterium
GATCACGATTGCGTCGAGACCCCCAATATCGACGCGTTGTGCCTCGATGGCGTCGCGTTTCGCAATCACTATGGACAGTGTGCACCCTGCGGACCGGCGCGCGCCTCAATCCTAACCGGCCAATATATGATGAACCACCGCGCGGTGCAGAACGGCTTTCCACTGGACGCGCGGCACAACAACTTGGCATTCGAATTACGCGGGCTGGGATACGATCCGGCGCTGATCGGCTATACGACGTCGACGCCCGACCCCCGCAATTTCGATGCCGACGATCCCCACTTTCAGGCGATGGGAATTTTGATGCCGGGCTGGAATGCGATCGCGGGGCTCGATCCTGGGCGGCAACCGTATTTCGATTGGTTGCGGCAGCGCAGTGTGGACCTACCGCCCGATCCCAATGATATTTGGTTGCCCGCCGATGAGAGTCCAAACGCGCCGTCGCGCATTGCTAAGGAAGACTCCGACACTAGCTTTTCGACCAAACACGCGCTGGCCTATCTGCGCGGCAGGTCGAACCGGCCTTGGTTTCTGCATCTTGGTTATTTCCGGCCGCATCCACCCTTTATCGCGCCGGCGCCCTATAACGCGCGCTACGATCCCGACGCGGTTCCGCCGCCAGTGCGCGCGACAAGCCCGGAAGTGGAAGCCGAACAGCATCCGATGCTTGCGCATTACCTCAGNTCGACAAAGCAGAGAAAATTCTTTCAAGACGGCGTNGGGCTTGGAAGCGAGATGGATGAGGAAGCGGTGCGCCGCATGCGTGCCGCCTATTACGGCCTTATTTCGGAGGTCGACGAGCAAATCGGGCGTATCGTCGATTTCCTCAAGCAGAGTGGCCAGTATGAACGCACGCTAATCGTTTTTACCTCCGACCATGGCGAACAGCTCGGCAATCATTATTCGCTTGGAAAGTTCGGCTATTTTGACGATTCCTATCACATTCCGATGGTCGTTCGAGATCCACGCGGTGCGGCGGACGGCACGCGCGGTCGCATCGTCGACGCCTTTACTGAATCGGTCGATATCATGCCGACGATTCTAGATTGGCTCGGGGGCGATGCGCCACGCACCTGCAGTGGCGAGTCTCTTATGCCTTTCGTCGCCGGTGAAACGCCCGCGCATTGGCGCCGCGAGGTGCATTGGGAGTTCGATTTNCGCCCCCATTACCCGGTCGCCGACGCTCCGCCGCCGTTGGGCCTTTCAATCGACCAGTGCGGGTTATCGGTAATTCGCGACGAGAAATATAAATACGTCCATTTCGACGCGCTGCCGCCGTTGTTCTTCGACCTGGAGGAGGACCCGCATCAGTTTCACAACCGGGCCGACGATACCGATTACACCGGGCACGTTCTGGACTATGCACAAAAAATGCTGTCATGGCGGATGCACAACGCCGATCGCACGCTCACCGGCTATTCCTCCTCGCCGGACGGATTGCTCAATTTAGTGTCATAGCTTTCCATGCCTAAACCTGGATTTCCGTTGAGGCGATTAATTTGGGATTATCACTACCCTGTTCAGCCTGTTCGGATCCATTTCGACGCGAACTGGCTCGGCGGCGGCGCCGGCTCTGCCGGTGATGAATTAGGAAACCTGCCAGCATGTCCGCTTCTGCTCATTAGCGGACATTCGATAAACACCCTCGTTTGAACAGACGCTTAGGGCAAAAGACCGGATTTACTAAATTTTTGTGGAGTGCAATGTGGGGTGATATTTAAATTAATAAAATTAATTTATGCTTATTAATGGGTTAACAAATGAAATGGCGGAGAGACAGGGATTCGAACCCTGGGTACGCAAGCGCACAACGGTTTTCGAGACCGCCCCGTTCGACCACTCCGGCACCTCTCCGCAAGTCGGGCTGGACCCTACCCAAACCGAACACCCCAAGCAAGCAGCCGTTCGAAGGGATTTACACCTGCGACACTTATGCAAATAATGGTGTTAGCTGGAAGCCGTTAGAAACCCACTAAAACCGTTGACTTAGGAGGACTGCGGAGTATAGTCCCGCACGCGTTTAAACGGGCGCGCTTGCCTGTTTTTGAGACTTGTTGCCAAGCCTCAACGATATTGGACTGAGAACGAGCATAACAGACGGAATAGATTCATGTTTGCAGTAATTAAAACAGGCGGCAAACAATATAAAGTCGCCAAAGACGATGTCGTTCGGATCGAGAAACTCGATGCAAAAACCGGCAGTAAAGTTGCGTTTGATGACGTGTTGATGGTGGGCAATACTGATTCNCAAACTATCGGCACCCCAATTGTACCAGGCGCCAGCGTAGCCGGTACGGTAATGGAACANACCCGTGANCCCAAAATATTGGTTTTTAAGCGGAAGCGCCGTCAGGGCTACCGTCGCCTCAAAGGCCACCGTCAACATGTGACGATTGTTAAGATCACNGATATTCTCANAGGTGGTAAAAAACCCAACAAAGCTAAAAAAGCGGCAGCCGACATCAAAGACGACGCAGAGCCTAAGGCGGAAGCAAAAAAGCCAACGCCTAAGAAAAAGGCACCTGCTAAAAAGCCCGCTGCCAAGAAGAAAGCGGCTACGGATAAAAAACCGGTTAAAAAGAAGGCCCCGGCTAAGAAGCCAGCGGCCAAGACGAAGAACGAGGAGTAGTCTTCCATGGCACATAAAAAAGCAGGCGGCAGTTCACGGAACGGTCGTGATTCAGAGGGGCGACGGCTTGGGGTCAAGAAATATGGTGGCGAAGTCGTGATCCCAGGTAACATCATCATTCGTCAGCGAGGAACCAAAGTTCATCCCGGCGAAAACGTGGGTATTGGCAAAGACCACACCATTTTTGCGGTAGCTGAAGGTAAAGTTAAGTTCCACAAAACACGGAACCGCACCACAGTGCATGTGGAGACAGCCGAGTAAACGAACCCAACGCCACGGCGTTTCTGGAAGGGGAATGGCGTGCCGTTCCCCTTTCTTTGATTCTGGCGGTAGTTACTAATGAAATTTCTCGATGAGGCAAAAATATTCATAGCAAGCGGCAAAGGCGGGAACGGCTGCCTATCTTTCCGCCGCGAGCGTAATATCCCCCGCGGCGGCCCAGACGGCGGCGACGGTGGGCGCGGTGGTGACGTGATCGCGCGCGCCATCCCGGGGCTCAATACACTTATCGACTATCGCTACCAACAGCATTTCAAAGCAAAACCCGGTGAAGGCGGTATGGGTCAACAGCGCTACGGTGCCGACGGCGCGCACACTTTTCTTGACCTGCCCGTAGGCACGCAAATATTGCACGAGGATGCTAAAACTATTCTGGCCGACCTCACCCATGAAGGCCAAAAAGTTGTCCTACTCACCGGCGGCAAAGGCGGCCACGGAAACCTCTATTACAAATCTTCGACCAACCGTGCACCGCGCCGCACCGACCCAGGCGAAGAAAATTCCGAAATGTGGGTGTGGTTGCGACTAAAATTGCTTGCCGATGCGGGCCTTGTGGGACTGCCAAATGCTGGAAAATCAACCTTTTTATCCTCCGTTACCCGCGCCAAACCTAAAATCGCAGATTATCCTTTCACAACACTCCACCCGCAGCTAGGAGTGGTCCATTTGGATCAAAAGGAATTCGTGCTTGCCGACATTCCCGGATTGATCGAAGGCGCCCATGAAGGATTAGGGCTCGGAGATCGTTTCCTTGGCCATGTGGAACGGTGTGGTGTACTTCTTCATTTGATAGACGGAACCCAGGAGGGTGCAGTGGAAGCCTATCACACGATCCGCGAAGAATTATCGGCTTATGGCAATGGACTCGCAGAAAAATTCGAAGTGGTAGCCCTTAACAAAATTGATGCGCTTAAAGCAAATGAAATTACTGAAAAAGAAGCGGCCCTCAGAGAGGCGTGCGGTAAGGACGTACTTACCCTCTCAGGGGTGTCCGGCGAAGGCGTAAAAACAGCCTTACGCATTTTAATGACCTATATCGCAGCGCGTGGCGCGCCCAAAAAGGTGCGCGAGCCCACCTCCGAAGAAGGCTGGGCACCATGAACGCGACATTGAAGGAAGCAAAACGTCTTGTTGTGAAAATCGGTTCGGCTTTATTAGTAGATAATGAAAACGGAAATATTCGTGACGGTTGGCTGGATGCTCTAGCGGGCGACATTTCCTGGTGCCGAAAAAATGGACAGGAGGTCCTAGTGGTATCCTCCGGTTCGATTGCGCTCGGTCGGCATCAATTAGGGTTACCCACTCACCGAAATTTACGGCTGGAAGAAAGCCAAGCTGCCGCTGCCGCCGGGCAAATTCGTCTGGCGCATGCCTATCAACAAATTTTAGCAAAGTACGACCTTAGTGTGGCGCAAATATTATTAACGCTGGATGATACGGAAAACCGCAGACGGCATTTGAATGCCCGAAGCACATTGAATCAATTGCTCCAACTGGGTGTTATTCCGGTAATCAATGAAAATGATACAGTAGCTACCAATGAAATTCGATTTGGCGATAATGATCGCCTTGGTGCCCGCGTTGCTGCGATGATAAGTGCTGATTGCTTGTTGCTATTATCCGATATTGATGGACTGTACGAGGAAGACCCTAGAATCAATCCAAAGGCCAAGCATATTGCCGAGGTTACAGAAGTCACTGCCGACATCGAGGCCATGGCCGGCTTAGCGCCAGTTGGGTATTCGTCAGGCGGCATGGTAACGAAGCTGGATGCGGCCAAAATAGCTATGGCAAGTGGATGCCATATGGCGATAACAGACGGCAAGGCCAACCGGCCCTTAAAAGCATTGGGCGACGGAGCAACTGCCACTTGGTTTACGGCCAAAGCATCACCACTAACCGCTCGCAAGCGCTGGATCGCAGGTCTTGTTAACCCGACCGGTGAAATCATCGTTGATACGGGGGCCGCGAAGGCGCTTCTGGAGGGAAAGAGCCTTTTACCTGCCGGAATCACGCGTATTGAAGGTGACTTTCTACGCGGCGATGCTGTTCGCGTACTCAGCCGCACCGGCAACGAAATCGCCCGCGGTTTAACAGCCTATGCTGCAAAAGATGCACTAAAAATAAAAGGTCACAAGAGCAGTGAAATCGAAGCTATTCTTGGATATCGTGGCCGAGATGAAATGATCCATCGGGATAATCTTGTACTCAACAAAAATTAAGCGAGTGAGGTTACATTAATGATAGCTTCGTTGAAGGGCATTGATGATATTAACGCGGTATTTCACAAGATCGCGACGTCAGCGCGCGATGCCTCACGCACACTAGCAACAACGGATAATTACAAACGTAACAAAGCATTAAGTTATGCGGCTACATCCATCCGCAATCGTACTGAGGACCTCAAGGCAGAAAATGCAAAAGATATGGCCTTTGGCCGAGAAAAGGGGCTAAACGAGGCCATGCTGGACCGACTAGCTCTCGATGATGTGCGCATCGAAGATATGGCCACAGGTTTAGAGAAGATAGCGGCATTACCGGATCCGCTCGGCAAAGTTCTTAGAGAATGGGATCAGCCGAATGGGTTGAAATTCACCCGTGTAAGCATACCGCTTGGTGTTATTGGAATCATTTATGAGAGCCGTCCGAACGTCACCACCGATGCAGGCGGTTTGTGCCTCAAATCCGGCAATGCTGCGATTTTGCGTGGGGGATCAGAAAGCCTCCACTCATCGGGTAAAATCATCGAATGTCTGCAGGAAGGTATTGAATTGGCGGGCCTTCCTGAGACAGCAATTCAGCTGATACCAAGCCGCGACCGTGCAATGGTGGGCGAGATGTTAAATGCCGTGGGCCTCATCGACATAATAATACCACGTGGCGGACAATCTCTTACTGAACGGGTGATGGCCGAATCAAAAGTACCGACCCTCGCCCATTTAATTGGTAATTGTCACATTTACGTTCATCGCGATGCCAATGTGGAAATGGCACGGCAAGTCACTACTAACGCAAAGTTGCGGCGTCCCGGGATCTGCGGTGCCGCGGAATCTTTGCTGGTGGACCGAAGCATTGGAAAAAAAATCTTGCCCCTTCTGCTGGATGACCTTGTTGACGGCGGATGTACCATTCGCGGTGATATGGAATCACAAGCGATTGACAAACGCGTCGATCAGGCGACTGAAGAGGACTGGTCGACGGAATATCTCGATAAAATTATTTCTGTCAAAGTGGTGGACAACTTAGAAGAAGCGGTCATGCACATCAATCAATACGGCTCGAGCCACACCGAAGCTATCATCACCGAAAATGACAAGGCCGCGGAACAATTTTTCAATGGTATTGATAGCGGCATTATTCTGCATAACGCCTCAACGCAATTCGCCGATGGGGGTGAGTTTGGCATGGGAGCTGAAATTGGAATCGCTACCGGAAAACTCCATGCGCGTGGACCAGTCGGCGCGGAACAGCTAACCAGCTACAAATATTTAGTGAGGGGATCAGGGCAAATCCGCCCTTAAGAAAAAGGAAACCCCTTCCGAATTCAAACCGGAAGGGGTTTCGCTTACTGAGATCGTTTCCTAATTCTTAACTATTAAAAACGAACTTCATCCCCTCGGCACAATTATCTAGGCGGGCGACATAAGGTGATGCTCTCTGACCCAGATGTTTGAGTAAGAAGATGATGCTTCCAATTCAAACTGTTTCGCCTATTTCTCGAAGCATATTGGGGCTGCTGTGACGCTTTTGTCACACATCCCTACCCTTCATTCACCCATAATACTTGCCAAAACCCTAATCATTCGGTGAAGTATCGAAGACTTCTCCTCAAAACTGGAAAATTAGGGCTTTCATTGTCACAAGATCACCAAATCTCCTTTCCCGGCCGTCGCATCGGCCTTTTAGGTGGATCCTTCAATCCGGCCCACAAAGGCCACAGATATATTAGTATAGAAGCGCTGAAGCGGCTGAAGTTGGATGCAGTATGGTGGCTAGTATCTCCGCAAAACCCGCTAAAATCAGTTGAAGGGATGGATACCCTGTCAGAAAGGCTTAAATCAGCGCAACAAGCAGCCACTCATCCGCGCATCTGGGTTAGCGATCTAGAATGCGAACTAGGTACCCGATTTTCCGCCGATACAATCGCGCTATTGCAACACCGGTTCCCATATCGCCAATTTGTATGGTTAATCGGCGCCGATAACCTTGTGCAAATGCCTGCTTGGCAGAGCTGGCATAAAATTTTTGACTCTATTCCCGTTGCGGTTTTCGCGCGACCAAACTATTGTCACGCAGCCTTGGCTGGACTTGCCGCACGACGGTATCGTAAAGCTCGGTTAAGGGAGCGGTCCGCATCGCTTTTAGCTGCAACAGTGCCACCGGCATGGGTGTTTTTTCAAACACCCTTGCAACCGATTTCGTCTACAGCGATAAGGTTCCTGCGGGATAAAGGAAAGTCCTAAAAGAAGGTTGGCAAATTCAGTTAGATTTTAGGCGGAAAGACATAAAGCCGGTCGCTGCTTGTAAGGCGTCCGATACGAAATTTGATTAAGAGGATCAAACCATAGTCAGCAAAACCCAGCAGACACCTGACTGCGAATCACTTCTGCAACTCGTCCAACAATCACTTGATAACGATAAGGCCAACGACATTATGACCATCAAACTCGCAGGCAAAACTAGCCTGGCGGATTATATGGTTGTAGCCTCGGGGACGTCGAATAGGCATGTGGGCGCAATGACCGAGCATTTACGAAGGCAATTACGTAAAGTCGGCGTAAAACGCGCTGCCATCGAAGGAGACAAGCATTGCGACTGGGTATTAGTCGATGCAGGGGATATCATTATCCATCTCTTTCGTCCGGAAGTTAGAGATTTCTACAGAATTGAAAGATTGTGGGATAAAGCGTTTGATGAAGATGACACTGAACCGGCGATTGCCCCCTAACAGACCCCCACAATGCGTATCATAATCGCTGCGGTAGGGAAGTTCCGAAAAGGGCCGGAACGAGATCTGTTCTACACTTACCTAAAACGCTTAGATTGGCAGATCGACTTAAAGGAAATTGAAGTAAAGGGGCGCGCAACCGGTCCAGAACGGCAAAAACAAGAGGGCGAACTACTACAACGTGTCATACCTAATGGCGCCATCGTAATCGCCCTTGATGAACGTGGAGTAGCTCAGAGTAGCAAAAAATTGGCGCGCACGCTCGCAAACTGGCAAAATCAGGGACAATCAACATTTGTTTTTTTAATCGGCGGCGCTGATGGCCTTGGCGAACGGGTTCGGAAACGTGCGGATTTGCTACTCTCATTTGGCACGGTCACTTGGCCCCACATGTTAGTACGCGCCATGCTGGTCGAACAAATTTACCGAGTAAGGTCTATTTTGTCAGGGCACCCTTACCATCGAAACGGATGACAAATTTATTGCTCAGTCTTGGAAACCTAGTAGTCTCGACATAGATTCCTGATTCTAACCTGACGAGTGTCCATTATGGCTATTAATTCTCGAATACGACCCGTTGTTCTCTGCGTATTAGACGGATGGGGCGAACGTGACGAATGCGACAACAACGCTATCGCACTCGCAACTACGCCCGTTTGGGACCGGTTTAATTCAACCGCACCACGTAGCCAATTAAATGCGTCTGAACGCTACGTGGGGCTACCGGAAGGGCAAATGGGTAATTCGGAAGTTGGGCACATGAACCTGGGGGCAGGCCGCATCGTTATGCAAGATTTACCGCGCATCGATGCCGCCATTACAGACGGATCGCTGGCTTCCGACAAGACACTGGCTGGACTTGTCGACAACGTTACATCCAAGAATGGTACAATTCACATTGCCGGGCTCCTT
Source organism: Rhodospirillaceae bacterium (assembly GCA_002715005.1). Classification (GTDB taxonomy): domain Bacteria; phylum Pseudomonadota; class Alphaproteobacteria; order UBA8366; family UBA8366. The sequence goes on from PAXN01000006.1 coordinate 8,769, forward strand.
GGCCCAGGCGGCGTCCATTCCCACCAAGATCATATGGTCAGCCTGGTGAAAATTTTAAAGGATGCTCAAGTTCAAATGGTCTTGCACTTGTTTCTTGATGGGCGAGACACTCCTCCGAAAAGCGCTAGGGTCTTTCTTGAGGATTTAATATCGGACCTGCCGGATGTAAGTATTGGTACGATTTGCGGTCGCTACTTCGCTATGGACCGCGACAAAAGATGGGATCGTGTTGAAAAGGCCTATTCTTTATTGGTAGATGGCGTGGGTGAAAAAGCCGCAGAACCGTTAGCAGCAATTGAAAAGTCTTACGATCAAGGGGTAACCGACGAGTTTCTGTTGCCCACAGCTATCGGTGATTATGCGGGTATGGAAGATGGGGACGCATTGTTGCTCACAAATTTCCGCGCTGATCGCGCTCGCGAAATTCTCACCGCCCTCGTCGACGATACCTTCGATGGGTTTTCAAGGACTAAAACTGTCACCTGGTCTGATGCGGTCGGTATGGTGGAGTACTCTGATGCACTGAACCGGTTCATGAGAACAATTTTCCCGGCAAAAAAATTAACTAATGTGATGGGTGATGTTATTGCTGCAGCCGGCTTAAAGCAGCTTCGAATCGCAGAAACTGAAAAATATGCTCATGTGACATTCTTCTTCAATGGCGGGGAAGAAAGAAATTTCGACGGCGAAGATAGAATTCTTGTGGAGTCGCCAAAAGTAGCAACTTACGATTTACAGCCAGAAATGTCGGCGGCCGAAGTTACTGACAAACTGGTTGCCGCTATTGAGAGCGAAAAATATGACTTCATCTTAGTTAATTACGCGAATACAGACATGGTCGGTCACACAGGCATTCTCGAAGCCGCCATCACTGCCGTGGAGGCAGTAGACTACTGCCTGGGTAGGCTGGAAACCGCAATAAAATCGGTTGGTGGCGGGCTCCTTATTACCGCTGACCATGGAAACGCCGAAATAATGCTCGATCCCGATATTGGCGGCCCTCATACAGCCCACACCTGCAACCTTGTGCCATTCGTTTTAATAGGCGATGGGCTTGCTAGTGTTATCCTTGAGGATGGAAAACTGGCAGATGTGTCACCTACGGTGTTAGCGTTAATGGGATTAGATATGCCTGCCGAAATGACTGGCCGCCCACTTCTTCGATTGACGGAGTCTACAGATACCCATGCTGCCACTGGCTAGTTCCGAACATAATAACTGCCTCCTAGTTTTTACTGCTATTCTCGCAGCACTTTTTTTATTGTGTGCGGCTCGTGAATCCATCGCCCAAAAACCGAGCGATTTGCAAAAAATTGAGGGCGAAATTGCAAAAGATCGACAACGTCAGGTTGACTTGGAAACCCAGAGCAAGGTGATTGCCACGGAACTCCAAGGATTACGTGGCCAAATGATCCAAGCCGCGCGCGCTGTACAGGAGCAGGAAGCCCATATGACGCAGCTACAAGAGAAGCTTAACGATCTCAACGATGAAGCCGACCGGCGGCGCACAATGCTCGAAAAACGCAACAGGCAAATGTATGGTACTTTAGCGGCCATGGAAAAGCTTGCCAGAAACCCCCCGCAGGCAATGCTCCTTGCGCCGGGCGACCCAATCCAAATGGTCCGAAGCGCCACACTTTTACGCGCTGCAGTGCCGCAAATTCAGACTCGAGCACGGTCACTGCAAGAAGAAATTGCAGAGCTAGGACGCATCCAAGCCGATATTTTTTCTCAATATGAAAAACTGAAAGCGGCAACGGATGCACTCGAAAATGAGCGTCGCAAAATGACCCAACTGGTAGCCAAGAAAGCATCGCTCCGCCAAGTCACAAATGTGGAAAAAGAACGTATTGCAAAAAAGGTTGCACAACTAACCAACAAAGCCAAAAGCCTCAGAGATCTTTTTGGCCGATTGAGGTCTGGCCCGACCACCCATGGCAAAGATGGCGGCAAGAATTTATCTCGGATACGACCCGCGCCGCAGCACCGAGGCCCCACATCGATTCGGAAATTTCCGCGGCGCGGCGGCGTCACTTTGCCCGCACGCGGCAGTTTAGTTAAAGGATATGGACAAAACACGGGTTACGGCAACACCGCGAAAGGAATCACAGTTGCTGCGTGGTCTGGGGCGCAAGTGGTTGCACCCTTTGACGGCAAAATCGTCTTCGCCGGTCCATTTCGTGGTTACGGAAAAATATTGATCATTGAACATCGTGGCGGTTATCACACTTTACTCGCGGGTATGGTGCGCGTTGACGGTTCGCTCGGCCAGTGGGTTTTGGCAGGCGAACCTATCGGTGTGATGGCAAAAAAAAGTGCCACGAGGCCGCGTCTTTATATGGAATTACGCCGCGCTGGCAGGCCGGTAAACCCGCTTCCTTGGGTTGCCTATAAAAGCAGTCGCCGACGTAGCTAAAATGAATATAAATATGCGACAATAGGATCGCGATGTTGAACGCGTAAGAGGATTAATAGTGACCAAAAAAATAAAATCAAAATATGCAGAAAAATTTCGCAGTTTTTTGCTCATTCTGCTGGCCTGCCTTGTCCTTCAATTCGGATTGCCTGCAACCGCACAGGCCACCAGTCAGGACAAGACAGACACGTATCGGTTGTTAGAACTATTCGGTGACGTGTTTGAACGCGTTCGCAATGACTATGTTGAAAAGATCTCGGATGAGGAACTCATAGAAGCTGCAATTGAAGGCATGTTAGGCCACCTAGATCCTCACTCGAACTTCCTGAACAAGAAGAAGTTCAAGGAAATGCAGGTCCAAACTAGTGGCGAATTTGGCGGCCTCGGGATTGAAGTGACCATGGACCGTGACAGCGGCTTGGTTAAGGTCGTCTCACCCATCGATGATACTCCTGCATTCCGGGCCGGCCTTATGGCGGGAGATTTAATCTCACACCTAGATGGCAAACCCGTCCGGGGTCTATCGCTATCGCAAGCGGTAGAGAAAATGCGCGGTCGTGTAAATACCGACCTCAAAGTTACTATTCGCCGCGCTGCCCAAAAACCATTTGACGTAATCCTCACTCGCGCACGTATTCGCATCCAATCCGTCAGGTCTCGTACCGAAGGTAAAGTCGGCTATGTCCGTATTACGAGCTTCAACGAGCAAAGTACTAGCGGCCTAAAAAAAGCGCTTAAAAAATTGAAAACAGAGATTGGCGATGAGATCAAAGGCTATGTGCTTGATCTTCGGAACAACCCCGGCGGCCTATTAAACCAAGCGGTCAGTGTCACCGACGTCTTTCTGGATCAGGGTGAAATTGTATCAACCCGAGGACGGCACGAAGAATCGGCACAACGCTTTCAATCAACCAAAGGCGATCAAACCGGAGGATTACCGCTGGTAGTGCTGATAAACGGTGGATCTGCATCGGCCTCCGAAATTGTGGCCGGCGCACTTCAGGATCATCGCCGCGCCATCGTATTGGGAACAGGCTCATTCGGTAAGGGCTCTGTTCAAACTATCATTCCACTGGGCCAGAGTGGTGCGATAAAAATGACTACACAACGCTATTATACACCAAGTGGGCGGTCGATTCAGGCAAAAGGGATTGATCCGGACATTCACGTCCAGCAAGCAAAAGTTGAAGTTATCGACCTGCCTAAACGGCGAAGCGAAGCGTCTTTGCGGAATTCACTTAAAAACGAGAACGATCCAAGAAAAAATGAAGGATTAAAAGAAAAAGAGGACAAAAAGTCGAAAGACTCCTTGAAAGTCCAAAAAGGCGATAAAACCGAAAAAAATCCCTCTGCTAAAAACAAATCCGTACAAGACTATCAATTAGCGCGCGCACTAGATTTGTTGCGTGGGCTATCGCTTTTCCAGCAAACCAAGGCCGGCGCAACGAACTAAGGGGTATTTGAACACTGAAACTACCCTTCAAAAACTCCAAAGGCGATGCCGGGGTCCTCGACGGCTCCGACGCAGCAGATGTGCATAAAGAGCTTTCATCAGGCAGTGATTTACTGCGAAAATTGCTAGTCGATGCCCGGGCAGTGTCTAGCAATGTGGTTAAAATATCACGAAAACTGATAGCCCATGCCTGGCTTCTATTGAACGCCGTAGATGATTTATCAAGAAAGCTGCTGATTGGTGCCTGGGCGGTGTTCGGCACTCTATTTGTTGGAACTTTGGTTTGGATCTTTTTTAATGGGGACAGTATTAATGCGGAACTGCAACGGCAACAGCCAAGTATAAGTATTACTTTTGCCGGTAAGGAAAGCACACCGGCAAAACAGTCTAGAAAGGGCAAACCCAGCGCAAAAGATAGAGAAAAAAAAGAAATAGCGGCCAAAAGGAATACGGATCCGAGTCGCCGGGCCGCACAACCAGATACGTCGGAAAACATAAAGACAAACCTGCCGCTTGCTAAGAAGCCGCTTCTGTCCAAGAAACTTAAAAAGCTTACATTACGACTGCACCCTCACCCTGATCCAGGATTGGTCGAGAAAGTCACCATGGGTCCTCTGCCAATCGTCAGCAAGGACGGACGGCAGTCCTGGCGCGTGTATTCGCGGCCCTTCAGCAAACTTGAAAAGAAACCCCGCATAGCAGTTGTATTTATAGATCTCGGTGTCTCCGCGGATGCGACGAAGGCGGTCATTCAAAACACACCTGGTGCTATCACCCTAGCATTCGCCCCTTTTGCACGAAGGCTTAAAGATTGGATCAACATTAGCCGCTCAGCTGGCCATGAAGTGTTGGTTGCATTACCGATGGAGCCGATTGATTATCCCAACAGTGACCCTGGGCCTTACACTCTATTATCTTCACTCTCGGTAGAACAAAACAAACAACGATTACGTTGGGTGTTGAGCCGCTTGACTGGGTATGTAGGTGTTAGCACCTTTATGGCCAGTGAATTAACAACAAAACCAGAAGCCTTAAAGCCGGTCGTTTCGGAGTTAAAATCGCGGGGGCTAATGATGCTCGACGTGCGAGAGAATCCGCTCAGCAACGCGGTGGGTATTGCAAAAAAACTTAGAATGCCCGTTGCCGCCCGAGATATTTTCCTCGATGAAATTGCTACAGGCAAAAATATACGGGCTCGACTTACCCAGGCTGAGGAAATTGCTAAGAAACGGGGTTTCGCTGTTGCCATCGCGCGCCCTTATCCGATAACCGTCACCGAAGTTTCTAGTTGGGCGGAAAACATTAGGCAACGAGGCCTTGTACTAGCACCTATAACTGCAATCGCCCAAGAATCCTTAAAGTGAACCGAGTGGAAACAAGACCCCACAGACCTTGTGTAGGCATAATGCTAGTCAACCAGCGCAATAAGGTTTTTGTAGCACGCCGGGTCGACGTGCCGGGCAATCATTGGCAAATGCCCCAGGGCGGAATCGCTAGTAATGAATGCCCCAGAAATGCAGCTCTCCGTGAAATGAAAGAGGAAATTGGGACCAATAACGCGGAGCTTATGGGCGAATGCCCGGAATGGTATGCCTATGATTTGCCGGCAAAACTATCGCAAAAGCTGTGGAAGGGACAATACCGTGGACAAACGCAAAAATGGTTTGCATTCCGATACCTCGGCCAAGATAGTGATATAAATCTAAACACAGAAATTCCAGAATTCTCGGAGTGGCAGTGGGTCGGGTTTAATGATCTCCTCTCTTTAATCGTACCGTTTAAAAGAGATGTTTATGAGAAAGTAGTGGGCGTTTTGCGTCCCTTAGTGGAGAGGTAAGTCTCCGCGAATGGCCATTTTGACAATTACCCTAAAAGCTCCTACATTTTAGTAGTAATTGATGGTAAGTGCCCTCAAAAGCTAAGTTTTTATAAAAATTAACGCTAGCGCTTTTGGGTTAGTATTAGATATTGCTATTTAGAATAAATCAAAGTTCCTTGTTTGGGAGAAGAATAGGCCGATGATACCGCCTTTGGAAACATCTACGTTGCAGCAAACTCGTAGCCAGGCATTAAACGTTGCAGGCCTTGGCGGTGGCAGGTCCAATTCGAATGCTGCCGCTTTCGCGGATCGCGATAATACGCCAGTAATTCGACGTAATGATGTTGCGCGCCCAGGACGCCCATTCTCTTACCTCGATCAGATCTCTCAAACACAAGCCCAAGAAGCGCAAAATACTAAAATACCCGCCGCAAGCATCACCGCGACCAGCCAATTTTATCCGAATGCCAAAAGCTCCGACGGTCTAACTGAGACGGAAAAGCGCAAGGTACGAGAGCTACAGGCACGAGACCGCCAAGTGCGTGAACATGAACAAGCGCATAAGGTTGCCGGCGGTCAATTTGCTAGTTCACCAACATATCGAACAGTAGTAGGACCAGACGGGCGATCCTATGCAGTTGGTGGCGAGGTTCGTATCGATACGTCAACAGTACCTAACAACCCAGAGGCCACTATTCGTAAACTGCAAATTGTAAAGCGCGCGGCCTTGGCTCCACGAGAACCTTCATCCGCAGATAGAGCCGTCGCCGCAGAGGCGGAACAAAAAATTCTTCGGGCACGTGCCGAAATTCAAAAACAAAAGACCCAAGATGCACAAGAGGCTAGAGAGAAAGGCAGTGCCTTTATAAAAAGATCCAGCTCACTAGCTATGGTTACGAAGCCAGATGGTGAGCCCCTCTTTAATCCAGAAAAACGGTTCCTGGGTGAAAAGCTTGGTCTTGGTAAAGTTGAAACTCAGATTATAAAAAATGCAACAATGCGCGCATCCGGCGATGGTGGCGTACTTGATCCAGGAGAGTTACTCAGCTTAATCGCTTAGCTCTTCATGGTATTTCTCGCACCATCAGAAAGGGTCTCCACTTGGAGGCTTTTTGTTTATGCACTGAGTACTGTTGGCTAATCGTAGGCCGGGCTATCGATTGCCGCCAATTTGGCTTCACCAATCGCAACTAGCTGTGCAACTCCTTTGTATTCTTCTTCGGACGCGTTGCGCAAATCTTCACGCGCCTTGTCCAGCGCTTGAGCAACAGCCAAACGGTCAATATCTTCTATATTCTCAGCCGCCTCCGCCAGCACCGTACAACCCCCGCTGTTCACTTCCGCAAAACCGCCAGCCACAAAAACGCGCACCGTCACAGAACTTCCGTCAAAAATTGCAATGGTGCCAGGCCGCAATGTCGAGATCACGGGTGAATGGCCGCCCATGACACCAAAATCACCTTCGCCGCCCGGTAAAACGGCCATTTCGACCTCTTCGGAAAAGAAGAGCCGCTCCGGGGAGACTAATTCAAGCTTGAGGGTACCAGCCATAATGCGTTATGCCGCTTCCGTCGCCATTTGCTTAGCTTTTTCAATAGCTTCATTCATACCGCCAACCATATAGAAAGCCTGCTCCGGCAAATCATCATACTCTCCATCAACAATAGCCCTAAAGCCCTTTATCGTGTCTTCAAGGTCGACAAGTTTACCCGGCGAACCGGTAAAGATCTCAGCAACATGGAAAGGCTGAGACAAGAATCGTTGAATTTTACGTGCCCGAGCTACCGTCAGCTTATCGTCTTCTGAAAGCTCATCCATGCCAAGAATAGCAATGATTTCTTGTAGTGATTTATAAGATTGCAGTACTTCCTGGACATCACGCGCCGTTTGATAATGCTCTTCACCGACAATGCGAGGATCAAGAATCCTACTGGTGGAATCCAGAGGATCCACAGCGGGGTAAATGCCAAGCTCTGCAATTGAACGATTGAGCACCGTCGTCGCGTCTAGATGTGAGAAGGCGGTTGCTGGCGCCGGGTCGGTCAAATCATCTGCAGGTACGTAAATCGCCTGTACCGAGGTAATCGAACCCTTTGTAGTTGTAGTAATCCGTTCCTGCAAGGCGCCCATATCTGTACCCAACGTTGGCTGATAGCCCACCGCGGAGGGGATACGGCCCAACAAGGCAGACACTTCAGAGCCTGCTTGGGTGAACCGAAAAATATTATCAACGAAAAATAGAACATCCTGGCCTTCTTCATCACGGAAATATTCAGCAACGGTGAGACCGGCGAGCCCGATACGCGCTCGCGCGCCCGGTGGCTCGTTCATTTGACCATACACTAATGCCGCTTTTGATTCGCCGTCAGGGTTAATGACTCCGGACTCCATCATTTCATGATAGAGGTCGTTACCTTCACGAGTGCGTTCGCCGACGCCGGCAAATACTGAGTACCCACCATGAGCCTTCGCAATATTGTTTATGAGCTCCATGATAAGCACGGTCTTTCCTACACCCGCGCCACCGAATAGACCAATCTTGCCGCCCTTGGCATAAGGAGTTAATAAGTCGACAACCTTAATACCGGTGACCAACTGTTCCGTTTCCGTCGACTGCTCGGTGAATTCCGGCGCGCTACGATGAATTGGTAGTGTTTTCTTATGACCAATAGGGCCTCGCTCATCAATGGGGTCGCCAATCACATTCAAAATTCGCCCAAGAGTCTCAGGCCCCACCGGCATGCTAATCGGCTCACCAGTATCTGTCACCTCTTGGCCGCGCACCATGCCATCAGTCGTATCCATCGCAATGCAGCGTACTGTATTCTCACCTAAATGCTGCGCCACTTCCATAATGAGAGACTTACCTTGATTCTCGCATTTGACCGCATTCAAAATCGCAGGGAGTTCACCGTCAAAATGAACGTCCACTACGGCGCCCAGCACTTGGGATACGCTTCCAATTGTATTGCTCGCCATTTTTAGGCTCCTATTGCTTCGCTCTTAACCCACCGCTACAGCGCTTCTGCACCGGAAATGATTTCAATCAACTCCTTGGTGATCTGCGCTTGACGGCTTCGATTATAGTTCTGGGTCAAACTGTTAATCATATCACCCGCATTACGGGACGCACTATCCATTGCGGTCATCCTAGCACCTTGTTCCGATGCAAAAGATTCCAGCATTGCTTTGAAAATTTGTATTGCCACATTACGTGGCAATAATTCATCGAGAATTCCCTCTTCGGAAGGCTCAAACTCATAAGACGCCGAAACGGCAAAATCAGTTTCTTCTGCCTCGTATTCACCAGCATCATTCTCAGGTAACGCAAACGGGATTAATTGCTGAGGTGTCACGATTTGGGTCAGCGCAGAAACAAACTTGTTGTAAAACAAAGTACAGGTATCGAATTCACCTGCCTCAAACCGCGCAGTGATGTTTTCGGCAATTGAGCGTGCCGAACCAAAATAAGGCGCGGGTTTGGAAATGTCTTCAAACACCTCCAAAACTAGGTCCGGAAATTCGCGACGAACCAAGCTAACGCCTTTACGCCCCACAATAATTAGCTTTACAGTCTTACCATCACCTTGCAATTTCATCACGTGTTGGCGTAGTCCGCGCATGAGACTAATATTAAAGCCGCCACATAGGCCACGGTCTGCAGAAATCAAAACCAACAAATGCGTATTATCGGAACCGGTTCCCGACAAGAGAGGTGCGCCTCCCGCAGCACTAACGCCAGCAACCGACTGCAGCATGCCTTCCATACGTTCAGCGTAGGGACGCGCGGCCATCGCTTGCTCCTGAGCCCGCCGTAGCTTAGCCGCTGCCACCATTTTCATAGCAGAAGTAATCCGTTGCGTCGACTTAACGCTCGCTATCCGGTTACGGAGCTCTTTAAGGCTTGCCATCAACCTGCTTTCTAAATCACCTAGCTAAACGATTTGGCAAATTCTTCGATGATAGAGAGCAACTTCTTCTCACTGTCATCGGAAATTGCACCTTCATCGCGAATAATCTCTAACAGATCCTCTTGCTTATCACGCATTAGTGCCAGCAAGGATTGTTCAAAGCCACCGATGTCTGCGATTTCAATATCATCCAGAAAACCACGCACCCCAGCGAAAATCGCCACAACCTGCTCTTCAACAGGCAACGGGCTGTACTGAGGCTGTTTCAGGAGTTCTGTCAATCGTGCTCCACGCGCCAGCAATCTCTGAGTTGCAGCATCCAGATCAGACGCAAACTGCGAAAAGGCCTCCATCTCCCGGTATTGCGCTAATTCTAATTTAATCGAACCCGCAACCTGTTTCATAGCTTTGATCTGAGCTGCCGAACCAACACGAGATACCGATAAGCCAACGTTAATTGCAGGACGAATGCCCTTGTAGAATAGCTCGGTCTCAAGAAAAATCTGACCATCAGTAATCGAAATTACATTGGTAGGAATATAGGCGGATACATCATTCGCCTGCGTTTCAATAACCGGCAACGCAGTCAGCGAGCCACTACCAAGGCTCTCATTCATTTTCGCGGCACGCTCTAAGAGACGAGAATGCAAATAGAATACATCTCCCGGATAGGCCTCGCGGCCAGGGGGACGACGCAGCAACAGAGACATTTGACGATACGCAGTAGCCTGCTTGGACAAATCATCATAAACAATCAAACCATGCATGCCGTTGTCGCGGAAATACTCACCCATTGCGCAACCCGCATAAGGTGCAAGGAACTGCATGGGTGCTGGCTCAGAAGCTGTCGCAGCAACAACAATTGTGTATTCCATAGCGCCGTAATCTTCGAGTGTCTTTACTACTTGGGCAACCGTGGACCGTTTTTGTCCGATGGCCACATAGATACAGTACAGCTTTTTCGATTCATCACTACCATCATTCATAGGCTTTTGATTGAGGATCGCATCAATCGCAACGGCGGTTTTACCAGTTTGGCGATCTCCAATAATAAGCTCCCGTTGCCCGCGGCCCACTGGCACTAGCGCATCTAGCGCTTTCAGACCGGTTTGGACTGGTTCATGTACTGACTGCCGTGGAATAATTCCCGGCGCTTTGACTTCGACCAAACTACGGCTATCGGATTCAATTGGACCCTTACCATCAATTGGCTCACCCAGCCCGTTTACGACACGGCCAAGCAAACCTTTGCCAACTGGGACATCAACGATATCGCCGGTCCGTTTGACTGTATCGCCTTCCTTAATCTCCCGGTCGTCGCCGAAAATAACCACACCGACATTGTCGCCTTCCAAATTAAGCGCCATGCCTTTGATGCCGCCCGGGAATTCAACCATTTCTCCAGCCTGGACATTATCGAGACCGTAAACACGGGCCACACCGTCACCGACAGAGATAACCTGTCCAACTTCGGCGACATCGGCTTCGGCACCGAAGTTCGCGATTTGCTCTTTTAGAATTGCAGAAATTTCCGCGGCCTTGATTTCCATCAGGCTGCCCCTTTCATCGCGAGTTTCATTTTTTCTAAGTTGGTGCGGAGCGAGGAATCAACCATCATACTCCCCACCTTGACCACTAGACCACCAATTAAGCCCGGATCAACTTTCGCACTAACCGATACTTTCGCGCCAACCGCCCTCTCCAAGCTTCTCGCTAATTCATCGGCTTGCTTCTTGGTAAGTTTAATCGCGGAAGATACTTCGGCGGTCACTTCACCACGCCGGCTAGCCAACTCCGCGAGGTACTCCGTAATGATAGATCGCAGTGCAAAAAGCCGCCGGTTCGCTGTGACTAAGCCAATGAAATTACGTGTCAAATCATTAGCTTTAGTTTTATCCAAAATAGCTGCCATTACCGCACTTGCATCGGCACGGCTCACTACCGGACTATGCACAAGACGTTGTAAGTCGCCGTTCGACGCAACCGCCAAGTCAATGGTACGAAGATCATCAGCGACCACATCAAGTTGTTTACTCTCGTCTGCTAGCTCGAACAGTGCCACCGCATAGCGCGATGCGACGCTGGTATCGCCTGAATTTGCTGCCAAAGTAGGGTGTCCCCCGAATCTGACTGGAAAGCTACAAAATACTTACTTTCCGACCCTCCCAAGAAGATTGGGACGTTATTCCATCCCATAATTGGGCGGTGTTTAACATACGCCCTCAAGGGTGACAAGCTACCTTTCTGCGGCCTGCGGTCGCGGGCGCAACGATTCTGGGATCAATTACAAATTATAAGAAACTGTAGGGATCAATATCCACCTTCAATCGAACCGAGCTAGGTATTTTCACCTGTGCCAGCCACTCTTTCATTATATTTTGAATATTGACCGATCGAGTGGTTTTAACCAGCAATCGCCACCGATGACGGCCCCGCTTTATAGAAAGTGGCGCCGGCGCGGGCCCTAGCACGCGAATAGCGGGATTATCTGGAGCCACTCGGGCTAGGCGTCGAGCCGTCGCCTCGACCTTTTCAGCGCTACGACCCGATAAAATGAGTGCTGCTAGACGCCCAAAAGGTGGCCAAACGCCGGATTCCCGGAGCCTGGCCTCTTCGATCAAAAAATTATCCCTATCCCCTTTCGCAAGAGCGCGCATTACCGGGTGCTCAGGCTGGTATGTTTGTAAAAGTACTCGCCCCGGATATTCCGCCCGACCAGCTCGGCCCGAAACCTGATGCAATACCTGATAGGTACGCTCGGCCGCTCGCAAATCACCACCATTTAATCCCAAATCTGCATCNACAATTCCAACCAAGGTCAGCAATGGGAAGTGATGACCTTTTGCAACCAGCTGAGTGCCGACCAAAACATCNATCTCGTGCTCTTGTACACGCGTGACCAACTCCGCCGCCGAGCCAGGCCCTCGTATCGTATCACTTGTCATCAACCCTATGCGCGCTTCTGGCAGAAGGGCGCTCACTTCCTCCACCAAGCGCTCCACCCCGGGACCACAAGCAGCCATCGTGCCTTGCGCTTCACATTCTGGGCAGGTTTCAGGGTAGCGCATCGTGAAACCACAATGATGACAATCGAGACGGTTCGCAAAACGATGCTCAACCAGCCATGCGGTACAATTTGGGCATTGGAGGCGGTGGCCGCACGAACGACACAAGGTGAGCGGCGCGTAACCTCGGCGATTCAAAAATAGTAACGATTGCTCTTCCGCAACCAAGTTGGCCGCAAGCCCAAGCTTTAAAGGCGGCGATAACCAACTTTGCCGCTCTGGTCGGTTACGACGCAAGTCCACGACCTCCACCTTGGGTAAAGCGGCCCCTTTGTGCCGTTCCGGAAGGTAAAGCCGTTCATAACGACTACGACCAACGTTAACGAAGGTTTCAAGAGACGGCGTCGCGGTAGCCAATATGGCAGGACATTCCTCTAAACGCGCCCGAACCACCGCCATATCGCGAGCGTTGTATACAACCCCATCGGTTTGTTTAAAGGATCCTTCGTGCTCTTCATCGACAACAATCAAGCCAATTCGGTCGAAGGGTAAAAACAAAGCTGAACGTGCACCGACAACAACATTTACTTTGCTATCAACTATACCTCGCCAAATTTTTTTTCGGTTGGCCTGTGACAATTCTGAGTGCCATTGGGCAGGTAAAACGCCGAACCGCTTCTCAAAACGATTTAACCATTGAGTGCTGAGGGCAATTTCCGGCAATAAAACGAGGGCTTGCATGCCTTGTCGTAAAGTTTCAGCGATTGCCTCAAAATACACTTCGGTTTTACCCGATCCGGTAACTCCGTCTAACAAAAACACTTCAAATGACTGCTTGCGCACCTTTTGGATAATCGCATTGGCCGCTGCTTCCTGCGCCGGCGAAAGGTCGGCGCTGGGCATTTGGGGATCGGGTAATGGAAAGAGCCCGCTGATAGGTAATTGGACGCGGTTTAATACCTTCGCTTCAGCTAAACCCCGCACCACGCCGGATCCCACGCCAGCTTCATGAGCTAAATCAGAAACAGTGCGAGGCGGCCCATCGGCAAGCAGAGACAGCACTCGCTGGCGCGCCGGGGTCATACGAATCTCCGGCGCATCTTGATTCACCACAAAGGCAATACGCGGCTTAGGCGGCTCCAATGCTTTGGGCGCACTCATTGTCATACGGAGTACGGAACCCGGCGGACTAAGATTGTATTCAGCCACCCAATCTACGAATCTTCTCACCGATTCGGGCAATGGGGGTGTATCTAAAATGGATTCGATGTACTTCAGTCGTTTTTTATCGAGAACATTTTTCGACGATAGACCCCACACTACGCCAATGATGGTTTGCGCGCCTAAAGGCACGTAAACAAATGACCCTAAAGGGATATCTCGATTGTNCCGCGAAAGGTAATCGTAGGGACCAGCCAATGGTAAGGGCAGTAAAACACTATATCGGAGGGCTTCGCCGTGAATGATTCCTGAGGATGTGGTATGCGATTTAGGCATCGGATAGAGTGTATCGAAAGCAGTATAGAAAAAGCTAGAGCATCGCTTAAAATAACTGAAGCCGCATTAAAGGAGCTCAACCGGCCCATGAAATTTTTCATAGATACAGCTGAAATTGATGAAATTCGGGAGCTAGCCGATACTGGATTAGTCGACGGCGTCACAACAAACCCTTCCCTAATNCATAAATCGGGCCGTGATTTCTTTGAAGTCGTGCGCGAGATTTGTGATTTGGTTGAAGGACCGGTGAGCGCCGAAGTCGCCTCTACAGATTTTGAAACCATGNTAGCGGAGGGTCGAAAGTTAGCTGGTATTGCTGATAATGTTTGTGTCAAAGTGCCGCTGACACATGCTGGCTTAAAAACGTGTAAAGTGCTCAATAAAGAGGGTGCTATGGTCAATGTCACATTATGCTTTTCGCCCAATCAAGCTATCTTAGCCGCAAAAGCCGGTGCCCGCTTCATTTCACCCTTCGTTGGCCGGCTCGATGATATCGCAGTAGACGGTATGCACCTCATCGCTGAAATTTGCGAAATTTTCGATAATTACTCGGATCTAACGACCGAAATCTTAGTGGCCTCAGTTCGAAGTCCCATGCACGTGGTAGAAGCGGCAAAGCTAGGCGCACATGTCGCTACCTTGCCTCCAAATGTACTCCATCAGATGTACGCACACCCATTGACCGATAGGGGCCTTGCTGCCTTCGTAGCCGATTGGGAGAAAACCGGNCAATCGATTCTTTAATTATTCTGGCCACCGAAAGATGTCATCATCATGAGCCAAGATACAAACCACGCAAAGAAGTCGCCCGAAGCAGATGCGAATTCCGTAATTGCTTTTTTGCGTAATAAGCCCGATTTTTTTTCCAGCCACCCCGAAGCACTTCGAGGGTTAACGTTGCCGCAACGCGATCTGAGCGACGGCGTCGTCGACTTTCAGACTGCGCTCATCGAGAACCTGCAAAATGAAGTGAGCAACCTAAAGGATGAACGTGAACAGCTTTTGGTAACTGCGCGCGCCAACCAACAAAGCTTGTCGCGAATCCAAGAGTGTATTTTAGCCGTGCTCTCTGCTAAATCCTTCGAACAGCTTATCCAGTCTGTTACGACGGATTTCGCCGTCATGCTCGACCTGGATATGGTGATGCTATGCATTGAAGCGGACGATGAGGGCCCGCGGCTTCTCAAAACACCCGGTCTAGTTATGTTACCNGCAGGAACAGTGAANCAATATTTCAAAGACAATCAACGAATGCTTCTCCGTAGCGATGTTGAAGGTGATCCAGTCGTATTCGGTGGTGGTGCGCCATTGATCTGTTCGGATGCGCTCGTGCGTCTCGATATATCAAAATTATCGCCGCCAGCCTTGATCGCCTTCGGGTCCAGGGATACTGATCGTTTCAATAATAGCCAATCTACCGAACTTGTTGGGTTTTTGACCCAAGTTCTAGAACATGTCGTCCGAGCATGGTTGGACCTACCGCACTAATCGACAAACTAGATCTAATAGCGGGATCCGANCCGGAACTTCGTGCTGCCNTACAAGAATGGAACCTTTGGCTTGTTTCCGAGAAACAGTATTCGGCCCACACAATCGCCGCCTATCAAAGAGATCTCGGCCAGTTTCTGAGGTTTCAGAGTCAACACCTTGGATCTAACTTACAGCTAATTGACATGCAAAATTTACGGGCTACTGATTTTCGGGCTTGGCTCGCAAGCCTCTCTAATTCCGGACTCAAGCGAACGTCAGCAGCCCGGGCTCTATCGGTTGTACGTAGTTTCTTTCGCTGGCTTGAACGGAACGGGCGGGGCGGTAATCAGGCCGTTCAACTAATCCGGACGCCAAAACTTCCACACACCGTGCCGAAATCGATCGCTGTTAAAGATACCGAAGCAGCGATTGAAATGGCCGGTGACGAAGCACCTGAAAATTGGATTGCCGCCAGGGATACCGCTGTCTTGATGCTGCTATATGGGGCGGGACTTCGGATAGGGGAGGCACTAGGCTTGATGCGCAAGGATGCGCCAACCGGCGATAGCATTAAGGTTTTTGGTAAAGGATCAAAAGAACGCATGGTGCCGGTGCTGCCGATCGTTCGTGATGCTATATGCGATTACCTCGAAAAATACCCCCGCTATTTACCGCCCGGCGAGGCACTCTTTAGAGGCGCGCGTGGCGGCCCTCTCAGTCCCCGCATTATCCAAAAACGGATGCAGCTACTACGCGCGCAACTAAGCTTACCCGATAGCGCGACCCCTCACGCTCTGCGTCACAGCTTTGCGACCCACTTGCTGTCTAACGGGGGTGACCTACGCTCTATCCAAGAGCTGTTGGGTCACAAATCGTTATCNACTACTCAGCGCTACACCGAAGTGGACGAGGCACATATTCTTAAGCAATATCAGGCGCATCCACGCAACCGATAACGCGTCCTACCAATTAGGCGCCCTGGTATGACGCATTTGATGGAACATCNTTCCTCTTTTCTCACGACTTCGCGCCCCGCGCCATCCAATAGAGAAACAACAATCCTAAAAGTACCATAGCAAACATACCAGCGAACGCCGCCACCCAAGCGGCGGGCTCCGTCTGTCCGCCAGCGCTATCCAATATAGCACCAAAAAGAACCGGCCCAACAATAGCACCAGTAAACCCGCATACTGCATGCAGCGCCATGGTAGCGCCACGACGCGCCGGGTCGGTAATGCCAACCAGTCCCGCATTAATGGAACCAACATCTGCAGGCACAAGAAAACCGTGTAGCATCACAAGGGCGACTATCCAGAATAACCCCCAAGCAATTGATACCGCCATCAATAGTCCAACTGCTGCCGACGAAATCATAATAAACGCAATTACTGCTTTTCGGTCCCAAAACCGTGCCAGTTCGTTGGCTAGCATAATAGAGGGCAATCCAAACAGGTTGGCTAACGCCGCTATCATTAGTGGGTTCCAGTCCCCCCCGAAACTTCTCGCAGGTTGTACCGCAATAGCCAAAACTAAGAAAGATACGATGAAAGCACGGATAGTAGATGACTCACTGTTATGAATAAAATATGCGAACATATAGCTCAGCATTGGTCTATTACGCAAAGCTGGCCTAACCTCAAAAATCGACCCCGACATTGCACGCTTAGGTGCGCGGGGTAATGTAAATGCAACCAAAATAAATCCCAGCAAAGGGCCAATACTAAATAGAAGGTAGGCGGCCTGCCAGTCAAAGGCCGACGCAACAGGACCAGATACGAAAAAAGAGAAACTAACACCAATAGTATAAGTCGCTGAAAACAATGAGACCGAACGATCGCGAGACGGTTCCGGCACTGCATCACTCAGTGCCTTCATACCCGGCATGTAGCAAGCCCCATAGCCAATGCCATGCAAAATGCGCCACAACGTCGCGCTCCAGACTCCATCAGCGAACATACCAAAGCCAATGCTAGAAATACCCGTAATGACCAAGCCAACCAAAAATATACGCTTTGGGTCTATTCGGTCAGTCAAAGTGGTTAAAATAGGCGTGGAGACCACAAATCCGGCGAAAAATACGCCGCTGACCCAGCCTGCCTCAGTATTGCTCAGCTGCCACTCATGTTGAAAAACTGGTAATAATGCTGGAAACGTCACGAAAGTCGCCATTCCCAAAACTTGCGCCACAAATACGGCAAGCGAAAGAACCAGCGAGGAACCAATCATTCTACCTAACCTTCACGCATTACACGTCGTAAGATACGCTCCGCTCGCGCTCGTGCATCATTGAGACGTTTGCCTACCCTCGGGTAACGGTCACCAATTTTATCTAATTGTCGATTTAGCCAAAGCGACTCTAGTGATAACAGGTATAGTCCGGCGAGTAGAAAAATAACGCCAGGCAAAATAGGAAGCAAAATACCCAAAAAACCAAGAAAAATTAGCCCCCACGCTATGAGGAATAGCAAAATCCGCTTCCAGGAAGAACGCCAAACCTTAGGCTGCGGTCGGTGATTATTTTTAATTGGCAGACGCGACATACTAAAAAGTAGTTATGCGTGTATCGGGCGACCATCTACCGCCAAAGCTGCTTCCTTTACCGCTTCATTCAAAGTCGGATGACCATGGCAAGTCCGTGCCACATCCTCAGCGGATCCGCCGAACTCCATTACCGCAACAATTTCAGCTATTATCGTGCCTGCATCCGGCCCAATAATATGCGCGCCTAATATTTTATCTGTTGCTGTATCAGCTAGGATCTTAACGAACCCATCCGTATCACCGTTACATCGCGCCCGGCTATTAGCCATGAAAGGGAATTTACCGGCCTTATAATCAACACCTTCCTCTTTTAGTTGCTCTTCCGTCTTTCCCACAGCCGCCAATTCAGGCCAAGTGTAAACTATCCCAGGTATAACATCATAGTTCACATGGCCCGATTGCCCTGCCAGTATTTCCGCGCACGCGGCACCTTCTTCCTCCGCTTTATGCGCCAGCATAGCACCGTGAATGCAATCGCCAATCGCATAAATGCTAGGGATCGCCGTTTGAAAGTGATTATTAACCGGTACTACGCCATTTTTATCAATACTTAGCCCTACTGTATCGAGCCCAAGCTTATCCGTATAAGGCCGGCGACCAATGGACAGTAGCACCGTATTGCATTTCAAACTTTCCTCTTCACCGCCTGAAGAAGGCTCCAAAGAGAGCGTTACCGAGCCTTTGCTCTTTTTTACTTTAGTGACTTTAGTACTGAGCCGAAATTTAAAACCTTGTTTCTTAAGTATGCGTGTGAAGTTTTTTGCCACATCCCCATCCATACCCGGTGTGATGCGGTCAAGAAATTCCACAACCGTTACCTCAGCTCCTAGCCGCCGCCAGACCGAGCCTAATTCGAGGCCAATATAACCCGCACCGATAACAACGAGATGATTCGGCACCCTGCCCAGCGTCAGCGCACCGGTGGAGGTGACAATCTGTTTTTCATCTACTTTTATTCCCGGCAGGGGGGTGCTCTCAGATCCGGTTGCCAACAGTATTGCCTTCGCCTCTAACGTCTGGTTTCCGCCCTCATTTAGGCTGACCGTTACGCTGTTCGGGCCAGACAATGTGCCGTGACCAACGATATATTCCACCTTATTTTTCTTAAATAAAAATTCAACTCCTTTGGTTAAGTCGCTGACTATTCGGTCCTTACGGGCCATCATCGCCTCTAGGTTTAGCGAGATACCTTTGACATCTACGCCATGCTCCTTCAATGCATGCTGCGCCTCGGCAAACTTTTCAGAGCTTTGCAACAACGTCTTCGACGGAATGCAGCCAACATTGAGGCATGTGCCACCAAGGGTTCCGCGCTTTTCCACGCAAGCTGTTTTAAGGCCCAGTTGTGCTGCTCGAATGGCCGCCACATATCCACCTGGACCGCCACCAATCACAACGAGATCATAACTCTTCGCCATAATTTTTCCCTTTCCCGCTGCCCCGCTAGAGCGGATCGCGTTATTTACTATTGTTTAAAGCAAGGTATCGGCGGCCTCGGTTTCTGTCACCTCCAAAATAAAATGTTTGCTTCTCGATTTGATCTATGGGCACCGCGCCTTCAAAACTTTAATATATTGGTGCACAATTTTCACTTATTGGACTAGCCATGGAAGCCATTCTCAACAGTCTCCTAACAGGATTACCCTTTCTGCTCCTGCATTCCAGCGTCACCTTTGCCATGCTTGTATCAGGGCTAATCGTATATGCCTGGATTACGCCCTATGACGAGTTAGCTTTGATCAAAGCCGGCAATACGGCTGCCGCCATAACCCTATCGGGCGCAGTCATTGGTTTCGCCATCCCTCTTGCCATCACACTAAAAACCAGCCTCAACACATGGGATATCATACTGTGGGGCTTGGTAACGCTCACCTTAATTTTAGTCGCCTATCGCGTGATGGACTTCGTAATCCGCGACTTCGGGAAACGCGTTGAAGACAACGAGACCGGTCCTGCAGTCCTCGTCGCAGCAGTTAAGGTTGCAGTTGGGCTCATTGCTGCTGCTAGCGTTGCAGGTTAGCTGAGTATCCGATTATGCGGCTTCCTACTGGATGGGGATTTCTATTGGCCGCACTCGTCTGGGGTGCCGGCGGGTTCTTGTTTGACCGAGACGGAACCGTTCGACCTCGCGGCATCACAAAAATAGAACGTCCCCAAACAACAATAAAAACTCTTGCCCCGGCACAGGAGCAAGGCGAAACCTTGGCAGGAATTTCAGTCTATGACCCTGAAATCAGTGTACGCTCCGAGTCCTCTGGCGGCACCTCTGTAGGCACCGCTTTCCCAGTCAGCAATGACGGTGTATGGCTCACAGCAAGACATGTCGTAGACTATTGCAGCCAGGTTGCGATTTATACGGATCCTAATAGGCAGAAAGGTTTCTGGGTTCAGGACATTACTATTCATGCCAAGGCCGATCTTGCCGTAATACGCACCGGCTCGGTGCGTGACCTGAAAAGCCGACCCCCGGCCCTTGCGGTCATGCCCTTAAAAGAAAAATTACGCGTTGGCCAAATAGGTTTTCATTTTGGTTATCCCATGGGGAAACCGGGGGATGTGCGCTCATCATTGATAAGACGTACCAAGATGCGAAAGGTAGGGGGGCGTAGTTTCATAGAACCGGGAATTGCCTGGGCTGTCACGCATAAACAGCCAAGCCTGACAAAACTAGGCGGCATGAGCGGCGGGCCGGTTTTGGACCGGCAGGGAAGGGTAATCGGAGTGACTGTGGCTGGAAACTTACGCCGTGGCCGTATTCTGACAAGTACGCCCAAAACTATTCACCAAACCCTTGCAAAAACCAATACCAACCTCGACGGCACACCTTCTGCGGGCATATCGCAAAAACATTTGGGTAAACGAGTTTACCCGAAACATGGTGATGCTTTGCGGAAACAATTATCGGTCGCAAAAATTCTTTGTTCAGCAAAGAGTTAAACCTACCTAGGATAAATAGCCCAGGCGCCAGACCTGGATGCCCCAAAACATTGTGGCGCCAGCGATAAATCCGTATAGAAACTTTTGGCGCATCATAAAGAAGACAGCGAGTGCCACACTCGCAGCGGCCAGTCGATCGGCAACAGGCGTTCCCGCAAGCGGCCCTGTCGGCAGCAATAACAAACGAGCCGCAAGTCCCATAGCCATGGCATAGGCAATAGCAGTCACAAATTCAAACACCCGGCTATTAGGATCAACCCTGCCAGCGGCCATAGCGCCCAGCGCTCTTGGCAGCGTCGTTGCTAACACCGACACCAGTAAGAAAGCCCACGGCGAAATTTCAGTCATTATGCCGTCTCATGACATGGTCGATGGCAAAAGCGGCACTACCCCCTAATACTCCGCCCAGAACAAGCCCCCAGTTCGGGAGTACCAACTCCACAACCGGCACAAAAATCGCGCCGTTAAGCACAGACAAAACCGGAAGCCGCCCTTTTGCTCCAGCCGATATTAATATGAAATAAATCGCGGGTATCACTAGAAAAACCAAACTTAAATGACCTGGCACTATGCCGGAGACAAAAAACCCACTAGCCGTTGCGATAGCCGCAATTATGATCACAGTTAGAGTAAACCCCAAAAAATAGGGAACACGCTCCGGTAATGGTAGGGTTGGAACCATTCGCGTCAATTGGCTCCAGCTAATAACTGACATTAATTGGGCATATACAAAATGGATGGGGCGGAACCTTGCAGAGCCTTCAAGCATTGGAATAGTGGCCACTGCCAGTGGGAAAAAGCGGGCATTGGCAAATAATACGCCGAGAAACACAACAATAAGGCTGCCAGAGGGGTAAAGTTCCGCAAAAACCACCTGACCAGGCAAAGCCCACACAGTAAGCGTACTCATTACTGCCAATGAAGAATCAAAACCAGCCACCTTGGCAAAAGCACCAAATCCGAACATCGACGAAAAAACCGCAATCCCTGGCACACCTAAAGCATGACGTAAACCGAGCAAAACCGGCCGATTACAGCCTTGGGAGTGATTTTTCATAGTAACTTGATTACGATCAACCTAGCCAAACACCTTAAACGTCGATCAACAAGCGCTGTGGATCCTCCAAGACTTCTTTCATGCGCACAAGGAAGGTCACAGCCTCACGGCCATCAACAATACGATGGTCGTAACTCAATGCTAGATACATCATCGAGCCAATTTCAACATTGCCATCAACGGCGATTGGACGTTTCTGAATTGTATGCATACCGAGGATACCCGACTGCGGCGGATTCAAAATCGGCATAGACATCAGAGACCCATACACGCCGCCGTTGGAAATTGTGAAGGTCCCACCGGTCATTTCATTGATTGTCAATTTTCCATCGCGGGCACGACGGCCATAATCAGCGATGGTATTCTCTATTTCCGCAAAACTCATCTTATCCGCATCGCGTACAACCGGCACGACAAGCCCTTGCGGTGTACCAACGGCAACTCCAACGTCGTAATAGTTTTTATAAATCACCTCATCACCATAAATTTCAGCATTCACAGCAGGAATTTCCTTTAGTGCGATAATTGCAGCCTTTACGAAAAAGGATAAAAAACCTAGCCGGACGCCATGCTTCTTTTCGAACGCATCACGATATTCGGACCGGAGTGCCATTAGTGTATCCATGCGGCATTCATTATAAGTGGTGAGTATGGCCGCAGTATTTTGAGCTTGTTTCAGCCGCTGCGCAATAATTTGGCGCAGTCGAGACATGCGTACCCGTTCCTCGCCACGAGGATCTTCCGCCCGAGGTGGCAGTTCACCAACAAGATCTGGTGCCACAGTAACTTGCTTCGCTGCAGCTTTGGCCAAAGGCTGCGATGCAGAGGCCGGTTTGGAATCAGAACTCTTCTTCATAAATGCTAAGACATCACCCTTGGTGATTTGGCCCTTAGCACCCGTCGCCAAAATTTTTGCTGAATCCAAACCATTTTCATCAACTAGCTTCCTAACCGCGGGCGAGAGTATCTGGGAAGGAGCTAGTTCAGGGAACACCACAGAGGAACCCGCTTCTTTTTGCGCAGGTTCCAATTGCTCAACCGCGGTCGCCGCCGTCTCATCTAGATTACCGAGCACCGCGCCCACCAGTACGTCGGCCCCATCTGATGCCAAAATTTCACTCAACTTACCGGCGGATGGTGCGGGCACTTCTAGAGAGACTTTATCGGTCTCAAGCTCTACCAATGGCTCATCCGCAGCAACGGAGTCACCAACGTTTTTAAGCCATTTAGCGACAGTGGCTTCCGTCACTGATTCACCTAATGTAGGTACTACAATATCAACTTTCATTTACCTGCCGTCTCTTTCCTAATCAATGCGACTATCGAACATTTATTCGTGCTCATAGGTCAATGCCGCATCAATCAAAGCGGCCTGTTCCGTTAAGTGACGTTTCAACAACCCAGTCGCCGGCGCAGCAGCAGAGGTGCGGCCCGCATACCCTGGCCGGATCTGTCTCATGCGCAAATCAAGCATGACTTGCTCAATCAACGGATTCACGAAAAACCACGCGCCCATATTCTTCGGCTCCTCCTGACACCATACGATATCCGCATGCTTGAAACGCTCCAGCTCTTTTCCCAACGCTAGGCTTGGGAACGGATATAACTGTTCCAGGCGTAAAAGATACGTATCCATAGCGCCCCGCTTATCACGCTCCTCTAACAAATCGAAGTAAACTTTACCGGAACACAAGACCACGCGCTTAACATCCTTGTCAGGCCTAATATCACCGGTCCTTTGTGCATGATCCCATAACACTCTATGGAAGGTCGAATCAGGACCAAACTCTCCTAACGGCGACACACAACGCTTATGACGGAGTAGCGACTTGGGTGTCATTAAGATGAGCGGCTTGCGAAACTCGCGGCGTATCTGACGGCGCAAAATATGGAAATAATTAGCCGGGTAGGTACAGTTGGCCACCTGAATGTTGTCCTCTCCGCATAGCTGCAAGTAGCGCTCCAATCGAGCCGACGAATGCTCCGGTCCTTGGCCTTCATAGCCGTGCGGTAACAATAAGACNANNCCGCTCATGCGAAGCCATTTTGATTCGCCGGACGANATAAATTGATCGATNATAACTTGTGCACCATTTGCAAAGTCNCCAAACTGAGCCTCCCANACAACCAGCGCGTGGGGCTCGGACACGCTATAGCCATACTCAAAACCGAGCACNCCGAACTCCGAGAGCGGGCTGTCNATAACCTCGAANGGCGCCTGCCCAAACCGAATGTTGTTAAGCGGGACATAACGACCCCCATTTTGCTGATCGATCAATACCGAATGACGCTGACTGAACGTGCCACGCTGAGAATCTTCCCCCGATAATCGGACCGGCGTCGACTCACATAACAAGGTGCCGAATGCTAACGCTTCCGCGGTAGCCCAATCGATACCCTCACCAGTCTCAATCATCCTCCGCTTGGCTTTTAATTGCCGTGCTATGCGCGAATGCAAATTTACACTCGACGGCACCTCGGAAATAGCAAACCCAACTTCTTGTAATAAATCAAAAGTAGTGTCCGTTTTACCTCGCCGTTCATCGCCGGTCGCCACAGCCAGACCGGACCACTGACCTTCCAACCAATTTGCCTTATTTGGCTTATAGGATTGTGCCGCCTCAAATTCCGCACCGAGTTCTTTGTCAAATGTCTGAGCAATATTATCCGCCTCACCTGGTTCTATAACTCCTTCCTCTTCCAAATTCTTGGCATAGATTTCACGGGTAGTCGGCTGCTCATCGATTTTCTTATACATAAGCGGCTGAGTGAAAGCTGGCTCATCCCCTTCATTGTGCCCGTGACGACGATAACAAATGAGATCAATGACTACATCTTTCTTAAACTTCTGGCGATATTCAATTGCCATACGAGCCACGTGTACGCTGGCCTCGGGATCATCCGCGTTAACGTGAAAAATAGGTGCCCCAACCGCTTTAGCCATATCCGAACAATACGGCGATGACCGTGAAAACGACGGCATGGTTGTGAAACCAATTTGATTATTGACCACTAGGTGCATGGTGCCGCCGGTCTCATATCCGTCAAGATCGGACAAAGCAAAGGTTTCTGGCACAATCCCTTGCCCGGCAAACGCCGCGTCCCCATGCATCAATAGCGCCATAACTTTCTCGCGTTCTTCGTCACCGCGCTGTAGCTGTTTAGCCCGCACGCGACCCAATACAACAGTGTTGACCGCTTCCAGATGGCTAGGGTTTGGATTTAGCGATAGGCGAACCACATTGCCGTCAAACTCGCGCTCAGTAGACGTGCCAAGATGGTATTTTACGTCGCCAGAACCTTGAATATCTTCTGGGTTCGCTGACTGGCCTTGAAATTCGGAAAAGATCGCCCGATATGGTTTTCCCATCACATTGGCGAGCACGTTAAGTCGACCACGATGGGGCATGCCGATAATAATTTCTTCGAGGCCAAGTTGACCGCCGCGCTTTAGTATTTGCTCAAGTACCGGTACAGTCGTCTCACCGCCATCAAGACCGAACCTTTTGGCCCCTTTGTGTTTGCGGTCAATGTATTGTTCGAATAATTCTGATTCGGTTAGGCGTTCCAGAATCGTTCGCTTGCCTAGTTTTGTAAATTCAGCTCGATTGCGGATGCTTTCGACGCGCTCCTGGATCCAGTTTTTCTCGTCCGGTTCCATTTTGTGCATGTATTCAACACCGATTGTGCCACAATAGGTCTCCCGAAGAATTTTTACGATTTCGCGCAAAGTCGCGGACTCTAAACCCAGCACATAATTGATAAAAATTGGCCGGTCCATATCGCCTTCGCTGAAACCATATGTCTCAGGGTCAAGTTCCGGGTGCCGTTCGGGCTTAGCCAAATGTAATGGATCAAGATCAGCTTCCAAATGCCCGCGCACCCGGTAGGCCCTGATCAGCATAAGAGCGCGGATAGAATCTTGCGTCGCCTGGCGTACTTGGTCTGCGTTTGCAGCAGGCTGTGGCGCAGAAGGATAGGGATATACATCCGGACGAGTTTGAACCGGATGGATAGCATCCGATATGTTGGGTTGATTTCTGTCACCAACGGACACTGACGTTTTTCGGGGAGCCCAACTTGCGCCCCTCAGGTCACTTAAAACGGAATTTCTGTCATCACCCAATAGGCTAAAATATTCCACCC
This sequence comes from Rhodospirillaceae bacterium, assembly GCA_002715005.1. Classification (GTDB taxonomy): domain Bacteria; phylum Pseudomonadota; class Alphaproteobacteria; order UBA8366; family UBA8366. The sequence goes on from PAXN01000006.1 coordinate 35,021, forward strand.
AGCTTCCATCCACCAACCCAGGGTCTTGGAGAAACTTTTCATACATTTCAGCAATATAGGTTTCGTTCACACCGAACAAAAAGGAGGTTTCACCGGAATATTGCGCCATGAAGCACGCTCCCTTCAAATTGTCAGAACAATGATATACTGTGGAGACCCCGCTGCGGTACTAGCCCATGGCCTTAAGCATTGTACTTCCGAGCTCCGAGGGACTATCTGCCACATGAATACCAGCCGCCTTCAGAGCTTCGATTTTATGTTCCGCCGTATCTTTGCCACCAGAAATAACCGCACCCGCATGGCCCATACGACGACCCGGCGGCGCTGTCCGGCCGGCAATAAATCCAGTAACCGGTTTTTTCGTCCCAGTTGCTTTCAAAAACGCTGCGCCGTCGGCTTCCGCATCACCACCGATTTCACCAATCATAATAATGCCTTCAGTTTCATCATCTTCAACGAACCACTCCAAGCAATCAACGAAGTTGGTGCCATTCACAGGGTCCCCTCCAATTCCAATACAACTTGTTTGACCAAGACCCGTCACCGTGGTTTGCGCCACGGCTTCATATGTAAGCGTACCGGAACGAGATACAATACCGATCTTACCGCGCTTATGAATGTGTCCAGGCATAATACCGATCTTGCACTCATCTGGCGTGATCACTCCGGGGCAATTCGGCCCGATCAGGCGAGTATTACTATTTTTAAGGGCTTCCTTGACGGCGACCATATCAATAACAGGAATGCCTTCTGTAATGCAGACCACCAAAGGCAATTCCGCATCGATGCCTTCCAAAATGGCATCTGCTGCAAAAGGTGGCGGCACATAAATCACCGACGCATTGGCGCCCGTCTGTTCCACCGCTTCTTTGACTGTATCGTACACTGGCAAATCCAAATGCGTGGTGCCGCCTTTGCCCGGTGTCACTCCGCCAACCATTTGCGTACCATAAGCAATCGCTTGCTCAGAATGGAAATTACCCTGCAATCCAGTGATACCTTGGCAAATCAGCTTAGTGTTTTTATTTACCAATACTGCCATTATCTTGCCTCCCTCACGGAATCGACGATTTTCTTCGCCGCGTCACCTAAATCATCACCCGAAATAATGGGAAGACCGGAATCAGCCAGAATTTGTTTGCCTTTATCAACATTTGTGCCCTCCAGCCGAACCACTAGGGGCACTGAAAGATTGACTTCTTTAGCAGCCCGCACAACACCTTCAGCAATAATATCACAACGCATTATGCCGCCAAATATATTCACTAAAATACCCTGCACATTAGAGTCCGACAGGATAATCTTGAAGGCCGCAGTTACTTTTTCCGCTGTGGCGCTGCCGCCCACATCCAAGAAATTTGCCGGCTCTTCGCCGTAGAGCTTAATAATGTCCATTGTCGCCATCGCGAGTCCGGCACCATTGACCATACAGCCAATGGCACCATCGAGTTTGACATAATTGAGGTCAAATTTTGCCGCCTCTATTTCCGCGGGATCCTCTTCTGATTCGTCCCGTAATTCTTCAATATCAGGATGTCGGAACAAGGCATTATCATCAAAGTTCATTTTAGCATCTAATGCAATGACATCACCCAAACCAGTCACGACCAGTGGGTTCACTTCAATAAGCGTCGCGTCTAATTCCGTAAAGGCTCTATAAAGTGCCATTAATACTTGAACGGCGCGCGAAGCCGCTTTGCCTTCTAAACAAAGTCTAAATGCGACTTGACGTGCATAAAAAGGAGACATCCCAATCACCGGATCGATGGCAACGCGAGTTATTTTTTCCGGTGTGTTTTCGGCGACTTCCTCAATTTCCATGCCGCCCTCAGTAGACGCAACTACAGTAACCTTGCTCGTTGCGCGGTCTATCAACATGGCTAGATAGAGTTCTCGGTCAATATCGCAACCTTCTTCTATGTAAATGCGACGAACCTCCTTCCCGTCCGCGCCAGTTTGTTTGGTCACCAGTGTGTTGCCGAGCATTGCGCTCGCGTAAGCGGAAACTTCCTCTTTTGATTTCGCTAGGCGCACACCACCGCCACCGTCAGGGTCTTCCTTGAAATGCCCCGCGCCGCGACCACCCGCATGAATTTGTGATTTTACGACCCAAACCGGGCCGCCCAATTCATCGGTAATTTTACTAACCTCACCAACGCCAAATGCCGGCTCGCCTTTTGGCACTGGAACGCCGAATTTTTGTAAAAGGCCTTTAGCCTGATACTCGTGAATGTTCATAAAGTCCCACTCTCTTATTATTGGTATTACAAACTAACGAATTACAAACTCAACACCACTAGCGTGGTTTTAGAATACGAGCCAGATTTTGCGATCGCCCCAGGATTCCTTTCGCCCGAAGGCATTACACTAAAGCCCGTTTCCCGTATCAGAACGCTGATTACTTTAACATTGTGGCGAGTCGGTGCAACTAGAACTCAGCTGCACCAAGTGCGCATAGAATTCTGCAATTCGATGAAAATTTTTCTATTTAAAAATTCGTTTCGGAGCTATTTCTTTTTCTTTTTAAGCACTTTCTTCTTAGACACCACCCTCTTCGGTCTACTTTTTGAGACCGCTGCTCTTGCCTTATTTTCAATTCGCTCAACAACCTTAATGAGACCCTTAACAGCATTGACGGAGTGTCGAAATTTTTTCTTCTCATCAGGGTTAAGCTTAATTTCAACAATCCGCTCCACACCCTTGGCACCGATCACCACAGGAACGCCGACATATAAACCTTTTAGGCCATAAGACCCCTTTACATACGCCGCTGCCGGCACAACACGCTTTTTGTCCAGCAAATAGGACTCCGCCATAGAAATAGCCGACGATGCCGGCGCATAAAACGCCGACCCGTTACCAAGCAAATTAACAATCTCGCCGCCACCATTAGCGGTACGTTCAACAATTGCATCAATTTTCTTCTGCGTGGTCCAACCCATCTTGATGAGGTCCGGAACCGGGATTCCCGCCACCGTGGAATAGCGCACTAACGGCACCATCGTATCGCCATGACCGCCCAAGACAAATGCAGAAACATCTTCCACTGAAACACCGAACTCTTGAGCTAGGAAAAGCCGGAACCGCGCTGAGTCTAGAACGCCAGCCATGCCAACGACTTTATTATAGGGCAGACCACAAGCCTTGCGAAGCTGGTGGACCATGACGTCCAGCGGGTTAGTAATGCAAATTACGAAAGCTTTCGGGCAATATTTTTTTATACCCTCGCCAACGGATTGCATCACCGAAGTATTGATGCCTAATAAATCATCTCGGCTCATCCCCGGCTTGCGCGGCACGCCGGCGGTGACAATCACTACATCCGCACCCTTCAAGGCAGAATAGCTGTTAGCACCTGTGATATTTGCATCAAAGCCCTCAATCGTAGAGGCCTGCGCAATATCCAGAGCCTTACCTTGTGGCATGCCTTTAGCGATATCGAATAACACTACATCACCCAAATTTTTTAACCCGGCAAGCAACGCTAATGTTCCGCCAATTTGTCCTGCGCCAACTAATGCAATTTTATTCCGTGCCATAATATCCCCGTTTCAATGCCGCCAGCCAAATTCAGGTACCAATGGCGGATGTGTTAAGCTGTGAGTGCCGATTTCCTACAGTTTTTGACGGGCGAGGGCAAGTTTAGGGTTTCGACCCACTGTGTTTCGCGTCAATATAGTCATCGGACTGCATCTCCATCAAACGACTGATGGTACGTTCAAATTCAAAATCATGGGTTGAACCGCGGTAAATTTCATGTGGCGATGTCTGTGCCGCCATCACAAGATTAACTTTGAGTTCGTATAAGGCATCAACCAAAGTCACAAAACGCTTCGCTTCATTGCGCCGTTCTTCATTTAATTTGGGCACTTGGTCCAAGATCAATGTGTGGTAACGCTTGCCTATGGCGATATAATCTTCTGCACCGAGCGCTTCAGTGCACAATTCTGCAAATGTGAACCAAGCAACACCCCGCGCTGCCCGACAAACAGAAATTCTGCGTCCTTTAACGCAAACTGCATCCGGCTCACTTGCAGCCCCTTCCGTTAGATCCTCATAGGCTTTCTCCAGCGCTTTCGTCGAGGCAATACCCAAGGGGGCATGAAACACTTGCATCTGTTTCAATCGCGCAAGCCGGTAATCGATTGGCGATGCTAACTCGAAAAGATCGAGTTTTTCTTTCAATAGATCGATAAAAGGCAAGAAACGCTCGCGCTGCAGCCCACCTTTGTAGAGATTACCTGGTTCAAAGTTCGACGTAGTCACAACCACGACCCCGAGGTCAAATAGGCCGGTAAATAGCCGTCCTAAGATCATCGCATCGGCTATGTTGGTGACATGAAATTCATCGAAGCAAAGAAGAGATGCCTTCGCGGCAATGCCTTCTGCTATTTGTGGCAATGGGTCTTTGTCGCTCTTTCTATTCTTATCATTACGCCAAACGTGGGCCGCATCATGCACCTCGATCATGAATTCGTGGAAATGAATACGGCGCTTCTTTTTAATTGGCACGCTATCAAAAAACAAATCCATCAGCATAGATTTACCGCGCCCCACCGGACCATAAATATAAAGCCCTTTAGGCGGTGATATCGTCCGTCGAGCAAGGCCTAACCGCGCCTTCCAACCTTTCATGCCCGACTGTGAATCATAACCTTGCAGAGCGTGATACAGTGTCTGAAGTTTTTCTACAGCTGCCTCCTGAATAGCATCTTTCCGCAATGCACCAGAAGCTTCTCGCGCTCTATAAATAAAGAGCGGGCCTTTTGATTTGATTTCAGGCGTTAGGAGGTCTGGCATGAAGGAAAAGTGCTAACAGCTAATTAAATTTAGGTCGCTTACTGAGAGTGCCCTCAACCAAAAAAGAGCCTGGAGAAAGAATTTCAGAACCGAGCCTACAATCCTCTAAGTTTCGTAGGTATTAGATAATGTACCAATGCCATCAATGATCACATCAATTTTTGCGCCGGGCTGCATTGGCAACGCGCCAGGCCCTGTGCCGCAAGAAATAATATCGCCGGGATAGAGTGTCATAAAGTGCGATATCCGGCTCAACAACTCTGCCGGCCCCATAAAAAGATCACTGACCGAATAATTCTGCCGTTCGCGACCATTTAGCTCAGCGCGAATCATAGAATTAGAAATATCAACATCTGCGGCAATAACCGGACCGATGGGCCCGAAGGTGTCAAAACCCTTAGCGCGTGCCCACTGAGCGAAGCTTTCGTCCTCTTTTAGAATCTGCAATGCGGTTACATCATTGACACAAGTGTATCCAAAAATTGCAGCCTCAGCATCTGCCAAAGTCAACTTGGTGCATTCCTGGCCGACAACAACGCCCAGTTCTGCTTCATAAATTACCCGCCCGTCATAGGAAGCAGGCTTTCTAATAACACCGCCACTTGGCAAGCAGGTGTTCGAAGCTTTGATGAAAAATAATGGCTCCGCAGGCATATCCAGTCCCTGCTTTTCCGCCGCAGAGCGCGAATTATTCCAAAGTGCAATAATTTTGCTCGGCCAACACGGGATATCGATTTTAACATCGGCAAACGCTAAGCTTTCGCCCGTCTCTGCAGGATCAACAAACATATTTCCGTTGCAAACTGCAATACTGTCGCCGTCTAGTTTTCCAAAGCATGATTCACCACTATGCTGAAACCTTAACCACGTAACCATGTTGACACCTGCTCATATTGCCTTAATGCGACGCAACCTAATCTAGCAGCATTACGAGAGGAAGAGATTATATGACAAACGTACAGCAACAAAGTGATGTAAAAGTCAGCCCACTTCTTTTCACACCCATGACTATTCGTGGTGTAACAGCTAAAAACCGCATCGTTGTCTCACCCATGTGTCAATATGTTTCCGAAGACGGCATGCCGAATGATTGGAATTTAGTGCATTTGGGGCGCTATGCTTTCGGTGGTGCAGGCATCATATATGGCGAAGAAACAGCCGTCGAAGAGCGCGGTCGCAAATCATACGAATGTGCCGGTATTTGGGCTGACAAGCACATAGCAGGCTACCGACGCATAACCGATTTTTTAAAGTCGCTTGATACCGTCCCAGCTATCCAGCTGGGTCATACTGGGCGTAAAGCCTCCTGCCGAGGTGCTATGGAAAACTTCGCACCACTCACCGATCAAGATACCGAAAAAGGCATGGCGCCCTGGCGAGGGCTCGCACCGAGTGCAGTTGACCACGTGAAACGGCACTTCCAACCGAAGGAAATGGATTATGGCGATATTGCTGTGGTTAAGGCCTCTTTTCGTGAAGCGGTCCTTCGGTCTGTGGATGCGGGCTTTGAGATGGTCGAGCTGCACGGAGCTCATGGCTATTTGCTGCATCAATTCCTATCGCCATTGAGCAACCTTCGAAACGACGCCTATGGCGGCGACATGGAAGGCCGGATGCGCTTCCCGTTGGAAGTGGTCGAAGAGGCGAGAGAAGCGCTCCCTGACAATCTGCCTCTTTCATATCGAATTTCCGTTGTGGATGGTGAAGGGGGACAATGGGGACTCTCGGATTCTCTAAAATTCGCCAAAGCGTTAGAAGAGCGTGGCGTGGATATTATCGATATCTCCTCAGGCGGTATATTTGGCAATAGCTCCTTGCCCCACGTACCAAGGGTAGAAGGATACCATGTGAACTTCACGGAACGCTTCAAGCGCAAAATAAGTGCGTTGGTAATGGTGGTAGGGTTAATCACCGAGGCCAAGCAAGCCGAAGCCATTTTGCGCGAAAATAAGGCAGATCTTATCGGTATGTCCCGTGAACTTATGTATCACGGGGATTGGCCGATACACGCGGCCAAAACATTGGGCGTTGATAACTATTTTGCCCTGCAGCCAGAACCATATGCTTTTAGGCTTCGAAAGCGCGAAGCCGACAAACAACTCGTAATCAACAAACCCGACGAAGCTAAGAGAGCACTCGAACAGCTTCTCGAGACCTAAGAGGCTCTGAAATGGAAAGTACTTATTTCCCAATGTCGGCGCACGCGCGACGACAATTCAGCAGATATGAGAATTCTTGAGTTCATGATTGCCGCAGATACTCATATCACGTGGTCAATAATCCTGTGAAAGGGGGACCGCAGATTTCTCCACCGGATGCCAGTTATAGAACCTTTCAGACACGGCGTTGATTACCTCTGGCCTTATTGGGATGAACATAACTGCGTGTGCTCAAACGATTATCCGTTCTAACACTGCTGTCCAAACTTGCAAGCTTTCATCGCTCAATAAATCTACAGTCTTTCCTTAGAACAACAACCGAACTCGGCGAGCCAAAGCATAATTGATAATTGCGGGCTGAATTTTTAACTGGTGAGCGGCTCATCACCCGGGCGCAGTGGAATTTGGAAGGCATTTATAGTCATGCATGCGGTGACATAATGGCCACAAAGCCCCACCAATTCCACCAGCGCCGCCTCACCTAAAAGATCGACCGCGGCATTGTAGGCGACATCCTCGACTGATTTGTTCTCGGTCAGCTGAAAAGAAAAATTGTAGACAATCTCTTCATCAGCTTTCTTAAAGATAGGCCGCTTACCGCAACGAATTGCCTCGACAACCTTTTTGCTAACACCTTCGCGCACAGCACCGCGTGCATGCGAATTAAAAGCAAAATCCGCATTCCAAATACGACAAACTACAATTGTTGCCAGTTCAACCAATCGAGATTCCAATAATCCATCGTAGCGCAAATAACGCGAATTTGCGTTCATCCTTTGGCCATATTCGACACTTCGCTGCCAAGCCAGGAAAGGTCCTACCAACGGCGTGTCGTCGGCAATACCTTTGAAGGTAGGACGACTACAAATCGATCGGTAATACTCAAGCTGTGCTTCATCTAAATCTTTTGGGTGAATGGGTGCGAGGCGGGACATGACGGCTCCGTATGCAATTATAGGTTTATGATCTAAAAACGAAATCACAAAACAGCGATGAACTCGAGAGGTTAAGCTAACGGTTTTTACGAATCCACCTTGGCTGCAACGGCCTCAATCTCAAACAAACAATCTGGCGACGCCAAAGCAGCAACCACCAAAAAAGTGGATGCCTTATCATATCCAGGAATGGTGTCCTCGCGCACTTGGCGCGCGACTGCATTATCCTCGGCATTTATGCAGTAAGTTGTAATACGGACTATATCTTCAGCGCTCATATTAGCATCCCGCAAAACCTCCAGTAGATTTTCCTATGCTTGTATAGCTTGGGCTTCGCAGCCCTCTTTGAGCTTCCCATCAATCGTGACCCCGGTAAGCCCAGATGTGAACAGTAACCGAGCACTCGGCAGCACCTCCACAGCATGAGCGAATTTAGCCGTTGGCATAGCAACGGTTTCGACAAAGCGGGGTTTATTCATAGAAAATTCCTCGAAGTTGTTAATCGTCTGCCCAATTTAAACAAAGCTGGCAGCGTTCTGCGTGACGGACAGGCCCATCTAATAGTGTCCTTAGCAATCTGATACCTCAAAGATCGAACGTCAGGTAATCGCGTCGCCCATTACCGTACAGCGTTGCATCAATCGACGAAGAGACGGATCATAGTCGAAATTAGCCTTATGCTGAACAGCGCAGTTATCCCACATGAGCAGGTCGTTGAGGCTCCACTCATGCTGGTAACGGAATTCCCTTTTTGTCATATGCGCAAACAATTCCGACAACAGTTGATCGCTCTCATCCTCCGGCATGCCGAGTATTCTATTGGTATAACCGTCACAAATATAAATGCATTTCTGGCCAGTGACCGGGTGAACACGCACCACCGGATGGATGGCATCTTCAGGAAGCTTTGCAAGTTCTTCATCGCCTAATTTCATTCGTGTGCCAAAATCATCCGCTTTACGTTGCCACATATGCCGGAAACTGTTCGCCGCAACCAAACCTTCCAGCCGGTTTTTCATAGTTCCGGACAGAGCGTCATAGGCAGCAGCCACGTCGGCAAACTTCGTTGCCCCATAGACCACGCCGTCTTTTTCCGGAATCTCTATTGCATGCAATAGGGTCATTTTACTGGGTATTTGTTCGTAGCAAAGATCGGAATGCCAATACCGCCCCGCATCCGTCGACCCCATAAATTTACCGTCTTTTTTTACATTAGAAATATAGATGGCTTCCTGCTCGTCCGGCATGATCCGAATATCGGCATCTTTAGTTTTGGTTTTAGAGCGTACATTGATCTGAAGCGTGCCAAATCGACGGGAGAATTCAACGAGCTCTCTCGTTGTAAGCTCTTGGTCGCGGATGACCACCACAGAATAACGATAGAAAGTATCCTCTATTTCCGCGAATGCCGCAGCGCTCAAATGTTTTCTCAAATCAGCGCCAATAATTTCCGCACCGACTTTTACTCCCAGTGTGTTGATCGTAAATCCAGAATCCGTCGTAAGCATATAAACCTCCTGCACGTACGAACAAAATCTAGCGGGTTAAACATCGTGTGTCAGGCCCCCCGAATCTCTTTTGATCATCCTTAGTTTGGCACCGAATCCAACATTGCCTTTAAAAGTCCAAAATTAGACACATCCATTTCCAATTCGCCCTCATTAATACGCCTGTCAATTTCCGTCGTAGCGGCGTTCACCGGAGTTGAAATGCCAAGTTCTTTTCCTTTTAGGACCACCACACCTGTGATATGCGACATTTCGCTTTTACGGCCTTTGCGGTGATCGTGGATCGAAGCGGTCGTCGCATTTTTTCCAATGTGACCGAGCAATGTCTCCATGGAATTCAGTAAGACTTCATCGGTCGCACCGGCAAACTCCTCTGAGCTCATCCCAAAAACAGGTTCCATTTTATAACCGAGCGCTTGGCCAACGGTGACACATTCACGGCCCGCGCGGACTGCGAGTTCCGTCATGCCCGGTAATTTTGCCGCCTCCCACGTTTTAAGCCCCAGAAACCCAACCATTCCCATGACCATAGAATTCGCAACTAACTTAGTCCATTTCGCCCCTTCGATATTCCCGGTCAAATCCACTCTACCAACATGCTCCAAAATTTCCTGAATCCCTTGGAGGCGTGGGGTGATCGTTCCGTCAAGTTCGCCAAGCCCGAACCAGGTAAGAGTCCGGGTCGTGTCGCGCTGAACCAATCCAGGCGTAAACATTTCAGCGGACAATTCCACAACAGCGCCAATTGTGCGCTCAACCCCAACGATTCCCGAAATCGTGTCATCGTTCATGCCATTTTGCAGCCCTACCATTATGCCCGTCTCGCTCAAATAAGGCTCGATTAATTGTGTGAGCCATGCGGTGTCGTAAGATTTAGCCGTCAAAAAAACGACGTCAAAGGCAGGAACATGTTCCGCAAGTTCCGCCAGATGCCAGGCGATTGGAGTCACCTTCAATTCTTCATTGGGGAGCCGGATACAAAGGCCATTAGCCTTGATCTCTTCAATATGAGCGGACCATTGATCGATTAACACGACGTCAAGTTCAGCATCTGCTAGATCTGCGCCGACGCAACTACCAATAGAGCCGGTGCCAAGGACGGCGATTTTTTTGTCTTTATGTGTCACGCGTTTTTAATCTCTAGACCGATTGACTGACCGCGCGGAGATATAAAGCCTATCCGCGACCTCCTTTTCGTTTTTCATAAATCTCCAGTGCGCGCTGCACCATAGGCCGCCTTTTTCCAACAGGAAAGTCGAGTCCGTAAGCCGGATCTTTCTCTCCTTGTGACCGCAAGAGAAACAAAGCGTGTGCTGCGTTGATGTGCTGATGAAACCCCTGCGCATCCTGGCACCCATTTACCATAGCTTTGGTCATACGCATTTGGAAAGGATCGTTTAGGGCAACCTCTGCAGCATAGTCTATTACTTCTTCTTCTAATCGTTCACGCGGGACCACTCGGTTAACGAGACCATACTCAAGTGCCTCTTCTGCATCGATAATTCGTCCCTCAAATAAAATCTCCTTCACTTTGCGCGGATGAATATCCCAAGGTGGACTGAAATACTGGAACCCGCCCCCGAGGAACATGGCATCTTCAGCGACAAACATTAGGTCCATGGCGGATGCCACCATCCAACCGCCAAAAATACAGTAGCCCTGCACAGCAGCAATGGTCGGTTTCTGCACCTCGCGCCAGCGCAGCGTTTTATCGACGAATTGTTCGCGGGTATGATTGAACCGCCCTCTGACACCTTCTTGAATGAGGTATTCAGTATCGCGATACTCCACTTCTTCTGGTGTACCCAAATCATGACCTGTGCAGAAATGTTTTCCCGCCCCAAACAACGTAATCACGCGCACCTCGGGGTCGAACCCTGCTTCTTTAAACGCATCGTCCAGCTCTTCGAGCATGATCGTACTTTGTGCGTTACCAAGCTTCGGACGGTTTTTCGTGATTCGTGCCACTCTATCCGTTACCTCATAGGTTATATGTTTGTAAGCCATCTCATCCTACCTTTCCTTTGGGCGGCGTAACGCCGGTGATACCAGCCGCCTCCAATGCTTCGTATTGTGCCCGGTTCAAGCGGAGCAGTCGTTCCAAAACCTCCGCCGAATGCGCGCCCTTGCACGGCGCGGCGTTTCTAATTCGTCCCGGCGTCGCAGATAGATGAAACGGCATGGCAGGCTGCGGCCATGCGCCGGCTTCCGGATGCTCCGTCACGGCAATGGCTGTGCGCTCCCTAAAAACAGATTCTGCCGCCACCTCTAAACCGTTCAATACCGGCGCTGCGATCACACCTGCGCGAGATAAACGTTCGCTCAAAACGTCTCGATCTTGAGTCACAGTCCATTCGGAAATTTCTCTATCGAGGGCGTCTTCATTTGCTTTCCGCGCAGCACAATCTCCGAATTTCCCCACCCACTCGGGTCGTTCAGCGATGGTACATATCGTATGCCATTGGATTTCTGTTTCCGCCGCAATGGCGACCCATTGATCATCGCCAGCAGTCTGGAAGATGCCGTGTGGTGCGAAGTGCGCGTGACGATTACCGAGAGGATTGGGAACGGCCCCCGTCATTTCATACTCAAGCCAGCGGTCACTCACAAAACTCAAATTTGCTTCCTGCATGGACAAATCAATTCGCTGTCCGTGGCCGGTTCGCTCGCGATGGAAAATCGCCAGAGCAAGCCCGGCAAATCCAAAAAGTCCGGCGACCGCATCCGGATACATTTGCCCAGAGTTCAATGGAACACCATCCTCATAGCCGAGCAAACCGGACATGCCGGATGTTGGCTCAATCGTACCCCCGATCGCAGGTAAAGGCGACCATGGCCCAGAATGGCCATAGCCGGAAATCGAGCAGTAGATGATGTCCCGTTTGATCGTTTTAAGCGTCTCGTAGTTAAGCCCGAGTTTTCCCATTACACGGGGTGAAAAATTCTCCGCTACAAAGTCGGCCTTAGCAACTAAGCGTTTAAAAATAGATCGTCCTTCATCCGTATCTAGCTCCAACGTCACCGATTGTTTGTTGAGATTTACGGAGTTGAACCGGCAATCGCAGTTCCAACTATTTTTTGCGGACGGGCGATCAGCAAAACCGACTGCAAGGGGTGCCGCATAACCGCCACCGCGCCACGAATCGTAGCGTGACCGCGCTTCAACCTGAATTACCTCGGCACCTAAAAGCGCCATCAGTTGAGTTGCGTATGAGCCAGACCAAGCCTGTGTCAGAACTACTCCACGATAACCTGTAAGTGGGCCGTCTGCGCCCGCCGCACTGCTTACCTCCGATACAGCACTGGATACCTTGGCCCATTCATCAACTAATTGTTTGGTATCCGCCCCGGGGCTAGGAGCTTGCTTCAAAAGTGAGAAAGGTGTTTCGGACATCAAAAAAGGTGCACCAGCATAGCTGACTCCTTCCACATCCACAAAAAAACCCCGTGCATTTAGATGTTCATTGTCAGCCAGCTCTCGCATCGTAAAGACCGGCCCCGCCACTACAGGTATTTTCGATAAAGAATGGAATAAGTCCCCCTTTCTCCATTTGGCCATTGCTGCTTGCATCCGTTCGACAAACAAATCTTTATGCGCGTTTCGGCTAGCAGTCGCTTGCAAGCGTTCGTCATTTGCCAAATCGTCAAGCTTCAATAGCTTTGCGGCCCCTTGCCAAAAATGGGGGCGCGTAATGGTAAGTGCGAAGTGTCCATCCTTGACCGGCACCGGACCAGTGGTCACATCTCTATGAGCACGGCGCTTTACCGGCGCGCCGTTATATAGGGACCGCAAAATCCCGGGCGCAAAGCTCATCAGAGACACATCATCCAGGGCTACGTCGATTAACTGACCGGGCCCACCATGTGTACGATGAATAAGCGCGGAAACCACTGTCGCAAATGCCAATGTTCCAGCTTGGTAAGAAGCCTGGTAACCACTTTGTTTGAGTGGCCTACGTCCTTGTAAACCATTAACCGAGGCCCATCCGGTTCGCGCACTCGCTGACAAATCGTTTCCTGGCCATTCGGCCCGTGCACCAGTTAAGCCGTGCGCGGTAATTACAACATGGAGAACGTATTTGTTGTCCATCAGCAAAGCATCAATCCACTCGCGGTCGCTGCTGCGGGGGCGGGCATCATCAACAACAATATCTGCCGAACCAACTAATTGCTTCCAGGCTTTGTTATCAATATCCAACTTTAAAGAGCGCTTGTTTGCCAAAACAACAGCTGCAGGGATGGATATGCCTGAGCTGTCGAACGGACCGCATCCGCGCAGTGGATGCGGATCTCGAACCGCCACATCCGCACCAAAGTCCGCCAGCATTCGTGCGCACCATGCCGCAGCAAAGCGCGTCGATAAATCTAATACCTTCAGTCCATTAAGTGCCGGTAAAATGGCGAGGTCTCCTGAGTTAGTACCATGACATTAGGCAGCATCATAAAGGATGTAAACCACGCGCCCGGATAGCGCACTGTGGCAACCTGCTTAAAATTCAATAGACTAACGACTTGCAGTCGCACGAAGTAGAAATATTTTTGACCGTGATCAATAAATTAATAAGTTTGCTAAAGTGACGGAAGAGCTGGTCGGTAAAGTCGAACGGAATCGCTTCCTCAACCTAGCGGAAAGACTGGGAGCATTAACGACTGATAAAGTGCAGCAACGAAATGCTACTCATTGCAAAAGACAAAAAAGAAATTTTTTAACTTTCCCGCTTAACCATCAGCGCCACGACATCACGAGCCAACGGATCATCACTTTGCTCCAGTTCTAAAATCACACGGCGGCGATCCTCAACAGTCTTATTCTGACTGAGTTTGAATTTGCCTTCTATCCGGTCGATCGGAACACGTAAACCAAAAATGTTTTACGACATAGCAGCAAGGTAGCTATCAGGCTGGTCTTCAAGACGCCATTTTCCTTTTTCTAAACGATCAACTAGGCAAGCTTGACCATCTTTAATAGCATCAACATCACCGATGATTTCCGGAATTCCATATACGTGGACAGCGACGTAATTCCAGGTAGGAACCGCCGGAGCACTCTCATACCAGCGCGGCAAACGCAACAAGGCGGCCCTTAAAAGATCGCTAAGACTTCTTTGCCTGATGCAAAGCATTCCCAATGGGCATTAGCACGTGCCATTTGAGAAACCAGGACATCACCATCTAATTGGAACGGCAAATGTGTTCCCATCGGCCCATCATCGGTTTCGGCCACAAGCAAACCAAAACGATACTGGTCAATAATTTCATAAAGCGTGGCACGATCTTCCTCTAAGAATTTAGGCGGAATATATATTACTTGAATCTAGCCTTTACCAAGAGGATGCCAAAACGAAGTTGGTCCGAGAATGCTCGATTTAAGGCTTACTGGCGTTCCATTTTGAAAGGTCTTGATCTGCCAAGCGCCGCGCTTTCGGTGATAATTCGGAAAATTGATCGATCAACGTGGCATAGTTTGAGCGTTGTTTAGGCGATGTTTGAATGCTACGTGCTAAGTTGAGAAAAAAAATTGCCCAGCGCGTCATGCGCACATCAATCTGCTCGTTCTTCAACAGTTCAATTACCCTATTCCGGTACAACCTAGCCACCGGTTCAAACGCAATTCTGTGTCGCTGGAGAGCGGAAACCGTAAGCCATCGTCGCGCCTTGTCCACGCTTTTTGCCACGCCATCACCATTTAGATGCATTAAGCCAAGGTTATAGGCGGCAGATGGCTCCTGCTTATCACCAGCCTTTTTCAGCCACTTATATGCCTCTTTCATGTTTTTCACCGTGCCGACCCCAGCAAAATAGAGTTCACCAACACGCGCTGCAGCCTTGGCTTCTCCAGCTAGGGCACCTTTCAAGCACAAGTCAAAACCAAGTTTGGGGTCCTTCTTAACCGCGCCACCGGCAACATAAAGTTGACCTAACGCACAAAGTGCCGGCTTATGACCGCTTTTCATAGCCTCATTAAGCCACTTCACCGCTTCTGCCGGATTTGGTTTTCCACCTTTACCTTTGGCAGCACAGATACCGTAATTATGCTGAGCAAGAACATCCCCCCGCTTTGCTCCCTTCAAGAAAAGCTGGCACGCGGTGACGGGATCTTTGTCAACACCCAGTCCCAAAATATACATTTCACCCAAAGCATTAGCAGACTGTTTATCGCCCTTCGCGATACCTGCACGGAAGGCCCTTACCGCACTTAAATAATCCTGGCCATCTCTGGCTTTTTTACCGACGGCAAAATCACTCGCCGCCAGAGCATCATTGGCGGTCACCAAAAATAGGAACAAACCCACGGAAAGAAGGGGCGCGATTTGCCTGAACTCTATCATTAATCAAGGCCTAAAAATTAGACAGCTATTGCCGAGCTAACATCATTTTCTTAATTTCGCCAATTGCCTCAGCAGGGTTTAGGCCCTTTGGGCAAGTCTTGGTGCAATTCATGATCGTATGGCATCGATAGAGGCGAAACGGATCTTCAAGTTGGTCAAGCCGATCTCCTGTATCTTCATCGCGGCTGTCGGCAAGCCAACGATAGGCTTGCAATAAAATTGCCGGCCCTAAATACCTATTGCCATTCCACCAATAAGACGGACACGACGTAGAGCAGCAGAAACAAAGTATGCATTCGTAAAGACCATCGAGCTTTTTGCGTTCCTCGGGCGATTGCAGGCGCTCGCGTGCAGGTGCCGGCGACTGAGTCTTCATCCAAGGCTCAATTGACGAAAGTTGCGCGTAAACGGTACTCAAATCAGGCACCAGGTCCTTCACCACCGG
Source organism: Rhodospirillaceae bacterium (assembly GCA_002715005.1). Taxonomy (GTDB): domain Bacteria; phylum Pseudomonadota; class Alphaproteobacteria; order UBA8366; family UBA8366. Next base: position 51,197 of record PAXN01000006.1, read on the forward strand.
CATGTGCGGTAGTGGGTAAACTTTTACATCTCCGCGGACTTCGGAAATATACTTTGTGCAAGCCAGTGTATTAGTGCCATCAATGTTCATGGCGCAAGACCCACACACGCCTTCGCGGCAAGAGCGACGAAAAGTTACAGTAGAATCGACCTCGTTCTTGATTTTGATTAAGGCGTCCAACACCATTGGACCGCATGTATCTAAATCAATTTCATAGGAATCGACCCTTGGGTTTTCTCCTTCATCTCCGCCCCAACGGTAGATTTTAAAGGTTTTTAAATTCTTTGCACCATCAGGCGCCGACCAGTTTTTCCCTTTAACAACTTTGGAATTTGCGGGTAAGGTAAATTGAGCCATCGCTCGCCCCTTTCCTAAAAAATCTTAGTAAACGCGGGCTTTCGGCGGGAAAACCCCAACTTCATTGGTCATAGTTTTCATAACCACCGGCCGGTATTTCAATTCAACGTTTCCATTTTCGTCGCACCAAGCCAAAGTGTGTTTCATCCATTCATCATCATCACGATCGGGAAAATCTTCACGAGCGTGCGCTCCGCGGCTTTCTTTCCGCTCATTGGCACTCACCACTTGGACCATCGCCTGACTGAGTAAATTCTCCATTTCAAGCGTTTCCACCAAATCAGAATTCCAAATCATAGAGCGATCGTTAACACCAATGTCTTCGCGTTTGGCCCAGGCTTCTTTCATGAGGTCTACACCCTCTTGTAATACTTCGCCTGTACGAAATACGGCACAATTACTCTGCATGACACGCTGCATTTCTAAACGAAGTGCTGCTGTAGACACGCTTCCTTTCGCATGTCGCAGTTTATCGAACCGTTCCAGTGTGGCCTCACCTGCGTTCTCGGGTAACCGTTTATGCGCCGCTTTGGCATCGACCACTTCGGCACATTGCTGGCTAGCCGCACGACCAAACACAACCAGGTCCAAGAGTGAATTAGAGCCTAATCGGTTTGCACCATGGACCGATACGCACGCCGCTTCGCCAATCGCCATTAGGCCAGGGATTGTTGTTTCGCTGCCATTCATGGTTAGGGCCTCACCGGCATAATTTGTCGGCACGCCTCCCATATTGTAATGGCAGGTCGGAATTACCGGGATTGGTTCTTTATTAACATCAACACCAGCAAAAATACGCGCAGTTTCCGAAATGCCCGGCAGCCGTTCCTCAATCACGTCTGGATCTAGGTGTTCCAAATGCAGATTAATATGGTCCCTATCCGCACCAACGCCTCTACCTTCACGAATCTCGATTGTCATTGAGCGACTGACCACGTCGCGACTGGCTAAATCTTTTGCGGAGGGCGCATATCGTTCCATAAACCGCTCACCTTCGGAATTGGTTACATATCCCCCTTCACCGCGGACACCTTCTGTGATCAGACAGCCCGCCCCGTAAATTCCGGTAGGATGGAATTGTACAAATTCCATGTCCTGTAAAGGTAATCCTGCGCGTAGTACCATACCGCCGCCATCGCCGGTACAGGTGTGGGCCGACGTCGCCGAGAAATAAGCACGCCCGTAACCGCCCGTCGCTATAATTACCATCTTTGCCTTAAACCTGTGAATGGAACCATCATCTAAATTCCACGCCATGATACCGGCGATTTCATCGTCATCATTCTTGATGAGATCAAGCGCGAAATATTCGATAAAGAACTCGACCGAATGTTTGAGCGATTGCTGATACAGCGTGTGCAGAATTGCATGTCCTGTGCGGTCTGCAGCCGCACAGGTGCGATGCGCTGTTCCTTCGCCATAATTCGTGGTCATACCGCCGAAAGGTCGTTGGTAAATTTTCCCATCTTCGGTGCGACTGAAAGGAACGCCATAATGCTCCAATTCGATAACTGCTGGCACCGCTTCTCGGCACATGAATTCGATTGCATCTTGGTCACCCAGCCAATCAGCGCCCTTTACAGTGTCGTACATGTGCCATCGCCAATCATCATCGCCCATATTGCCGAGCGAAGCAGACATACCACCCTGAGCTGCGACCGTGTGGCTGCGTGTCGGAAATACTTTCGAAATACAGGCCGTCTTCAGACCTGCTTCCGCAAGACCGACGGTAGCTCTTAATCCGGCACCACCGGCGCCAACAACAACGACATCATATTCGTGATCCGTAATCGGATATGCATGTCCCATCTGATCACCCTCCGAAGGAAACTTTAAAAACAGAAAAAATTGCGGCCACCGCCAATGAAAAGCAGCCAAGTTTTATTGCAACTAGAGTAGAAACTTTCGATGCTTCTCCATGAATATAGTCCTCGACAACGACCTGCAGTCCTAGTTGCGCGTGATGGCAGGTTGCAATTACTAAAAGTATCATCAGGATAGCATTCCATGGCGTCGCTAACCATGCTTTCGCTGCGGCATAATCCGCCCCAGCCAGTGCCAGCGCCGAATAAATAAACCATAGCGTCAGCGGGGCCAAAGCAACAGCGGTTACCCGTTGAGCCCACCAATGTTCGGACCCGGACTTGGCCGAACCCAAACCGCGCACACGTCCTAAAGGATTTTGCAGACTCATTTCGCAGCTCTCTAAATCAACCCATTTAGCCAACCGAGCCATAACGCTACGGTAAGCAAAACAGAAACGATAAAAACGATATAACCGGACGCTTGAGCGACTGGTAGCGAGTATCCCTTGCCCGCATCCCAAAACAGGTGTCGGATTCCGTTTGCGAGGTGATAGAATAAAGCCCAGCTCCAGCCGATTAGACACACCTTGCCCGGTAACGAAATTAAAAAACTTTGCAAATCAGAAAATGCGGTCGCCCCCGTTGCGAGGCTAATGAGCCAAAAAACCAGTAGTAACGTCCCTACTGCTAAAGCGACCCCAGTGGCCCGATGCAGAATTGACAAAGCCATTGTCCATTGCCATCGATAAATCTGCAAATGGGGAGATAGTGGTCTATCGTTGGTCGACATTATTCTCTCTCTTAACAATTAGCCCTCTGCGATGACGCCTTCGCCGGCCCTCAATCTAGACAGAGCCAGAAAGACGCGATCATCCAATTAGACCTCTTTTCTCCCTGAAGTCAACTTCAGCAGAAGCGTTCCGCCCATTCTACGTTGCCAACTTTGATCTAGGTCATATGGTCACAATTTCAATTCCGTTAAACCTATGAATTTACAGCCAACTAGTGCCCTATTCATCCTTGGCGTGGAAAAAACTGTGGATAAAATGTGTGTCACGTGTGTGTTATCGTTAATTTATACACAAAAAATTTCATTTTGCGTGTTCTTAGCGGTAGACAATAAGCTTTCATAGTTCCAGGCTTAAAGACGTACTTGGTAGGTCAGAGTTTGTATGATGTAAGCATTTCAGTTGGCCAGAATTTCGGTTTGATTTGGAGCTTTCAGAAGCAAATTTACTATCCAGAGTGGAAGGGGCAAAAAAAGCGGGATGAACTGGTAAGAGACGGTAAACTTCGTCAACGCGCCTGCAGGGGAGCACCAGCGAAACCAATCGTCTTTCGGATTATCCATTGAGCCTTTGTGTTAGGCCTCCGGGCTTGCTCAGGTTCGTGCATTTCAAGATGGCAGCTTCGACGCCAGGATGTCTGTTATCATCGGAGAGCACATCGCTCGCTTCCAAAGTGCTCGGAGCCTAATGGCTTCAACAAAGGCGTCGGGAGCATCCCTTAGGGTGCAGATGCGGTAAGGTGGTCCCACCAACTCCCTGCCGTGTCACCGACGCCTTCTTTTTATCGGTTTTGTCAGCCGTGCCTGCAAAATAGTCAAAACGAATGCGAGTATTTCAATTATGGAAGCAACGGCCCGAACGGCAAGTAGTTGAAAATAGTCGCGAGGAAAGGCCTCATCCAATGTTGTAGAGCGGTAAACGGTTATTTCGCAGTAACAATAGTATATGGAGCCACAGTTTGTAATTCGATTTCCACCCAGCCTGCGGCCTCGAGCAGTCCACGCAATTGCTCAGCGGAATAATCATTAAAATAACCGGCAGTTCTGCGATCCGCCATTGCCGTCTCGTCTGACACACGATATGTCATGATTAAATGATCGGCTGCTTTTTTAACTGTTTGCAGTAACCAAGCCGCATCGTGAATGAATTCAAGGGTCTCCAATAGCACCGCGCAGTCCCAATGCCCATCGGGAAATTGGGCCTGATTTAAATCTGCGAGTACGGTCGCATCACTATACCGAACCAAATCAAGCGGTGTGTAAGTAACTGCTATCGGCATTTTGCCGAACAAAGCCATGGTACCCGCACCGATATCGATAACACTGCCGTCCCGCGGCAACAGATCGCCGACAGCTTTAACACGATCTACCGCGCCTTCCTCTAGATTGGGCGGGTGTGACCAGCGCCATCCGTCTGAAGCCTTTGCCGCAATCAATCTCTTGGTAAAGTCGGCCCGAGCTTTTTCATCGCAAGGATAATCCGAAATATCAGAGAGGGAGGGCGGGGGCGGGGGGTAGGAGCAGGCGGGGCCGTCGTAAGCATCCAGCGTCTCAAGTTCCCGGGCCACCGCCACAATATTCCCCATTTCGTCTCCGCTCACCCATGGAATGCATACGCCGGGCAAGTGTAAATGAGGAAACCATTTCAAAGTAAAGCCTTTGGCTTGCAAGCTTTTACAAACCAGCTCTAGCGCCTTTTCCCGATCCGGCTCCACATAGGCCTCACCTTTTTCAAATATGACCGCCATAACGGTGCCGCTTTCAAGGGTTCTCATCGCACCGGCAATTACCTCTGGCTCAATTCCCTCCACATCGATTTTGATGAAGGTTCGCCGGCCGCTAAGCGCCGGCCGGTCCGCCAAAATTTGATCTATCGTTACCATCGGGACTTCAGATGGATCGACGCCGGCCAACGCATCCTTCGGACGCTCGTCGCTAACCTGGTGGCCCATAGTTGAATAGAACCAGAGCTTTGTCATACCCGAGCGGTCGCCACACGCAGCCTCAATAATCTCAATTTGATCAGTTTTTTGGTTAACAGCAGTCCATAATTTAAGCGCACGCAGATTATGAGGGTCCGGCTCCACCGCAAGCGAACTAACACCACCACATGGCGCCGTGACGGCAGACAGAGAGTAGATCCCAAAATGGGCCCCAATATCGATAAACACGTCGCCAGCTTCCAAATGGGAATCCAAAAATTTTCTGTAGGGAAATTCATAACCGCTATGGAGCGCTTCGCATCGCGCCATAATCGAAAGCCCCGGATCCTCATGATAAGCTTGGGGAAGAACCATAACAAAACGCGCGGTTCCCTCGGCATTTTGCTGAAAGGACGGGAGTAATTTGCTGCCGTCTGATGCGGACTTTAAGTTCGGTAGTTCTTTCTCAATCATAGTCTAAATCGCAGGGCCCTTAAAAATAAGATACAATGCAGTCAAACCATCGTCTCGTAAAGGAGAAGCCAAATCGCCATCTTGTCCATCCAATCAAATGTAACTACCGGACATGTAGGTAATGCCGCTATCACGCTACCATTGCAACGTCTAGGGTTTGAGGTGTGGCCAGTGGATACTGTTCGATTCTCCAACCATCCCGCGCATGGGTCCTGCACTGGGCAAATCACGTCCGCTTGCGAGATAACCGCCCTCATCGATGGTATTGAGCAACGAGCCTTGCTTCAATCCTGCACCGCTGTTCTGTCTGGTTATTTGGGAAGCGCTAAAAACGGACGCATTATTTCAGAAATAGTTAATCGGGTTAAAACAAAAAATAAGCGCGCATTGTTTCTATGTGATCCGGTGATGGGAGACAATGGTAAGCCCTATGTTGAAAATGACATATTAACATTTTTTAAAGAAAAAATGGCAGCCTCGGCAGACATATTGACACCCAACAACTATGAGGCCTCTGTCCTGATTGGTGAGCCTGTAAATACCAAACAAAAAGCAATAAAAGCGCTCCCAGCCCTGTGTGCAAAAGGAGTTAAAGTTGCCATTATCACCGGCATCGATACCAATCGCAGTATTCAAACTGTTGCACGTGACGAAATTGGCACCTGGTCAGTTTCAACGCCCAAAATATCGGTAGCGTCGTCTGGTGCTGGCGACCTATTTAGTGCGCTGTTTTTGGCAAAATATCTTGATGGAAATTCAACTCCATATGCACTTTCCTATGCAATATCAGCAGTTTATGGAGTTCTCGGTGTCGCGCAAGAACTTTCGGCGCCCGATTTGCCAATCGTCGCCGCACAAGAACTCATACTGTCTCCGCAAAAACACTTTCCGGCTGTATCTATTACCTGAGTGGGCATTTTTAATAATCGCACTTAGTTTATGGCGCGTTGATCTAGGCTTTTTTATAAATAGCGGTTGATCAACACTTCAGCGATTTGCACCGTATTCAAAGCGGCCCCTTTCCGCAAATTATCAGACACTACCCAAAACGCCAGGCCATTCTCCACAGTAGGGTCTTCGCGCAGTCGGCTCACATAAACCGCATCTTCACCAGCGGTTTCTTGCGGCGTCACATATCCACCATCTTCGCGTTCGTCTAAAACGATGATACCCGGGCTTTTTCGCAAAATATCACCAGCTTCCGGCGCAGAAACGTCTTTCGAAAATGCTACATTGAGCGCTTCTCCATGGCCTACAAACACCGGAACACGCACACATGTGGCGGAAAGTTTAATGTTAGGATCAAGAATTTTTTTAGTTTCCGCCGCCATTTTCCACTCTTCTTTGGTGGAACCGTCATCCATAAATACATCGATATGTGGAATAACGTTAAAGGCTATTTGCTTAGAAAATTGCTCCTGCTTGACCTCGCCGTTGACGTAAATATTGCGCGTTTGCTCGAAAAGCTCGTCCATTGCCTCCTTGCCAGCCCCTGAAACCGACTGATATGTCGCTACGACAACGCGCTCAATATTGAACGCGTCATGCAATGGCTTGAGTGCCACTACCATTTGAATGGTCGAGCAGTTAGGGTTGGCTATGATATTGCGCTGCCCGTAATCAGCAATAGACCCGGAATTTACTTCGGGTACTACCAATGGGACATCTGGATCCATTCGGAATTGGGATGTATTATCAATCACAACCGCGCCGGCCTTAGCCGCCCTCGGTGCAAATTCAGCAGACACCGACGCGCCCGGAGACGATAAAACAAGATCGGTCCCCCTAAAATCGTACTTGGCCAAGTCTTGAATATCGAGAATTTTCTCATCACCGAAAGAAACCTGCTTGCCCGCCGACCGATCGGACGCAAGGGCCACGACCTCCCCGACAGGAAACCCGCGTTCGTCCAGTGTATTGAGAATTTCGCGACCAACATTACCCGTCGCGCCTACCACAGCAACTTTATAAACCATTAATTTCCACCTCTGAGTCTAACCTCTTAAGGCCTTACAAATTTTGCGCAGCGTTACAACGCGCCTAAGATAAATTGCAAGCAATTATACCGTTTTAAGAGCCTACCTTAGCCCATATGCAATTTGACGATCGGCTTTAAGCACTTCGCACAGAAGTCTATCCCTTCCCGCGGTATCAAGCTTCAGCCTGTTTCTCCAGCTCTTGCAACAATGCATCACCCATTAAATCGGTAGAAACGCGCAATGCACCGTCTTCCATAATGTCGGCAGTCCGCATACCCCCATCCAAAACCGCTGCGATAGATTTCTCGATTAGTAGGGCCTCTTTAGGCAACTCCAATGAATACCGAAGCATCATGGCGAAACTCAGTATCGCTGCCAGAGGATTGGCTTGGTTTTTACCGGCAATGTCTGGCGCACTGCCATGCACAGGCTCATAAACTGCTAGCCGTTTGCCGGCTTTATCCGGCGCGCCCAAGGACGCAGACGGCAGCATACCAAGTGAACCCGTTACCATAGAGGCACAATCAGAAAGGATATCGCCGAACATATTGTCGGTCACAATTACATCAAATTGGGTGGGATCACGGACCAATTGCATGGCGCAATTATCCACATAAAGATGGTGAAGCTCGACATCTTTATAGCGCTCCAGATGCATCTTAGTCACCACATCGCGCCACAAAACACCAGTTGCCATCACGTTCTCTTTTTCAACGGAGTGGATCCGCCCACCACGCTCCCTAGCCAATTCAAAGGCAACTTCGGCCACGCGGACGATTTCGTGTTCATGATAACGCTGCGTGTCGACCGCCGTGCGCCCTCCTTCTTCGCCTTCGACAAAACGCGGCGCCCCAAAATAAATACCGGAGGTAAGCTCCCGCACTATCATGATGTCGAGACCTTTTACAATGTCTGGCTTTAGCGAAGAAGCGTCAAGCAAGGCATCAAAGGTAATCGCCGGGCGCAAATTGGCGAACAAGTCCATTTCCTTACGCAACCGTAAAAGTCCGGCTTCCGGGCGCTTATCCCGTGGCAGGTCGTCATATTTAGGTCCGCCAACCGCGCCCAACAACACTGCGTCTGCGTCCTTCGCCCGTTCTAATGTCTCATCCGCCAAGGGCGTACCATATACATCGACTGCGGCACCACCGAAGTAATCCTCATCGACATCGAAACTAACCGCACGGTCAGTTGCCATCCAATCAATGACGCGGCGCACCTGACCGATGACTTCCGGACCGATATAGTCACCGGGCAGCATCAAAAGTTTACGGTTTGCAATCATCACTATTCCTTAAATAACTTGTACTTGGCTGGATCTAGTCAGCCAACTCCCGAACATCTGCCAAATGGCCCACTACCGCAGCAGCTGCCGCCATGGCGGGACTTACAAGGTGAGTACGTCCATCACGACCTTGCCGGCCTTCGAAATTACGGTTCGATGTTGAAGCACACCGTTCCCCGGGGCCCAGTCGGTCCGGGTTCATACCTACACACATTGAGCAACCCGCTTCGCGCCAATCGAAGCCGGCCTCAATCAAAATTTGGGCGATACCCTCTTCTTCAGCCTGCTGCTTGATCAGTGTAGAACCTGGCGAAACCAAAGCATGCACGTTATCTGCCACTTTGCGGCCCTTAGCAATTTCCGCCGCAGCCCGCAAATCGTCCAATCGACTATTGGTACAAGACCCAATAAAAACCTTATCAACCGAAATATCTGTCATCCTCATGCCCGGCGTTAAGTCCATATAGGCAAGCGCCCGCTCCATCGCTTGGCGCTTCTCATTACTAGACGCTTGATTAGGGTCGGGAACAATGCCGGTAATCGGCACTACATCCTCGGGGCTGGTCCCCCAGGTCACTTGCGGCGCAATATCGGACACGTCAAGATGAACCTCTTTATCGTATTGGGCACCTTGGTCTGTAGGAAGTGACTTCCAATAGGCAACGGCTTGATCCCAAGCATCACCTTTCGGGGCCATGGGACGTCCCTTCAAGAAGGTAAATGTCTTTTCATCGGGCGCCATCAAACCAGCACGCGCACCCGCCTCCACCGTCATATTGCTAACCGTCATACGGCCCTCCATAGAGAGCCCTTCGAAAGCACGACCACAAAACTCAATGATATGACCAGTGCCGCCCGCGGTACCAAGTTTGCCGATAACCGCCAAAATCAAATCCTTGCCGGTGCATCCGACAGGGAGTTCGCAATCAGCTAGAACCAGCATGTTTTTCAAATTAGGCATTCGCAGCGTTTGCGTTGCTAATACGTGCTCTACTTCTGATGTCCCGATGCCGAACGCAAGCGCCCCAAATGCGCCATGGGTTGCCGTATGGCTATCACCACAGACAACCGTTGTCCCCGGCAAGGTAAACCCTTGCTCTGGGCCAATGACATGGACAATCCCTTGACGTGGGTCCACCATATCAAATAGGGGCACGGCAAATTCCTCGCAGTATTCCGTCAATAGCTCAACCTGAACACGCGATTCTTCTTCCTTAATACCTTCACTACGATCAGTGGTAGGCACGTTATGATCGGCTACCGCCAACGTGCCATCCCTACGCCGCACAGGCCGACCGTTTGCTCGAAGACCTTCAAATGCCTGCGGCGAAGTCACTTCGTGTACGAGGTGACGGTCAATATAAAGAATATTGATTCCACCTTCCTCGGACCCCACTAAATGGCTATCCCAAATTTTATCGAATAGTGTCCGCGGTGCAGTCATCTCTTATGCCCCCCCCCTTAAAAAAATTAAAGATAGAGCCAAGGCTGGCTTTCCCGCTGCTGGATTTCAAAGTTAGAAATTTTTTCCTCTTTCTTGAGTGTCAGCCCAATATCGTCAAGCCCTTCCAACAAACATTTGCGCCGAAACGGATCAATCTTGAATTTTATCGTCGCACCATTCGGTCGAGTAATGGTTTCCGTTTCCAGATCAACAGTCAGCTCCGGGTTTTCCGAATCAAATGCATCCGCCATTAAAGCCTTTAACTCATCTTCGTTAACGATCACCGGCAAAATGCCATTTTTGAAGCAATTGTTATAAAAGATATCCGCAAAACTTGTGGAGATGACGCTTCTAATACCAAAATCCAGCAATGCCCACGGGGCATGCTCGCGAGAGGAACCACAGCCGAAATTATCACCAGCCACAATGATTTCAGATCTCCGGTAGGGCTCCTTATTTAGGATAAAATCCGGCTTTTCTGTACCATCTACATCAAAACGCAACTCATCAAATACCACCTTGCCCAGGCCGGTCCGCTTTATCGTGCGCAAATGCAGCTTCGGAATAATCATATCAGTGTCTATGTTGATACGGTCCATTGGTGCAGCAATACCGGTAACTGTCACAAATTTTTCCATTACATCCCTCTCAAAATTCTTAGGCGGCTGCGTTTCTTAAAACTAAGGCAGCCGGTTGTATTATTTTTTTCGACCACGTAATGCCCAAATGATTGATGGATCAGGTACAGCTATCTGGCGAGGTTTTTTTTGTTTTTGATCCCCGGCACCAACAGCGCCCCCTGATTGGCCCTTTACGACCCAGCCCTCAACACCTAAATCACGTCCAAACAAACGATTTAGCACATTGATTTCACCATCTCCCGCTTCAGACAAATACCGTTTACTCATGACATTAATTCCCGAACATCGGTCAGCCTGCCAGTCACCGCAGCGGCGGCAGCCATCGCAGGGCTCACCAAATGAGTGCGTCCATCGCGGCCTTGACGACCCTCGAAATTACGGTTGGATGTAGAAGCACAGCGCTCTCCTGGCTCTAAGCGATCAGTATTCATCGCCAAACACATGGAACAACCTGGTTCTCGCCATTCAAAGCCAGCTTCGAGAAGAACTTTATCAAGCCCCTCTTCTTCCGCTTGCTGTTTTACTAACCCGGAACCCGGCACCACCATAGCACGCACGTTGTCAAAAACCTGGCGCCCTTTCGCGACTTCTGCCGCAGCACGAATATCTTCAATGCGCCCATTCGTACACGAACCAATGAAAACGCGATCAATTGAGATATCTGTCATTTTCATACCCGGCTCTAAACCCATATAGGCAATCGCTCGCTCAATACTCTCGCGTTTATGGGCGTCCGTCGCATCTTTAGGGTTAGGCACTATACCAGTAATTGGTGCTACCAGCTCAGGGTTCGTCCCCCAGGTCGCTTGGGGAACGATATCAGAAACATCTAGCCCTACTTCCTTGTCGTACGAAGCACCCTCATCGGACCGCAACGTCTTCCAATGAGCCACGGCTTTCTCCCACAGATCGCCACCAGGCGCTTTTGGACGACCCTTCAAATAAGCAAATGTTGTTTCGTCAGGGGCTACTAAACCCGCCCGAGCGCCACCTTCGATGGTCATATTACTTACCGTCATCCGGCCCTCCATAGAGAGCGCCTCAATAGCAGGACCTGCGTATTCGATTACATGGCCCGTTCCACCACCAGTGCCAATCTTACCAATCAAAGCAAGGATGAGATCTTTCGCAGTACAGCCAACCGGCAAAGAGCCATTAACCGTGACGCACATGGATTTAGCCGGCGCTTGAATGAGCGTCTGTGTCGCCAGGACATGCTCCACTTCCGATGTGCCGACGCCAAACGCCAAAGCACCAAACGCCCCGTGGGTCGCCGTATGACTATCACCACAAACAATAGTAGTGCCGGGCAAGGTAAACCCCTGTTCCGGACCAATAACGTGAACGATCCCATTTCGTGCATCATCTACCTCGTAGAGCTCGACTCCAAATTCTGAGCAATTCTGCCGCAACGTGTCTATTTGTAATTGTGAATCTTCAGGAATTTCCTGGCTCCAGTCGGTCGGAATATTGTGATCCAACACAGCAATCGTCGCATCTGTCCGGCGCACATGTCGACCCGCCTGCCGCAGCCCTTCATATGGCTGTGGCGTAGTAACTTCATGGGTTAAGTGTCGATCGATATAAAGCAAACAAGTGCCGTCGTCCTGCACATCCACAAGATGACTATCCCAAATCTTTTCAAATAAAGTTTTCGGAGCCGCCATTTTTCCTGCCTATATTCTCACCTGAATTAAATTCATTACTAGTCGTTATTTGATTCTTTTGTCGTTGTCCTTGTCTTAACAACTTACTTATTTGGTTTCGGTTTACGTTACTACGTCTAAACATTGTATCTCTCCTATTGTGTGATGTATCTGATATCATCCTTTATTCTTAAAAACATATTCCACATAGTGTTGAATGAATGCTCTGATTTAAAGATTTTATTTTTAATAACTGAAGTCTCTTTAATCTGTTCTTTTGATAGACCTTCCTCTAAATGTTTTCTTGTTAGATAGTCAATCTTTGACCCTCTAGCCCATCCTTGATGTTTT
>PAXN01000007.1 GCA_002715005.1 Rhodospirillaceae bacterium
TATCTTACCGAGATGGTCGCCGAGATAATTTGTCATTAACCGTCCGGCAAGTTCCCTTGTAGACTTATTGAATTGGAATTTTGGAACTTTTTTTGCCACTCAGGCACCTCATTCAATCGAGCGAGAGGGGGAATGTGAAGTCCGCCTAATATTTCGCACCGCCTCGTTTAGAGTATTGTCGAGCAATTGCCAAGATTTTGCTTCACCGTGGCCAGGCACTGAACTCAGCAATGAACAGCGTATCTGTTTAAAACCTTCTTTTAAAAAGCGTATCAGGCATTTGTACCTGATTATCTTTCTAGGCGGTCAAAATACGGTTTTCATGCTGAAGTGTTTCGTGAAAAGTGCGTAAACTATAGATTGATAATGAAGATAATTAATCTTCATAATTGACAAGGCACAAGCCAAAGATGGGATTGTAAGCGTTTCAGAATGCAGTCGTATTAAATAACGTCCAAAATATTATAATTTTAATCTTTTGGCCTCGGTTGTTTAACGTATCTTTTCCGCGAAGCTATTGGACAACGTTATATGGTTATTATAAGGGATTTTGCGCAGGAAAAGGCCATTTCAAAACTCCGGGCAGACCATTCGGCCAATTCAGAGGAGAGGTTTTGACAACAAATTTTCCCTCTTGCCCCAATTTTTTTGCAATAAAGAGCTAAAACCCCGCCTAATTAATATTTTTGGCACGATGAATGCATAGTGTTTTGAAACATTAGCCAAAGCTTACACTAGGGTAAAAGTACATGAAATCAATACTTTGCATAAGCGTCGTTTTGGTTGCCCTCTGCGGCTGTCAGACGGCAACCGATCGTGATAATAAATTAGCGGCATCAACCATTTTAGGCGCAGCTACAGGAATCATAATTGCGTCTCAATTCTATGGCTCTGGCTCTAGCGGGGCTATTGCAAAGATTTTCATCGGTACGGCCGGCGCTATAGGGGGTTATTACCTGGCTCAGGAGCTATTACCGCCTGAGAAAGAAGCCTTGGCCGAAGCAGCTTATAAAAGTCTAGAAACTTCAAAAATTGGCGAAACCGTAAGCTGGCATAACGAAGATACCGGAAACTCTGGCACTTTCACACCAACCCGGGAGTTCACCGATAAGCGCGGCAGACGTTGTCGAAACTTCAAATCTAGCATTACCGTAAACAGGGAAACCGCAAACTCGAAGGCTTCCGCGTGCCGAATAACCGATAGCGCGTGGCGCGCGGTTTAACCTGCACCTTAATTAGTATAAATAAAAAAATGGGCCGCGCTGTTACGCGGCCCAAGTTTAGGGAGGAAACGCCCAAGAAAGCGCAGGTCTAAAAACATTGCGCCGCAGCAAAGCTTGGACAACAAATATGCTGCAGCGCAATATATGACAGGTTCTTTTAGTCTGGACAACCCCTTAGTATGAAAAATGTAAAATTAAAATAATATTGCGCTGCAAGAATAGGATGCGCAATACATAACCTCACACTCACGGCATGGCGCAACTAACCCCCAAATTTGCGTCGAGCCATAAAGTTCTACTGACGCGATGATCCTGGACTCTTTTCAAAGGGCCGATAGCACAAGCTGCGGAAGCTCAATAGACAAAAGGCGTTTTATAGCCGCTCATTTTACAGCAGTTAAAGAGTTGCGTTGAAGTCTGATAACTAAAAACCCTTACCCTCTCAACTCAGAATCTAATTACACCTTGGTGATGATAGGTTAATCATGCATTGTTGTGCCCATGCGCAACCTAATCATTGATGGTAATAGGCTATGGCAAAGTCTAATGACGATGGCTAAAATCGGAGCCACCGAAAAAGGGGGCGTCCGACGACTAACCTTAACGGACTTGGATCGCCGATCACGTGATTTATTTGCAGCATGGGCCTCAGCCTGTAACTGTAAAATGCATGTGGATGCGATGGGCAATATGTTTGCCCACCGCTCGGGCTCCAATGAAGTCTTGCCGCCGATCATAACCGGTAGCCATTTAGACTCTCAGCCAACCGGCGGCAAATATGACGGGGCTTACGGGGTGCTAGCCGGCCTAGAGGTTTTGCGGACCCTCAACGAGAATAATATTGAAACTGAAGCGTCCGTAGAAGTTGTAATGTGGACAAATGAAGAGGGCTGCCGTTTTGCGCCGGCTTGTATGGGCTCAGCGACATTTGCCGGCGCCTTCGCTCTTGATTATTCTCATGAACGGACGGATCAAGACGGTAAAACCGTCCTCGAGGAACTGGAACGAATTGGCTATTTAGGCGAGGGCTGCGGTAACCGTCCGATTGGGGCTTATTTTGAAGCTCACATCGAGCAAGGACCCATATTGGAGGCAGAGAAGAAAACTATTGGCGTAGTCACCGGCGCACAAGCGCAACGCTGGTATGAAATTACACTGACGGGCATGGAGGCTCACGCGGGCCCAACCCCTATGAAACGACGCAAGGATGCGCTAATCGGTGCAGCTAAACTAGTTCAACAGGTAAATCAAATTGGGTTAGCCTTTCAACCAGGCGGCTGTGCGACGGTTGGCGTACTCGATGTTTTCCCCGCAAGTCGCAATGTTATACCCGGACGAGCCTTCCTAACAGTAGATTTCCGGCACCCCTGCGATGCCAAACTGGTGAAGATGGATGAAATACTCCGTAACACCGCAAAATCGATCGCGAAAGATGCCGAACTGAACCTCGATTTTGAACAAATCTGGGCCTGCGACTCAACTAACTTTGAGGAAAGCTGTATTGACGCCGTACGCAAAGGGGCGAAGGCAGCAGGCTTTAGTCATCGGGATATTATCAGCGGCGCCGGCCATGACGCCATGTATGTAGCCCGAATTGCGCCCGCAGCCATGATATTCGTACCTTGTGAGGGCGGTATCAGCCATAATGAAATTGAAAACGCCACTCAAGATGATTTGGCGGCTGGTTGTCAGGTATTACTTAACGCAATACTGGAAAAAGCTGGCACTCATTAAAAAAACTCAGTTCGACTGCACGGGATAAAGCAGCCTTAGCGAAATGACGCCGAGGCAAAACAAAGTAATTGCGCCAAGCTGGTGTAAAACCCCGAGTGACACGGGCACTATTAACAGCAAAGTTGAAATGCCAAGTATAACTTGAAAACTAGCCACCAGCAGCACCAAGATAGATATCTTCTTCATGCGCGCATCATTTTTCTTCCACATTGAACCAAAAAACCATATTGCCGCACCAAAAGATGCATATGCCAGTATCCGGTGATTAAATTGAGCTGCCGCCGCACTCTCGAAAGGATTACGCCACCACGAAGAAACCACGAGGTAGTCTGCCGGAACAAAGGTGTTCCCCATGAGCGGCCAGCTATTGTAAATTTGGCCGGCATTAAGTCCTGCAACAAAACCGCCCGACAAAATCGTCACCGAGAACACACCCAAGATCAACCAGCCGGTTGATTTTCCAACTGCACGCGCAGACTTATCGGGTAACAAAACCAAGCCCATAGCAATCCACAATAGATAGCCGAGAATGCCCATTGCCATAGCGAGATGGACGACTAGACGGTATTGGCTAACATCAGTCCGGTTTACAAATCCACTTTTGACCATCCACCAACCGATGAAACCTTGCAATCCACCCAGGCAAAAGAGCATTACTAAATGTGGAATGAGTGGGCGTTCTATTGCCCGCTTATACAAGAACCATAAAAACGGGACAGCGAACACGATGCCGATTAACCGTCCCCAAAGGCGGTGAATATATTCCCACCAGAAAATCTTTTTGAAGGCCGCAAGCTCCATGCCGTCATGTTGTAATCGATATTCCGATGTTTGCCGATAGAGATCGAAAACCCTGTTCCATTCAGCGTCTGATAGAGGGGGAATGCCGCCAATAAGAGGCCGCCACTCAACCATAGACAAACCGGATTCCGTCAGCCGCGTAGCCGCGCCAATTAGCATCATTACAACAACCATGCCACCACAGGTAAACAGCCATAAAGCTACAGAATTTCGAGATTTTGACATGGTGATTGCAGAGGTCACCCTAAGTTACGGTTACTTTTAGACAATTAGTGATTGTGTTCCATAACGCTAGTTGACATTTAGCCGCAACGTATTTACTTTTTTTATATGTGGTTCACATGTACAACATTATTGACATGTGGTTTATAAAAATCACATAATTTAGCTGCAATTCGTGTAATAAGCGGAGTTTTTGGCATGGATGAGCTCCCCATAGCTTTTCAGCTCAAAGGACAAGGCGTACTTGTCGTAGGTGGCGGCACTACTGCGCTTCGCAAATTGCGGCTATTAGTGAAAACAAGTGCTGAAATCACCGTTATTGCTTCTACGCCGAATAGTGATCTGATCTCTTATGCTGTCGAAACGGGACTTAGATTAATAAAACGCGAGTTTTCTGCATCTGACCTATCGAATAAAGTAATGGTTATATCCGCAACGGACGAACCCAGCCTTGATAATGCGGTCTCAGAAGCAGCGAAAGAGAGGAACATACCTATCAACGTACCTGACCGCCCCGACCTTTGTACGTTTCATATACCTTCGATTGTCGACCGAGATCCTATCGTAATTGCGATTTCAACAAGCGGCAATGCGCCCGTGCTTGCAAGACACATCCGAGAGAGAATCGAAAAACTATTGCCAAAAAATATTGGCAAACTGGCAAAATTCGCCCGCGAATTCCGCAGCGCCGTAAAATCGATTATCCCCTCTGCCCAAGATCGACTAAATCTTTGGGAATCGGTGCTGGCTGGGCCAATCTCACAAAAAGTGCTTGCGGGTAAAATTACGATGGCGCGCGAAGATATGGTCAAGCTCGTAAACCAACTTCCCGAAAAAGCTGATCACGGTATCGTTCATATCGTCGGCGCCGGCCCTGGAGATCCAGACCTTCTCACCCTAAGAGCCTTTCGGTTAATGCAGACTGCGGACGTTATTGTTTACGACCGTCTCGTAAGCACAGAAATACTTGATCTTGCCCGCCGTGATGCTGACCGAATATTTGTAGGCAAGTCGAAAGGATATCATCACAAGACTCAGGAAGAAATTAATCAAATTTTAGCTACAGAAGCTCGTGCTGGAAAGCGGGTCATCCGCCTGAAGGGCGGCGACCCATTCTTATTTGGTCGGGGTGGTGAGGAAATGAAACATCTGCACCTATGCGATATTCCTGTTGAAATAGTGCCCGGCATCACAGCGGCAACAGGTTGTGCGGCCTCCTTAGGTATACCACTAACCCATCGTGGCATTGCCGCTGGGGTTACGTTCATAACCGGACATGGTTTCAACGGTGCGCCGAATATCGATTGGACGAGCCTGTCGCGCAGTGCCAATACTATTGTAATTTATATGGGGCTCAGCCGCGCAAGGGCAATTGCGGACAATCTTATAACTAATGGTATGAGGTCTAATACGCCCTTTGCGGTTATTGAGAATGGTACACGCACCGATGAGCGAACCATTGTAGGTGTTTTAGGAGAACTACCTCAATTAATATCCGAACACGACTTATCGGGACCGTCTCTTCTAATCATTGGCAAAACCGTTAACGAGATGGCAAGCTCAATTTCTCACGATCTATTGTCAGACTTACCCCAAGCAATTGCGGTCTAGCAAAAGGAAATTTTATGAAGTCTCCTCAAGTGATTACGGCCAATCGTCTAAAGGATGGTGATGTAGTCTACCTGACACCAGAGAATAAATGGAGCGAGAAGATCGATGATGCGATTGTCGCTCGTTCAGATGAGGATATCGCTGCCTTTATGACGATTGCAAAACAAGCAATCAAGGATTTAGAGATCATTGATCCGTATGAATTTGATGTCGAGCATTCCGGCAAAGAACTTAAACCAATTAGTATGCGTGAAATCATTCGCGCGGCCGGGCCAACAATTCGGCGAGACCTCGGCAAGCAAGCAAGAAACGAGTAATCAGATATGTACGCGTACGATAGCTTTGATCAAAAACTCATCGACGAACGGGTCGAACAGTATCGTGACCAAGTCGCTCGCAGATTGAGCGGAGAACTGACTGAAGAACAGTTCCGCCCCCTTCGTTTAATGAATGGCCTATATCTTCAGCTTCATGCATACATGCTGCGGGTCTCTATTCCCTACGGTACTTTATCATCGACGCAAATGCGAAAATTGGCTCACATTGCTAAGGTTTATGACAAGGGCTATGGACACTTTACTACACGACAGAACATTCAGTACAACTGGCCAAAGCTTGAGGAGACACCAGACCTACTAGCTGAGCTGGCGGAAGTCGAAATGCACGCCATACAAACAAGCGGTAATTCCTTTCGCAACACAACCTCAGATCAATATGCCGGTGCGGCGGCGGATGAGCTGGACGACCCCCGCATTTATTGCGAAATAATCCGTCAGTGGTCGACTCTACATCCAGAGTTTTCTTTCCTGCCGCGCAAATTCAAGATTGCGGTTACCGCCAGCGAAACTGATCGTGCAGCTATTAAAGTGCATGATATAGGCCTAAAAATGGCGAAGAAGGTCGAGGGCGGGCTTGGCTTTCATGTCCTCGTCGGCGGTGGTCTCGGCCGTTCGCCATTTATCGGTAAAACTATAAAAGACTTCGTTGCCGAGAAACACCTACTCTCCTATCTGGAAGCAATCATGCGGGTCTATAACCAGCTTGGACGGCGCGATAACATTTATAAGGCACGGATTAAAATTCTTGTGCACGAACGCGGTATCGAAGAATTCGCTCGCCTCGTGGAAGAAGAGTGGAATCAGATTAAGGATTCAACGCTCGATCTACCCCCGGAAGAGGTACTTCGCATAAGAGCTCATTTTGCCCCTCCCGCATATGAAACCTTAGGCCCGGTCTCCAAGGTAATGGAAGCAAAACAGTCTGAAGATCAGGCCTTCGCTGATTGGGTGCGCGCCAATGTGAAGCCGCACAAACGGCAGGGCTATGCTATTGCCAACATTTCGCTAAAACCGATAGGCAAGCCTCCAGGCGATGCGACCGACGAACAAATGAATTTAGTAGCTGATCTGGCAGATGAGTATAGTTTCGGTGAAATTCGCGTGACACACGAACAGAACCTTGCTCTGGTGGACGTTAAGCAAGACGACCTTTACGCATTATGGCTAAACCTAAAAGATGCAGAACTAGCGACGCCGAATCTTGGCCTCATTAGTGATATAATTGCCTGCCCTGGGCTCGATTATTGCAATTTGGCTAATGCCCGCTCAATCCCGGTTTCGGAAAGAATCAGTAAATGCTTCGAAGATCTCGACCGCCAACACAATATTGGAGATCTGAAAATAAAAATCTCAGGCTGTATTAACGCCTGCGGCCATCATCATGTGGGACATATTGGCATACTCGGCGTCGACCGAAAGGGCGAAGAATATTATCAGATAACGCTTGGTGGCAGCGCAGATGAGAACGCATCAATAGGCAAGATCATCGGCCCCTCCTTTTCTTACGACGAGGTGGTCAACGCGGTTGAAACCTTGGTCACCACTTATCTCGAGTTACGTGACGGGGAAAACGAACCCTTCCTTGCCGCCTATCGCCGGCTCGGCGAAACTCCATTTAAGAAGGCGCTCTATGGCACTAATTAAAAACGGGCAAAGTGCCGTTGATATTTGGTGTACCATCGCGGATAAGGAAAAAATTCCTGCCGATGGACCGGTGATTATTAGCTTAAAACGCTGGACCGAGGAAAAGCCATGGCTCAAGGGCCGGCATGCCCCGCTTGGCATTTTTCTTCAGGCCGACCAGCCACCGGCTATTATCGAAGATGATTTGGACAGGTTCGAGGTCGTCTCTTTGGAATTTCCAACCTTTCGTGATGGCCGGGCCTATTCATATGCGCGGCTTCTGCGAGAACGCTATGGCTACACGGGTGAGATTCGTGCAGTCGGTGATGTTCTCAGGGACCAGCTTGCATTCATGCAACGCTGCGGCATAAATAGCTTTGAAATCGCCGACAACGTTCCTATCAACAAATGGATAAAAGCCATTGGTGAAATTAGTGTGGTTTATCAACCGGCTACGGATGCTCGGCAAACAGCTCTGGACAAACGCCGTAACGCTTAAGCACTCACTGACCAGGTATGGCCGGACCGCAGTAGTTCATTCATTGTTAAAGGATCAGCCTTTTCCTTAGCGCGTGCCGCTTGGGCATGCACCGCTTCGACAAAGTCCNGCCCTTCAGCGCAATAAAGCACACCAAGAGCTACGGGAAATTCTGGCGGCTGCATAGCAGCTAAAAGCATGGCCATAGACCGATTTTTTTCATCATGAATGGCAATGTCCGCTTCAGTGATACCATTCTTTCCAATGGTTACAACTTCCAACATCAATGAATTAGGATCTAAGCGGATACCTTTATTTTGCTCCGCACCAAAAATCAGAGGGCTGCCATGCTTCAGATGAATTTGCATCTCGGCAGCAACAGCCTTATCAGTGAAATGACCAAAAACATTGTCATTGTAGACGATGCAATTCTGGAAGATCTCTACAAAGGACGCACCTTTGTGAGCATGTGCCCGCTTTAGCACTACCGGAACGTGCTTTTGCTGCGTATCGACCGCGCGCGCAACAAATTTACAGCCTACGCCCAGCGCTAATTCTGTTGCCGAAACGGGTGTGTCGATGGAGCCCATAGGTGTTGAAGGAGACCGCGTGCCCACTTTCGAAGTCGGTGAATATTGGCCTTTGGTTAGGCCATATATCTCGTTATTAAATAGCAGTAAATTGATATCTACATTCCGTCGGAGTACATGCATCGTGTGGTTACCGCCAATGGAAAGACAATCGCCATCGCCAGATACCAGCCAGACATCCAATTCCGGATTGGTCAGCTTAATCCCGGTTGCAAAGGCCGGTGCACGACCATGGATCGTGTGAAAGCCATAGGTCGCCATGTAATAGGGAAATCTCGCCGCACAACCAATGCCCGATACAAACACCGTCTTTTCAGTCGGTGTACCAATATCAGCAAGCGCGGTTCGAACACCTTTTATGATTGCGTAATCGCCGCAGCCTGGGCACCAACGCACTTCCTGGTCCGTGGTTAAATCTTTCGGTGTTAATTGCTGCGGGTCTTTTTGTTCGGTCATCTTAGCTCTCCATCAGATCTTGAATCGCTTGTTCAATAGTGGCGATTTTGAAAGGCTGACCATTAATTTGATTTAGGCCAACAGCATCGACCAAATATTCCGAGCGCAATAAAGTACTGATCTGACCGTTATTCATTTCAGGCACCAGCACCTTATCGAAGCTCTTAAGAAGTTCACCAAGATTACGCGGTAGCGGCCAAATATGCCGAATATGAATATGCGATACATCCAGGCCATTATCCTGCGAGTTGGCTACCGCTCGTGCAATCGGGCCATATGTGGAACCCCACCCAACAACGGCAATATTACCACCCACCTTACCCGAATTAATTTCCTGCTCAGGAATATCGTTAGCTATGTTATTGATTTTCTCAGCACGGATTTTTACCATTTTGTGGTGATTTTCAGGTTCGTAGGAGATATGACCAGTGTTGTAATCCTTCTCAATGCCGCCAATACGATGCTCCAACCCTGGTGTGCCTGGTTTGGCCCAAGCGCGAGCAAGGGTCTTTTCATCGCGCAGAAACGGATGGAAGCCCTCCATATCTTTATGAAACTGGACCGGGAACGGCTCGTATTCTGCCATATCCGGAATGCGCCACGGTTCTGCAGCGTTGGCGAGGTAGCCATCAGTAAGGAAAATCACCGGCGTCATATATTTTGTNGCCAAGCGTATNGCTTCAATCGCACAGTCGAAACAATCGCCGGGCGATTTAGACGCAATTACCACCAGTGGACTATCCGCGTTTCGGCCATAAACAGATTGGAAAAGATCCGACTGTTCGGTTTTTGTTGGCAATCCAGTTGAAGGGCCAGCCCGTTGCGAGTTTACAATCACTAGCGGCAGTTCTGTCGAAATTGCTAAACCAATCGCCTCACCCTTCAAGGCTACCCCTGGGCCAGAACTCGACGTCACACCGATTGCGCCCGCATAAGAAGCACCAATGGCGGAGCAGGCCGCGGCAATCTCGTCTTCCGCCTGGAAGGTGAGAATATCATATTCCTTAAGCCGAGCCAGCACGTGCAGCAGGGCGGAGGCGGGTGTAATCGGATAAGAGCAAAATGCCATTGGGGTGCTGGCTAGTTGTGCGCCCGCAACCAATCCCCAGGCAGCTGCCTCAGTACCGGTGATGTTACGATAAAGACCAGGTTCTAATTGTGCTGGCGGCACCGCATAGGCACCAATATCATTCGGCATTTCTGCCGTTTCAGCAAACGCATGTCCCGCATTCAAAGCTGTTATATTAGCTTTCGCAATTTCAGGCCGGTTTTTAAACTTGGCATTCAGCCAGTCGATAGTTGGTCCACGGTCACGGTCATAGAGCCAGTAGACCAGGCCAAGCGTCCAGAAATTTTTACACCGAAGGCCTTCCTTACTAGTTAACCCCTGATCTTTAACCGCTTCTAGGGTGTGCTTGGAAATATCGATTTTCAGTGCACGAAATTTATCGAGCGTATCATTTTCCAGAGGATTTTCATCAAAGCCAGCCTTTTGCATATTCCGCTTATTAAAGGTGCCGCTATCGACAATGATCAAACTTCCAGAAGGCAATTGTTTCATATTAACCTTCAGCGCCGCCGGATTAAAAGCAACTAAAACATCAGCGACATCTCCCGAAGTATTGATATCACGCGCGCCGAAATTAATTTGGAAGGCAGACACCCCAAATGTAGTGCCGGCAGGCGCTCGAATTTCAGCCGGAAAATCCGGGAATGTCGCCAAATCATTACCAGCAAGAGCCGTCGTCTCAGTAAACTGGCCGCCGGTAATTTGCACACCGTCACCCGAATCGCCCGCAAAACGAATAACGACGGATTCTACCTGTTCACGCCCTTTTTCTTCGGGCAAAGCTGCACTAACCGCTGCCATAAGTTCGTATCCTCTTGTTCAGCGCGAAAAATCTGGCTGCACTCTCTGTTGTCTTCATAAAGCCAACCATTTCTGTATAACCGTACTACTTAGAACTGCAAGTGTACGGAGGTCCAACTGAGCGTATCCGCGAGATCGAGTTATTTAGGCCTTCCGGCCCAAATGTTAAGTTACCCCGCCGGTCTAGGGCGGGAACAACGCGCAAAAATGATACTTTGCGACGCTAATGTCCAGCCTAAAATTATTCCTAATCCAATACCGCCAGCATGTCCTCGACGCGGGTAAATTTGCGCCTGGGTGCCCCAGGATTAGCGGCGTCCTGTTCTGCTTCGTCAATCTTTTGCCAGTCTTCATATGTAATCCAACGAACGCCCTTTTTTACAAGAAACTCTACAAACGCCGCGCGACCAGGTTTTTTACTTTCTGTAAAATCTTCAAGGATTTGCGCAGCCGCCCTATCACCGTCATGTTTGTTGGTGCCAATAACACCAGTCGGACCCCGTCTAATCCAGCCAACCGCATAAATCCCAGGAGCTACTCGGCCGTCTTCATTGACCGCAACGCCTGCCGAGTCATCAAATGGCACACCGTCGAAAATTTCTCCACGATAGCCGATGGCGGAAATGACCAAACCGCAAGCCACTTCGGTGAACTCGCCGGTTCCAAAGGCACGACCATCTCGCACTTCAGTTTTCTCGAGTCTTACCCCTTGGACCTTTTCATCTCCAAGCACTTCGACTGGGTTAGCATAAAATGCAAAATGTATCCGCTTGTCTTTGCCTTCATCTGACGCACCTACAAACGAGCGCAAACTCTGGAGGTTTTTCTCACGCACACGCAAATCACGTGCATCCATTTTTTCAGAGATCGAGTCNGGAAGGTGATTGCCGTCCACAACAGGCGCGCAATTTTCTAGCTCGCCCATCTCGCGGAGCTCCACATTAGTAAATTTTGCTTCCACCGGCCCACGGCGGCCGCACATATAAATATTTTTGAGGGGGGACGCCTGAATTGCCTCAGACGCGTGGTCTGCTAGATCGGTTGCTGCCATTTCCGCCGACGTCTTTGCCAATACGCGGGCACAATCGATAGCTACATTACCGTTNCCNACCACNACCACACCCTCAGTATTCAANTCTGGNTCCAGNTCNCGAAAATCAGGGTGCCCATTATACCAACCAACAAAGGCNGCAGCACCNAAAACGCCATTCTTNNCATCTCCCGGCACGCCCAATGGNCGGTCCAACGCCGAGCCTATCGCTATGACAACAGCATCATAATACTTCGTAACATCTTCGAAGGTAACGTCCCGCCCAACTTCTATATTGCCGTAATAATTAACTTTCTCATCAAGCGCGGATCGCTCATAGGCACGCGCGACATTCTTTGTTTTCGCGTGATCGGGTGCAACACCACCACGAATGAGGCCGAATGGGCTTGGCAGTCGCTCGATAACATCAATCTCACAATCTGCTCCCGCCTTCAGCAAAGCACCAACAGTATAAAATGCACTCGGGCCAGACCCGATAATCGCTATTGATAGTGGCATAGGGCCTCCCTCCCCGTGTGCGAGCAGCCTAATGCAACGTTACGCTTACGCCAAGCGACAAAAACCTCCACCTAATCCGAATCGATTCCGGAATGTCGGGCCACGCGGCTTCAATACGGCCTAAGATATTGAGGCCGACCAAAATATCCGTTACAAGATGATATTATTTCTGACCATTTGAGGTGCCACTCCCGATTCGCAAACACCCCAAAAGGTTACAAGCAATTCGGGAAAGGGCGAACTAATACTCAAAGGTAAGCAAAACATTTTGTTTTCTTAGAGGGAATAACCGAGAAGGCACTAGCCATCAAAAATATGCGCTTATAAAATAGCGCTATCATGATTGATCTAAATTCTTATATGCAATCATCCAAGACGAATGGCTCAGTAAGCCAAAACACCGGCTTTTCAATCTGGCACGTGGTGAACCTGTGGCAAAAGATACAGAAAGACGCCCTCTCGCCATTTGAAATGACACCAGTACAATTTTTGCTAATTGCTGGCTTGGCAGAGCTAGGCGAGAATAACAGATCCATCAAACAATCCACGCTTGCGCAACATTGCCGTACTGACGCGATGATGACCTCACAGGTGATAAGGACACTAGAGAAGCGCGGGCTTGTGAGGCGTACCCAACATAAAAAGGATGGGCGTGCAATCGCGGTCCAATTAACCGAGTTTGGTCAAAATCAGTTTGCGGCTGCGATGCCAGCGGTGTCTCAAGCCGACGCGCAATTTTTTATCGGCCTGGGCGATCGGGTTGATGAATTTACGGATGTGTTGGCAATGTTAGCCGGCGAGAAGCGTCGCCGGCGTGTAAAAGCTTTAGGGCGGTAGCCGGCGTTTATTAGCCTACAGCTTCCTTCTCCTTTTTACTGCCTAAAAACTCTCGAATCTCCGCAACCGCTTCAGCTAATCCGACAGCTGCAACCTCTATACCTTCGGGAAATGCACTTAGCAAACGCGACGGTGTCATGGGATCCAACATAACAAATACACCACGATCATCGGTGCGACGCACCAAACGCCCATAAGCCTGTTTCATCCGAAGCCGGGTAATCATATCGTCATATTTTTTTTTGCCAAATGCGTTACGGCGGGCTCGATGCAGTATGGTTGGCCGTGGCCACGGCACACGGTCGAAAACAATCAGGCGGAGGCTCTGCCCCGGCACATCCACCCCATCGCGCACCGCATCGGTGCCGAGCAAACAAGATTCTTCTTCGGCCCGAAAAATATCAATCAGCGTCGCCAGGTTAGACCGGTCCACATGCTGCGCGTATAGCGGTAAGCCCACCTCATCGAGTGGGTGAACCAGACGACTATGGACCGCGCGTAGGCGACTGATCGCNGTAAATAATCCAAGTGCGCCGCCACCGGACGCAAGAAATAACTCTCGATAAGCTGCCGCCACTTGGTTGAGATCATCTTTACGGACATCCTTGACAATAAAAATTCGTGTTTGTTTTTCATAATCGAAAGGAGACGGCACCTCGGCGCGGACTGCAGGGTCGGGCATATGCACCGCGCCCGTGCGCGCTTCGGCAGCCTGCCAATCGGCTTCCGTTTCGCCTGTGCCGTCTCGCAATGTCGCTGACGTCACCAAAACGCCATGAGCTGGGGCCGTCACTTGCTCGGCAAACGGCACGGTTGGGTCCACCCAATGGCGGTGCATCCCAACGTCGAAATCACGCCCATCGATACGCTCTACACTAAACCAATCAACAAAGGCCTCGGGGCGTTCGGCAGCAAGAGAGGCTAGCATAGACCGCCATGCGGCAAGGCTCATCTCACCGCGATGCTTAATGGAATGGGCCATAGCTTCAATGCGATTGCGGGTCTGCGTATCCAATTCATCTGCTTCGTCATCTAAACGCATTTCAAGCCCGCGGCGGAGCAATTTTAGCGGTTTCTCAATTTTAAAAAATGCATCCTCTAACGCCGAAGCAACTTCCAATAAACCGTCCAAAGGCTCGCCAATCTCGCATTCTAAATCGTAAGGACTGCGCGCATCGAGGCAACGCGCATAAGTTTGTTCGCGAACTACAGCCAAGAAAGCTTCTGTCGGACCGATCGACCGGCCATCGTTACAACGTTGATGCCATGCATCACCTGGCAAACCTCCTGCCGCCTTTAGCGCTTTATCCATATGAACCAGCAGGCCTTCATCTTCACCAACCAAATCTTCGATCCGCCGCTTAAGTCCCCGCGCGCGCCTACGTGACTCGCCTTCGCCGCCCCTCAGCCAGCGTCGCAATTCAGCTGTCTCACGTCCACTCAAATAGGCTGAAAAAGTTCCGTCTGCAGCATCAAAAACATGATGGCCTTCATCGAACACTAATCGGGTTGGCGCACCCGGCCCAGCAAAGCGTCCTCGTGCGGCCTGAATCATCACTAAAGCGTGGTTCGCCACCACTAAATCAGCCCGACGGGCACGGCGAATACCTTTCTCAATAAAGCATTTCGCATAATGGGAGCAGCTTGCATAAATGCATTCGCCACGCCGGTCAGTTAGACCGACCGACCGACCACGGCCCACCAAATCCACAAGCCAAGCAGGAAAATCGCCACCGGTCATGCTACCATCGCGGGTAACACAGGCCCAGCGCGCCAACAACCCAAGCGCAATCGCATCTCGCTTGCGAATAGCCACCCCGCGCACTGCTTCTTCCATATTCAACAGGCAAAGGTAGTTTTCTCGGCCTTTACGAACTACAACGCGACGCGCCTTTTCATTTTCATCAGGAAACAATCGATTAAGTTCCTGGTCGATTTGATGCTGTAGGTTACGGGTGTACGTGGAGATCCACACCGGCGCTTCGTTCTTTTCCGCCCAGACACTTGCAGGTGCCAAGTAGCCCAACGTCTTGCCTACCCCTGTACCCGCTTCCGCTAGTACGAGATTGGGTCCGCCTGCACAATTACGAGCCTGGAATGCACCGGTTGCAGCAGATGCATAATCAGCCTGGCTCGGACGTTCTTCTGCACCGGCACCCAGCAATTCAATTAATCGCGCGCGCGACTCAGTTGGAGACACGGATTCGCCACCCGGCGGGGTACTCGGCGCATGCTCGGACCACTCCGGGAGGTGGCTCCAGACATCAAGACCATTTCCCGGCACATGCACTTCGGTTTGTACTTCATCACCAAGTGCTGACAAAACTGCCGGCGCCCAAGCCCAGCCGCCACGCGCCATGGCCCATGCAACATTAATCAGATTTTGTGGCGGCATCTCTCCCAACCTACTAAGTAGCTCTAAAACCACCTTACGTAGGCTCGATGCCTCTTCTGCAACTGATTTAGGCAAAGGTAAATGCATAGCCTCCGCCAACCCTTTCGGGGTTGGAATTGTAAAACTTCCAGGGCACACAAAGGCAAAAAGCTCGAGTACATCAAACGCTACAAATGGATCTAAGCCGAGCCGTCCCGAAGTCACCGGCCCGTGGCACAAAACCGGTTTTGCACCATGGCGAACCCTCTGGGCTATTTCTTTACAAGATAATTCTTCAATCTCACCATCGGGTGATAGCCAAATTGCACTAGAAAGGCTGGCCACCAATATAGGAGCTTCGGGGAGGCGAAGTGGGTTCTGAGCAATCATTGACGCTATCATAACGGACCAAACTCTAATATTGAAAAGCGAAAGCGTGTTGACGCAATGACAGGACCTTCATACTGTCCGCCGCTTAANAAAGTTGGTTAGCCCTTGAAGGGGCAAGGAGTCATGGCAATAGATAAAGATATATCAAAAAAAGCCAAGGCGTGGCCGTTTGACGAGGCGCGTCGCCTACTCAAGCGGTTAGGCGGTAAGGTACCCGAGAAAGGCTATGTGCTTTTTGAAACAGGCTACGGACCCTCTGGTCTGCCCCATATTGGTACCTTTGGTGAAGTACAACGCACGACGATGGTGCGGCGCGCATTTGAGGAAATCAGCAACATACCCACCAAGTTGTTCGCCTTTTCTGACGACATGGATGGGCTCCGAAAGGTACCCGAGAACGTTCCTAATCAAGAAATGCTGACTGAACATCTTTATAAACCGCTAGCAGATATTCCAGACCCTTTCGGAACCCATGATAGTTTTGCCTCCCACAACAATGCGCAGCTNCGAACTTTTCTTGATGATTTTGGTTTTCAATATGACTTTAAAAGTTCAACAGAATTCTATCGCGGTGGCCTGTTCGACAATGCGCTCATACGATTGCTGGAAATCTATGACGATGTAATGGCAATCATGCTGCCAACACTAGGCGCCGAACGGCGGCAAACTTACAGTCCATTCTTACCCATCTGTCCGGAAACTGGCCACGTATTGCAGGTACAAGTTTTACAGACAGACGCAAATGCCGGTACTATCGTTTATCAACGCGAAGACGGCAAAAAAATCGAGACCGCTGTTACTGGCGGAGCATGTAAACTGCAATGGAAACCAGATTGGGCCATGCGTTGGTATGCGCTCAATGTAGATTACGAAATGTCTGGCAAGGATCTCATCGATTCTGTTCAACAATCGGGACGGATTTGCAACGCCCTAGGTGGTGGGGTGCCGCAAAACCTCACCTACGAATTATTTTTAGATGAGAATGGCGAAAAAATTTCTAAGTCACGTGGCAATGGCCTTACCATCGACGAGTGGCTAACTTACGCGCCAAAAGAAAGCCTAGCACTTTTTATGTATCAGAAACCAAAATCAGCGAAGCGGCTCTACTTCGATGTAATTCCCAAAAATGTAGACGAATATCTTGCATTTCTCAGCAACTACACAGAGGAGGATTCGGCCCGACAGGCAGAAAACCCTTGCTGGCACATTCATCAAGGAAAACCACCAAAAAGCGACATACCACTTAATTTTGCCATACTGCTTAATCTGGCTAGCGTTTGTAACACTGAAAACAAAGAGGTACTTTGGGGTTTCATCTCCCGCTATGCACCCAATGCCAGCCCCCAAAAAAACCTTATGTTGGATCAATTGGTGGGTTTTGCTATTCGCTATTACCAGGACTTCGTCAAACCGGAAAAATTCTACCGTGCCGCTAACGAAGAAGAAGCTGCTGCGTTAGAGTCCTTAGCCACTGTCCTAGACGGAACGGCCCCTGATGCCGACGCCAGCGAGTTGCAGGCTCAAGTTTATGAAATTGGAAAAGAGCATGGGTTCGAAAACCTACGCGATTGGTTTAGAGCTTGTTACGAGGTGTTATTTGGACAAACGCAGGGACCGCGTATGGGTTCGTTCATCGCGCTTTATGGTGTTACAGAATCAGCTTCACTGATACGGCGCGCGCTCTCCGGAGAAGATTTAGGCAAGGGTTAAAATTTACACTGCACTATTCTCATCAGATTTCACGAGCGGCTCGATTGGGCGGCTAGGGCAAGCAACTCACGAGCAAACCGGCGCGCTTGCTCCCGCGTATCTTCTTCGCCAGGCTGCGGCGTGCCTAAGCGCGTAATCAAAGCGTCCACTTCGACTCCCTCGATATTTTGCTTACGTGCCAGCGCCACAACAATTGCCGCCAATGCCACAAGACCACCGCTGTGATTCTTCAGCATGTCTTCCGTTACGCCAAAAGCGTTTTGGATTTCTTGAATAAAATTATCGTCCATAAAGAATACCACAATATTGAACATCTAAATTAGTCTAACATGCATCCCTATCGCCGAGACAATGTGATCATCAGACCAACAAGGGCGGTGTTCCCAATATATCTGTCGCTACGCCAACAACAGATTCACATGCAAGCGAAATAGCCAATAACTCCGTATCGGCGTTTTTTCTAGCGATGAGTTGGAACCCAATCGGTATACCGCTCGTATCTCGCCCCACTGGCANACTCAGTGCACACAAATCTAAAAGATTAACAACACTCGTATTTCGTAGGGCAGCCATGTTCAGCCGAAAATATTCTTCCGGCACCGCAACNTCTTTCACCGTTGGTGCCGTTATGGGAACAGTAGGACCGACCAAAATATCCACATTATTAAAAATCGTATCTACGTTAGAAGCTAGCTCCAGCAAGCGGTTCCGGCGCGAAATATAATCAATCGCTAGGATCGCCTCTATTCTCTCAAATCGTGCAAGCACATTAGGGTCAAGAGTCGCCTTCCAATCGACGAATGTATGATTAATAAGAGCCGCGAATTCGGGTGCAGCTAAACCGCCCCGTCCAAATATNTCTTTAGCCTCGTTGATGGCAGGCACTTCCATATCGGTTACGATGGCACCGGCCTTCTCCAACAAATCCAACGTCGCGATAACACTCTCCGCAACACCTGGATCACACCCATCGAACATGGTCTTGCAAACACCAATCCGAAGTCCACCAATACGCCTTGTCCGCATTTTGCTCAGAACTTTATCGAAGGTTTCCGTCGTTTCTGGGTCTATCACCGAAAATGCAACAATCGCATCGGAGACATTTCTAGTAAGTGTTCCCGGCGTGTCCAAACTGGTACTAAGAGGGACAAGACCATCCGTTGACCAACGGCTTTTTGTAGTCTTCAAGCCGACCGTACCGGTCCAGCTTGCGGGTACTCGTACCGAGCCCGCCGTATCACTTCCCAGTGCCACAAAAGCCGTTCCTTCGCAGACACTTACGCCAGCACCGGAGCTCGAACCACCAGAGACCCTGTGGGTTTTGCTATCCCACGGATTACGTGGAGTCTCCCAATGAGGGTTAGTACCAATGCCGCCAAAAGCGAACTCGACCATATGGGTTTTACCCATAAATGCCGCTCCAGCGGATTTGAGCGCACGCACCACGGGGCCCTCTGCACACCATTTCTCAGGCAAGGCCGTCGGCGAGCCGGCAAAGGTTTGAAAACCGTCGAGCCCGAATAGATCTTTCGCAGATACCGGAACACCAGCAAACAGGCCTGGCTCCCTTCTAGTTGCAAGAACCTCATCTACCAACATGGCAGAGGCCAAGGGATTTTTCGGCTGCCACTGACGATACGCGTTTAGTCGCTCACCAAACACTTCGTGACGTGAAATTACCTCTTCGACAAGTTCTTGTGCCCGGCAATCGCCGTTGCGAAGCGCCGGAATGATTTGTTCTAGCCACAGTTCATTTGGTTTATCAGCCCTCATCGCATGATCCTTTATAAAGCAAATTCACACCTCATCTATAGACTAACTCTCAAGAGTCTCTAGGCCCTTTTGGCGAATCGGATTAGAGTCAAGGCATGTCGACGATCTACCATCTTGCCCAAAAACCCTATTGGGAAGCCGCCGAGCGATCCGGGCTCTATGCAGGTGGCCCCAATGATGTGCGCGATGGCTTTATCCATTTTTCTAGTAATACGGAAATAGAAACCAGCGCATCGCTTTATTGCAAAGGAATGGCGGACCTTATATTGGTAGCAGTAAATTCAGAGAAGCTCGGCCCCATTTTAAAATGGGAAAATTCGCGAGATGGGGTTTTCTTTCCTCACCTTTACGGCAATCTTGACACTACACTTGTTGAATGGACCAAACTTTTGACAGTCGGCAAAGACGGCCGGCACGAATTCCCATCGCTAGATTAAAAAATAATAAAACAGTGAACTACTCATCCCTCATTCTCCCTCTTCTGCGCCGCCTGGACCCAGAACGCGCGCATAACCTTACTTTAATGGGATTACAACTAGGACTCGGCCCCAGTAATACGGAATCAGACAACCCGGCGCTTGCCATCCAAGTTGCCGGAATCGACTTTCCTAATCCTATCGGCCTTGCAGCGGGTTTCGACAAGGATGCGCGCGTTTTCAACGCTATGCTCCAAGCAGGGTTTGGCTTTACTGAATCTGGAACTGTGACACCGAAACCGCAAGCGGGCAATCTGAAACCGCGTATTTATCGCTTACCTGAAGACAATGCAGTTATCAATCGGCTTGGGTTCAATAATGGCGGACTTGATGCCTATGCAAAACGCATGGCCGGCCCTAAAACCGGGATCGTTGGAGCCAACATCGGGCGCAACAAAGATTCAGCGGACGCCATAGAGGATTATGTGACCGGCGCGAGACGGATCGCACCCTTTTGCGACTATCTCACTATCAATATCTCTTCACCTAACACGCCGGGTCTCAGAGATTTACAAAGGGCAGATGCACTCTCCACCCTTGTTGTGGCAGTCCAATCCGCATTGACAGAAACTGGAGCAGAACCACCATTATTCATCAAAATTGCACCCGACTTAACGGAAGCGGATATAGACGATATTGCCGCCGTGGCAATCTCGTCTGATATCAATGGATTGATCGTTTCTAACACCACTATTGAGCGGCCCAAGTTTTTAAAAGGAAACCATCGGACAGAAATCGGGGGCCTAAGCGGCAAACCCTTGTTCACGCCCTCTACCGCTTTACTATCAAAGATGTATAAACGCTGCGCGGGCAAGTTGCCGCTGATTGGTGTTGGCGGCATTGCGTCTGGCGAGGATGCTTACCGAAAAATACGATCCGGCGCGTCACTAGTGCAATTGTATACTGCATTAATCTATCACGGGCCGCGCCTCATCACCGATATCAAGCGAGATCTCGCAGACTTTCTGGAAAAGGACGGGTTTAGCAGCATTACTGACGCCATCGGCGTCGATGTAAAATAATTGACAAAGCTTGCCCGAAGGCTCAACGCTGCGTAACCTCTTGGTGATTCGGCGTTGCGTTAACAGGCCCGAGAAGACAGAATTAGATGTCAAAGCAACAACATACGATTATTTTTGCCTGCTACGCGTGTACATCGCTTATTGCCATGTTTGCATTGCCACGGCTGGTATTTGGGCTAGACCACATTACAGCGATTTTGCTAGGCATCGTCCTTCTTCTTTTCGGCGGCCTACTCCATGAGATTTTCACTCGACGAATCAACGAGACACAAGCAATACGCCGCCTCATCATTCTCCGTAACGCTTATAATCAAAACCAAGAAGACCTATCCCGCAACCGCGATGAACTACGTCGCGTTTATGAAGTTCTTGAACAATTCAATGCCCGAAACGACGGCAACAAAACTACCGAAGACATTCATGAGGTCGCCTCCGAAGTTAAGGTCCTGCATGGTTTGGTCGAGCAACTTTATTCATCCGGCAAGGATGAAAAACGCCCCACTACGGTAGATACTTTGGATGAGGACCCAACAAAAGCGAACTTAGGAAAACTGCCAGCTGTTGGCGGGCGGAAAATTAGTGAACTAAGCGATGGCCTTATTCTAGAAATCGTGCGAGATGCTCTTAGGCAAAGCCGTATTGATCTATTCCTGCAGCCCATCGTCAGCCTTCCACAACGCAAGCGTCGGTACTTCGAAAGCTTTATTTATATGCGTTCAGCAGACGGTGCCACCATTGCGCCCGACCAGTGTGTGGGGCTCGCAAAAGAAAAAGATTTAGGTCTCGCCATAGACAACATGTTGCTTTTCAGGACTATCCAGTTATTAAAAAAAGTGCAGCAGCATAATTACTCCACAGCGTTTTTCTGCAACATATCGCTCAATACTTTTTCGGACCGTGAGTTTTTTCGTGATTTTATTGAATATCTTGAAAGTAACCGAGAGCTTGCACCATGCATAGTTTTTCAATTAGCTCAAGCAGATCTAGCCGCCCAAGCAGAAGATGCAGCAAATGATTTACAGAGACTTGCTGGTGTCGGCTATCGACTTTGTATGAACCAAGTTACGGATTTGCATTTCGACCCAAAAGGATTGGAGGCAATAGGCTTTCACTTTGTCAAAATGCGTATCGACCGCATTCTAAACACAGAGTCCCCTTACACTGCCGCCGATATTCACTCTATAAAAAAAGAACTCGATGACGCGAATGTAGACTTGATAATAGAGAATGTGGAGACTGAGCAAGCGCTTATTGAAATTTTAGAATTCAACATCGATCTCGGTCAGGGATTTTTATTTGGTGAACCGCGCCCCAGCAAAGACCCTACTGCTGAGAAAATGCCTGAACTCCGGGTAGTATCCGAATAGTCCACCCACATATATTTAATTAAATTCTGATGATAAAACCCAAATTTATCGACCATCTAGCCTCGATTGCCCATGACTATGATTTATTCATTCTAGACCAATGGGGCGTGCTTCATGACGGAGAACGCGCCCATGATGGGGCCATTGAAGCAATGATAGGAATTAAGTCAGCAGGCAAAACCATCATTCTGGTATCCAATTCCTCAAAGCGCGTACCGATCAGCATAAAACGCCTCTCGAAACTTGGCTTCTCATCAAAACTGTATGATCACATTATCACGTCGGGTGAGCTTGCCTGGCAAGCGATGAAGACAAAATCAGATCCGTTATACGAAACTCTGGGACCAAAATGTTTTATCATAACCAAATGTGGTAATTCCGTTTTTCTCGAAGGACAATCTCTCGAGGCCGTTGATATGGTGGAACAGGCAGATTTTCTGCTAGTCGCTGATTTGCCAAAAGAACCTATTAAAAGTTTAGAGCCTACCCTAAAAGTCGCAGCGAGCCTTAACCTACCAATGCTATTGCTTAATCCTGATTTTGCTAGCATCAACCCACTGGGAGAATTACACCCCACTCCCGGAATCCTAGGCCGCGCCTATGAAGAATTTGGAGGAACTGTGAAAATCCATGGCAAACCGAATCCAACAGTGTATGAAACTTGTTTCAAACTGGCCCCGGAAGCACAAAAGGCAATTGCCATTGGAGATTCGCTTCATCACGACATCGCCGGAGCTAATGGGGCCGGGATCGACTCTATTTTTATCACTAGCGGCGTCCATGTCTTCGAATTGGAAACAGAGCCGGGCAAAGCGCCTTCACAGGAAAAGATTGATACTCTGTGCACAGAGCTAGGCCAATCACCTACTTTTTGGAGCCCCAGATTCACTTGGTAAGGCGTTCGCCCGGGCCCAACAAATACGAACAGTCATCAATCTCTTTGAGAAAAATACAACCCTCTGCCTAACGATTGCCGTACGACTTGGAAGTACGGGGGAGTATACCTCACAAATGCGTTTTGCCTCCAACCTGTCCAAAAAGGTCCCTTTTTTCTACGGCTGGGTCATCGTTGGATGTTCGATGTGTGCCAACTTTGCCCGTCAAGGTTCCGCTGTAGCAACACTATCGGTTTTTGCGGTACCCATGACGAACGAATTCAACTGGTCCATGACCGCTATGTCTGGGGCCGTATCGCTGGGCGGCGTGCTCGGCGCGATGGTCTCACCAAAAGTTGGCATTTTGGTAGACCGCCGTGGCGCCGGCCAAGTGCTTACAATCGGCACACTAATGATCGGCGTCAGTATGATAGCGCTTTCAATGACCAACTCGTTGATCTGGTTTTATATCGCGTACTGTCTTGGTCGTATGACATTCGCAGGCCCATTTGAGATCGCCAATACTAGTGCTGTTGCTAACTGGTTTATTCACTTACGCGCGCGCGCGATGTCTTTTACAGCACTTGCTCACAGCATCGGCCTAGCCGTTTTTCCAATTGTCGCTTTTGCTGTTATCTATACTTGGGATTGGCGTGTGGGATGGCTTGCCATCGCAGGGCTTGTTTTGGTGTTTGGCGTTGTCCCGAACTTATTCCTAATGATCCAGCGCCCGGAAGACGTCGGTCTACGGCCATATTCGGCTGAATTAAATCTCACTAAACACGTCGATAGGGGGCACGCTAAAGAGTTTGAAGAAGAATCAAGCTTCACGCGAAAAGAAGCGTCACGGACACCAACATTTTGGGTATTAATAGCAATCTCAGTATTTATTTATCCTGTTCAGGCGGGAATTAGCCTGCATCAGGCACCGCATTATATTAATTGTGGGCTTTCACTTGGCGTTGCGGCAACGGCAGTGAGCACTTTTTCCGTTATGTCAGCCGTCGGCGCTTTAGTTTTTGGGCATCTTGAAGCACGATTTAGTGTACGCCGGAGTCTAGCTGTTGCAGCCGCCCTGATGGCTATTGGTGCTGCATCGATGATATTGGTGACAAATTCTTGGGATGCTTATCTATCGGCATTCGTATTTGGTGCTGGGATTGGTGGACTGATAGCGCTTTTCCCGGTGGCTTGGGCAAATTGTTTTGGTCGAGAAAATTTGGGGACCATCCGTGGGGTCACATTGCCGGTCCAAACACTTGCCCAAGCGACCGGACCTCTCCTTTCAGGTGCGCTGTTTGATTTTTCCGGTTCATATATCATATCTTTGAGCTTATTTTGTGCAAGCTCGTGCGTGGCCAGTATTCTGGCTTTATTTGTCGTCCGGCCTTCAAAGTCCGTCGAAAATTAAGAAACGCGAAAGTTTTATATGGACAAATTAAAAATTACTTTTTCGTACATTTTGTCATTCCAATGATATTTTCTACCAGCCTGACACAGACCAAAAAATCTTCCTATCAATGAGTTAACCTGCGAATATTTTTAAATCTTGTTCGTTCTAAAACCCGCCCAATCGAGGTGGCTACTGCGCTCTTTAAGTATTCAGCGGCTCGTTAAATCTTTACGGAATTCGATCATTGCAAATTCACTAGGATATCGGGAAATTAGCTTTCCCAAAGCAAAAGTTGTTATAATTACCTTCGCCCCTTAGGAGATTTCTCCTATCAACGACCGATAGAGAGGGGCATAGAGGATGTCATATGGCAAAACAGATGAAACCAACCTTCGACGACTGGGTAAAGCGTGCTGATAGCGAAGCGAAAGGCTCCACTACGGATACTATCGCTTGGAAAACACCAGAGGGGATCGCGGTTAAGCCACTCTATACTGCCGAGGACTTAGACGCGCTCGACCACCTCGACACTATGCCGGGCCTGCCGCCCTTTACGCGGGGACCTCGCGCCACCATGTACAAAGGGCGGCCGTGGACCATCCGACAATATGCCGGATTTTCAACTGCTGAAGCATCCAACGCATTTTATCGAAAAGGCCTCGCCGCAGGCCAAATGGGGCTCTCTATTGCCTTTGATCTCGCAACTCATCGCGGTTATGATTCCGATCATCCACGTGTTATTGGTGATGTAGGCAAGGCCGGCGTTGCGATCGATTCGATCGAGGACATGAAAATCCTCTTTGATGGTATTCCGCTTGATCAAATGAGCGTCTCTATGACGATGAACGGGGCAGTGCTGCCAATATTAGCTAATTTCATTGTTGCCGGCGAAGAACAGGGCGTCGGGCCGGAAAAACTATCGGGCACAATTCAAAACGACATCCTTAAAGAGTTCATGGTCCGCAACACTTATATCTATCCGCCGGAACCCTCCATGCGGATCGTAGCAGATATTATAAAATATACCTCCCAGCATATGCCGCGTTTCAACTCTATCTCGATATCCGGCTACCACATGCAAGAAGCAGGCGCGACCTGCGTCCAAGAACTTGCCTTCACTTTAGCCGATGGAATCGAATATGTAAGGGCAGCCGCCGCCAAAGGGTTAGACGTAGACACATTTGCCCCTAGGCTCTCCTTTTTCTTTTGCCTCGGCATGAATTTCTTTATGGAAATCGCAAAACTTCGCGCGGCCCGCCTGCTCTGGTCCGAGTTAATGCAAAATAACTTCAAGCCGAAAGATGAGCGCTCTCTAATGCTGCGCACTCATTGTCAAACATCGGGCGTATCCCTCACAGAACAAGACCCCTACAACAACATTATGCGGACCACTGTGGAAGCTATGGCGGGAGTGTTAGGCGGAACACAGTCACTACACACCAATTCCTTCGATGAAGCATTGGCGCTA
The DNA here is from genome assembly GCA_002715005.1 of Rhodospirillaceae bacterium. Classification (GTDB taxonomy): domain Bacteria; phylum Pseudomonadota; class Alphaproteobacteria; order UBA8366; family UBA8366. Next base: position 26,181 of record PAXN01000007.1, read on the forward strand.
CCGAGCGAATTTTCGTCCCGGATTGTGCGTAATACTCAACTGGTGTTGCAGGAAGAAACCGGCATTACCAATGTAGTAGATCCCTTGGCCGGCAGTTATTATCTGGAATCGCTGACCGCCAGTGTCGCCTCCGAGGCGCGCAAACTCATCGACGAGGTCGAAGACCTAGGCGGCATGACCAGGGCCATTGAGGCTGGCATGCCCAAACTCCGAATTGAGGAGGCCGCAGCGCGCCGCCAAGCCCGTATCGACCGAGGCGAAGAAGTGATAGTTGGAGTCAACAAGTATCAGCCTAAAGAGAAAGACGGCGTTGAACTTCTAGATATCGACAACAGCTCTGTGCGCCTATCCCAAACCGCCCGATTAGAGAAAATTCGCGCCGATCGAAACACAAGCGCATGCAGCACTGCACTCAACGCGCTTACCGAAGCTGCGCAAAACGAAAGTGGCAACCTGTTAGCGCTTGCCATCGTTGCGGCTCGGGAAAGGGCCACCGTAGGCGAAATTTCCGACGCGCTCGAAAAATGTTACACCCGCCACCGAGCTGTCATTCGCTCCATCTCCGGTGTATACGGTTCAGTATACGAAGGAGACGAAGGATTCGAAAAAATCCAATCAGAAATCAAAAGCTTTCAAACTAACGAAGGTCGACGACCGCGCATGTTGGTGGTCAAAATGGGTCAAGACGGCCATGATCGAGGCGCGAAAGTTATCGCCACCGCTTTCGCCGATATTGGCTTCGATGTGGACATAGGACCGCTGTTCCAAACGCCCGACGAGGCGGCACGACAAGCCATAGAAAACGATGTGCATGTGATTGGCGTCTCAAGCCAAGCAGCCGGCCACAAAACCCTTGTGCCTCAGCTCATTGAAAGCCTCAAGGAGCTTGGTGGCGACGATATCATCACTATTTGTGGCGGGGTCATCCCACCGCAGGATTATGAGTTTCTGCAAGAAGCAGGCACGGCAGCCATCTTCGGCCCCGGTACAAACATCCCGGTCGCCGCTAGCGAAATAATACAGCTGGTAACAAGACGGCGTTTGGCTGCCTAAATGGCTTGTTATTAACTATAAAAAAAATGCTGGGTGGCCGCGGAGTTTAATTCAGGCGCACATTGACAAAACATGGAAATCAAAGGCTAACCACATAACCAGTCTTTCTTTGCTTCTTCAAAACTCCCACTCGACAACGCACTCCTGATCTCGGACATCAAGCGCACCATAAAAGCAATATTGTGCTGGGTTAGTAACTGCAGCCCCAAGATTTCATGTGATTTGAACAAATGGTGGATATAGCCGCGGGAAAAATTTTGGCAGACGTAACAATCACACGCCTCATCAATTGGCCGTGAATCCTCGCGAAACCGCGCATTGCGCAGATTAATCCTGAAGCTTTCTGTATTGCGTTTCAGCGCCCAGCCATGGCGTGCAATGCGGGTTGGTGAAACGCAGTCAAAGGTATCGATCCCCATTGCCACGCCTTCCCAAATATCGCGGATGCCACCGATCCCCAATAAATGCACTGGCCGTTTGCTTTCATTTTTGGCAATTGATCTCATAGCATATTCGATAATATCGTACATGGCCTCTTTATGGTCACCCAAACAACCACCGACGGCATGCCCAAAGAACGGCATAGAGGCAATGGTCTCCGCGCTCTGACGACGCAGATCTTCGTATATCCCCCCCTGCACCACACCATACAAAGCTTGCGTCCCATCATGATGGCGAGCAAATTCCGCAAGACTACGCCTCGCCCAATTATGGGTCAGCATTAGAGATTTTTCTGTATAATCACGATCCACATGGACCGGCGTGCATTCATCCAGAACGACAGCCAGATCTGGGCGAAGCTGGCGTTGAATCTGAATTGAGGATTCGGGTGTTAACGTATGTTTAGTCCCATCTCGTGGCGAACGGAATACCGCCCCTTTTTTCGATAATTCCAATAATAATGGATTGCGTCTACTAGGTCGGCTACCCTTGATCTCAGAACTTTCCGTCCCTTGGCCAAGACTGAAGATCTGGAACCCACCACTATCGGTGAGAATAGGCCCCCCCCAGCCCATAAACTTATGCAGTCCACCCAATCTCTCCACCACATCGGGACCAGGCTGAATAAGCAAATGATACGTGTTAGCTAAAACCGTTTCTACGTTGGCCGCTCTCAAATCACGAGGGCTCGCACCGCGAATAGCTGCCTTCGTTGCACAAAAAATAAAGCCCGGGGTCAACAAATCGCCGTGTGGGGTTTGTAATCGCCCAAGCCGTGCACGACTGTTTGTGTCTCGTTTAAGAATATCAAAACCGAAACCAGGGTAATCCAAACTAAGGGGCGCGTTGACTTGCATAAATAGGACCTTAATCGAAAAAGCCCGCCAGAGGCGGGCCCGATTCAGAATCTACGAACAACCTAAGCTACGGATGCTTTTTCCGTCGCCTTTTGAATACGTCTTTTAAGCCGTTTGGCCTCCAAAGTAAGTTTCCGATTCGGTGTCCCAAGTAAATAGGCATCGAGTCCACCCTTATGGTCAATCGTCCTTATGGCGCTGGGTGTAACGCGCAGACGCACCATTTGACCTAACGCATCGCTTAATATTGACGTATTCTGAAGGTTTGGCAAATAGCGGCGCCGGGTTTTATTATGCGCATGACTGACATTATTGCCGGTCAACACCCCCTTACCCGTGATCATACAACGGCGTGACATATCTAAATCCACCTTAGCTAATTAATGACCCAACAGCCGAATGCAGATTCGACTATCTGTAAGGCGAGGGTTGTAGGGCAGCGCCCTGCCACCCGTCAAGTCGCTTTGCCAACACGGTAGCGCATAATAATTTCTTTTGCAGCCTCAGACGCAGTTAAGTGACCGTCCGCGACCGATTTAGTAATTTCATGCATGTCGCCACCCTGATCCAGTTCTGCTCTTATTTCCTTCTCCAATCTATCGCGCACCGCATCCCACATCCACACCTGCGCTTGGGTCTGCCGGTTATGTTCGAAAGCACCATTAGACTGCATTATATCACGCCATTCGCCCACAAGTCTCCAGGCATCGTCAATACCATCACCAGTAAGGCTAGAACAGGTTCTCACCGGCACAACCCAGTCCTTTGAGGCGGGCCGCAGCATATGGATGGCATTTTGGTAATCGGATGCTGCGCGGTTAGCAGCCCTCATCATCGCCCCGTCTGCTTTGTTAACTAATACGATGTCAGCCAACTCAACTATGCCTTTTTTCATTCCCTGGAGTTCGTCCCCTCCCCCAGGCAATAAAAGCAACAAGAATAAGTCTGTCATATCAGCCACTGTGGTTTCAGACTGACCGACGCCAACGGTTTCAACAAATATTACATCGTAACCCGCCGCCTCGCAGGCAATCAGCGCCTCGCGACTGCGATATCCTACGCCACCCAACCTAATACCCGCCGGTGAGGGCCGAATAAAAGCGTCCGGATGACGGGACAATTCTTCCATGCGGGTCTTGTCCCCCAAAATAGAGCCCCCGCTGCGCTTAGACGTGGGATCAATTGCCAGCACCGCAAGCTTATGCTTTAGCGCCAATACATGAAGACCAAATCGTTCAATAAAGCTGGATTTGCCAACTCCAGGTACACCAGAGATACCTATGCGGATTGAATTACCACTATATGGCAGAAGCGAGGCCAAAAGGATATCGGCGTCGCAGCTATGGTCGGGGTTGGTAGATTCTAACAGTGTGATGGCCTGAGCGAGGGCGCGTCGATCGCCTTTTCTTACACCCGTGGAAAGTATATCCATGTCCTTAGCCACCCTAGCGACTTCTCATTTTGGACCGGTTTCAAGGAGTTTCGCCATAACAATTTCATCCACATAGGTCCCCTCTATATAAAGGGAATGAGTGCGCACGCCTTCGGACCTGTAATTCATGGATTCGTAAAGATTTTGAGCACGTTCATTTCGACTCATAACTGTTAACTCCAACCTATGTAAACCGGTCTGTTGCGCAAAAAACTCCAAACCTTCCATCAATTTTCGGCCAAGCCCATTGCCCGTGTGTGCTTGCAGTACTCCGACGCCAACAGTTGCTGTATAGCGATTACGCTCCAACTCACCCCCCATCACAACGGCCTCCCCAATGGGTTGATCGTCGCACCACGCAGTGAGTAACAAATGTCGCGGCAATTCCTCAAAACGATCAATGATCATGCGCATTTCATCAACCGACCGCGCCCGCTCCGATGGCCCACGCAAGAAAAAGTTGGTCTCCGCCAATAGTACTTTACCAAAATCGTATAGTTTCTGGGCATCTCCACTTTTTGCAGCGCGGAGCGTGTAACCTTTAGAAAAGTTAGACTTAGAGCGCATTGCGAGCGGCCTCCATCAACGATTCTTGTTCTATTACCGTGGATAAGACCACGGAGCTCTCCGCCTCGCCGTGTTCGCGGAACCTTTCAATTAATCCCTCCAAAGACCCAACTGAGGGCGCTACCAATTTTATAAGGAAACATGTGTCTCCCGTTATATGATGACACTCAAGTACTTCCGGCAACTCCGTCGCCAATCGTCGAATAGCTTGAAACTTAGCTCCTGAACAGGTTAAGCGTAAAAATGCTGTAATCGGCAGACCTATTTTATTCCGCTCGAGCTGAATCCCATAGCCAAGCAATACCCCATCTTCTTCCAAACGCCGCACTCTCTCAGCAACCGCTGGCGGAGACAGTCCAACCAGACGTGCAAGCGCATTAAAAGACAGACGAGCATCACCCGCTAAAAATTCTAGCATTTGAAAGGATTTTTTATCCATATTAATCTTTTTGCAATGTTAAATACATTTTTTATTTACTATTATAACTAATTTTTGAAAATATGTTTGGTTTATTTACTTGTAAACCATTTTCTTACTATTATTGAAGCAGCGTAAGCTCTAAAATATGGTCTCGCGGGGAAGCTAATTTGGATTTTGTTTTATTTCTGAAGGCAATCGCTATTGGATTTGCTATCGCCGCTCCCGTCGGACCCGTCGCTATGCTTTGCATTCAGCGAGGCTTAAAAGCGGGGTGGTGGCCAGGTTTCTTCACGGGGATGGGGGCTGCGGCAGCAGATACATTTTATGCCGCTATCGCAGTTTGTGGTCTCGCTGCGGCCATGACTGCCCTGATAGATAAATCAACCTGGATACAGCCAGCATGTGGCATCATTTTAATTGTTATTGGCACCTATACTTTCTGCGAGAAACCTACTCTAAAATCTTCTGAGAAACAGGTCATAAAAGTTCATCACTTGGCCGGCAATTGGTTCAGCGCTTTCGTAATCACGCTGTTCAATCCCGCTACAGTTTTTGCCTTTATGGCCATCTTCGGTGGCATCAAGATAGCCGACGCAACTGCCGATCCGACGAGCGGTTTCACAACAATTATCGGAGTCTTTGTAGGAGCTGCGGTTTGGTGGATAGGTCTAACAACGGTTGCCGCGGTCATTCGCCGCCAAATTCAGCCGAGAACGTTACAGACTATAAATCGTTTGATGGGGTTGGTGATTTCTGGATTTGGTGCTTTTATTACCGTGAATGGGGTAATACATTCAGGATAGGTATTTTTTATTCATCAGAAACGATATCTCTACCAAGTGCCCGACATAACAGAAGATAGAGTTTTCCGACATCGGCAGTCATAAAGGTGGAATGAAGCAAATTTTCCGGGTCTACCTCTAAGGAATCTTCAAGCAATCTTTCAAAGTGATCAAAATAACGCATCACATACCGGCGCATTTCCTCTTCCCGTTGAACCCTTTCCGCGATCAAAGACGCAGTTGCCGATGGATGGTTTTTCAAAAGCGTGCGCGTGAAAATGCTTCGATCGCCTTTTACATATCGCTTCCAATCCGCATCTGGCACCTCTGTATTGAGTAACCTCGTTAGATCAACCGAGGTCGAATGCAAATCTTCTATGATGTAGCGCGCGGTTTTAAGAAACACGTTGCGGCGTCCGGACAAGTCCTGCTCCTTGAGCCGCTCAGCCTGGTCAGCAGCATCCGCTGCTGCCTGGCTCAAAACTGCCGCGTGCTGATCGAAGCTTATACTGGCTTCGCTCGTCTTGGCCACCACCTCATCTGTCGTATTTAGCAAATTAGCTCGATAATGCTCGACTTTCTCGGTTAAACTATCAATTTCTATGCGGGCATCTGCCGTCGCCTGAACCAATGTTTGAGTTTGGCGTCCAAGAATATCACCCACATCACGCACCTGGGTACTTGCTTCTTCACCAGCTTGCCCCAAGTCGCGAGCTTGTTGGCGCAATTTATCCGTTAGCCCCGCCATCCGCGTAGACAGTTGGTCAGTCTCACCGTGCAGGTTAGCTGTTTGTTGGGTAAAAGCATCACCAATGAGCCGCATCCGCTCGGTAGCCTCTTGTGCAACACGCATCATGGACTCCGATTCTTTTTGCAAAGCCTCATTATTATCGCTGATCTGCATACCCGCTTGCACGGATGCAGATGTTAATCGTTCTGATTGCGAGTTGAAACGCTCACCTATCTCATTCATCAAGGCTAACCCCTGGTTAAGCGCTTCGTTTACAGCTGATGTTTCTTGCCCAAAGGCCTGCCCTGCTTCGCTGATGCGCGCACCGACATCGCCAGCCGCAGAAAGCAGCTGGTTTATTTGTTGTTTCAACATTTCAGCGATCTCCTCGGCCTGCTCGGAGGCGTGCACAGAAGACTGCTTCAAAATTTTTCCGTGTCCCTCAATTTGCGTGTCGATTTGCTGGGACCGCTGATGCAAAAAATTAGCGAGCTCAGCTAAATTCTTGCTGTCATCCGCCAAAGCTTCCTTAACATGCTCAACCTGCTCACCAACCTGGGTTGCCGCTTGACTGAGCTCATTCGTATTCTGGTGCAGCGCTAGTCGAATTCCCTGAACCCTTGTTGCGACACCATCCGCCGTATCATTCATATCCTTACCGCTCTCTTTCATGAGTTCGGCAATGGATACCGCTTGAGCCGAAGAACGATCCGCCGCTTCCTGCAAAGACTGAGCTTGATTAGTAAGTGTGTCAGCCATTGCCTGTGCATGACTCGCAGCAGGCGCTAGCGCCTCGTCAATCTCACTCAAACCATCTTGGATCGCAAGCCTTATGTCAGACGACTTACTTTGCAGCAACTCCTCAATATCACGAGACTGTTGCGCAGCATGGTCAGACGCTGATTTTAGATCGTTCGCTTGTTGGTTAAGAGCGTTCCGCAACGCGTCTGCACGATCTACCGCTTCATCTGTAGACTGGCCCAGTGATTGAGTTTGTTCCTCAAACATCTGACCCATGGCTTGAATACGCACCACTGTGTCGTCTGAGACTTGAGCCAACTGCTCCGACTGACGCCCGACAGCGGCCTGGACCACTTTGGTTTGCATAGCTACATGCTCGGCAATTGCAGACAAATCGCTAGCCTGCGCCCTCATCGCCCCAATCATATTTTCTGTTTCTGCCCCAGAATTTTCCGTCACATTAGCCAAGTTTCGCGATTGCTCGCTCATCGCTAATGTAAACTTGCCTATATGCTCTTTGGCCTGCTCAACAGCTGTTCCGATTTGGTGAGCATTATTTGCGATGGAGTCGCGTAAACCTAGACTGAGCTCAGACACCTGATCGTCTACCTGAACTTTTAGATCATCCATGCGAAGTTCAGCGGCCTTGAGTAAACTATCGATACTGTGCACTTGCTTTTCTAGTATATCTTCAAGATGAGATGTCACCCCAGCTGTTTGTCGCGCCAATCCATCAGCCATGCGCTCAATGCGCTCACCCGTCTGATCAGTCAATAACCCTGCGGCTTCGGACTGTTCGTCTAGGGACTGCCGCAGCTTTCGAGACAATTGCTCAATCTGATCACGCACCTCAGCAACCACGGTTGTCGATTTTACCCCCACTTTTTCAGCCGCGTCTTGCAATCCAACTGTACTCGCCGCCAGAGATTGCTCAACAGCGCTCGATTGTTCAGCAGCATTTCGGCTTGCCTCACTGAGATTTTCTGAATAACGCTCGAATAATTCCCCAATCTTTTTTGCCTGTTCTGCGGCCCGGTCGGACGCACTAGTGAGGTCGGCGGCTTGCAGTCGAAGAGACGCATTAACATGATCCGAATGATCAAGGGCCTGCTGAGTGACACGAGCCAGCGCATCTGATTGACCGGAAATAGTATCTTCAATGGCGGAGCGCTGTTCGTCTAAACGCTCAACGACATCTTCCAGCGATTTGACATCTCCCTTCAACTGATCGCGCATTCGATGAGATTCTTGTGCAGCTTTATCGCCAGCATCCCCGAGGCCTGCGGTTTGCAACTCAACCGCAGTCATCAATTCCAATAGGTTAGTAGTCACCTGATCGCTCACTTGACCTAACTCTTCGGTTTGCTTCCGCAAAAGGTCGGCCACCGGAGTCACTCGGTCTTCATATTCTTCCGCTGGAAAGGTTCTTAGGTCGAGGTGCCGGCGAAGCATCTCGGTATGCCAGCGCACATCGTGAGAACGGCGAAAGTGCGAAATGATAGCCCATAACATGGCCAAAGGAAGCGCAAATCCGGCTAACAAGGCTCCAGTCTCATGGGGTAAAAATTGCGAAGGAAAGCTCCATCCTAAATTTCGATGAACATAGGAAAAGCAAATTATCAACCACAGTACCGATGCCGCCAAACCTGCCTGCATGAGCCATTTGGCATGCCGTTCGGCCCGTTGCCCGGCCTGGCGGAGTTTTGCCAAACTCGGACCGGGGTCCTCGTGCTTTGCACGACGCAACTCTGTCACATTATCAGTCATCCAAGGACTCTACGCCAAAACGCCTTTCTTGGGAAACGCACCATTTGAAATTCGTTTGACCCCATAAGGGGTTGCCCTTATATCACCGAATTGTCGTAGCTCACGAAAAATTCTTGCTGTGAAACCTTGAAAACGTTAGAAAACAGCCCATTTTTATTAAAGGACCAAATTAGTCCTATATTAAACTGCTGAAAAACATAGTTTTTGGGATCAAGTTCAATGATTAAACTTAGCCGTCTTACTGATTATGGGGTCGTGGTGATGACGCAAATAAGTAAAAGCGCCGAACCGGTCACGACGGCGCAAGATCTCGCCGCAGCTACCGGATTACCCCTTCCAACTGTGAGCAAACTATTAAAAAAGCTAGTTAAAACAAGATTATTACAATCCCACCGCGGGGTCAAAGGGGGTTACTCCCTGAACCGCACACTCGCCCAAATTACGGCAGCTGAATTCATCGAAGCATTGGATGGGCCGGTCGCCTTAACAGCATGCGTCGATGGCGCGGAAGATGCGTGTAATGTCGAATCACTTTGCCCAGTACGTGGCGGCTGGGACCGCGTAAACCGGGCTATTCGCGCCGCCCTTGAAGAAATTTCGTTGGCCGATCTATGCATACCCTTGGAATTTCCNGATCTCGAGCTCTCAAAACCGACTCAGCAAATAAGAACGGAGCACGCGTAATGGCCGCGACCGCACAAACCGTCGAACAAGTGAAAGCGCTTGGCAAGAAGTATGAGTATGGCTTTTCTACCGATATCGAATTAGAAATGGCCCCCAAGGGCCTTAACGAAGAGATCGTCCGTTTTATCTCGGCAAAAAAGAACGAGCCTGACTGGCTGCTGGAATGGCGTCTAAAAGCCTATGCCCATTGGCTGACTATGGACGAGCCTAGATGGTCCAATGTGGAATTCCCGCCGATTGATTACCAAGATGCGTTTTACTATGCAGCGCCAAAGTCGGATAATGATAAACCAAAAAGCTTAGACGAAGTAGACCCGACCCTGTTAGAAACATACGAAAAGCTAGGAATACCTCTAAAAGAACAAGAAATGTTAGCTGGTGTCGCAGTGGATGCGGTTTTCGACAGTGTCTCCGTCGCCACCACCTATAAGGCCAAGCTCGAAGAGCAAGGCATCATCTTTTGCTCGATTTCAGAAGCAGTACAGGAACACCCAGAGTTGGTGCGGGAGTATCTCGGTTCCGTCGTTCCCTATGGCGATAACAAACATGCATGTTTAAACTCTGCTGTCTTCACAGACGGGTCATTCGTTTACATTCCCAAGGGTGTGCACTGCCCGATGGAGCTATCCACCTACTTTCGCATAAACGCCGAAAATACTGGCCAATTTGAGCGCACCCTAATTATTGCTGCCGAAGACACTTATGTTAGCTATCTCGAAGGCTGCACAGCACCAATGCGGGACGAAAACCAATTGCATGCGGCGGTCGTTGAACTCGTTACACTCGACAATGCAGAAATTAAATATTCTACCGTGCAAAACTGGTATCCAGGCGACGAAAACGGTGTAGGCGGTATTTATAACTTCGTCACTAAGCGTGGCGCGTGTCGCGGGCGAAATTCAAAAATTTCTTGGACTCAAGTGGAAACCGGTTCAGCCATAACCTGGAAATATCCAAGCTGCATATTGGAGGGTGATAACTCAGTCGGTGAATTTTATTCGGTCGCCATAACCAATAATTGCCAACAAGCGGACACCGGTACAAAGATGATCCATTTGGGTAAAAATACGCGCTCTACAATCATAGCCAAGGGCATCGCCGCCGGTAAATCAGACTCGACCTATCGTGGCCAGGTAAAGATTATGCTAGGCGCCGAAGGCGCACGGAACTATACCCAATGCGACAGCCTTCTCATTGGAGACCAGTGTGGTGCTCATACTGTGCCGTATATAGAGTCCCGCAACCTAGCTGCACAAATAGAACATGAAGCGACAACCGCGAAAATTAGCGACGATCAGCTTTTTTATTGCCGCCAACGCGGGCTTTCTGATGAAGAAGCCGTGGCGCTAATTGTTAACGGCTTCTGTAAGGAAGTCCTCCAACAGCTGCCGATGGAGTTCGCCGTCGAGGCGCAAAAATTGGTGGGTATCAGCCTTGAAGGCAGTGTCGGCTAAATAAGAATATTGAAGGACAAATAATGATGGCCATGCTTGAAATTGAAAATCTTCACGTCGCCATAGACGGTAAAGAAATTTTGCGCGGAATCGATTTATCGCTCGAACCTGGCAAAACCTACGCCATAATGGGTCCAAATGGATCTGGAAAGAGCACCCTCTCCCACGTGCTTGCAGGCAACGATAAGTACGAAGTTACGCAAGGCCGAGTGACATTGGAGGGCAAGGACCTGCTCACCATGACGCCGGAGGAACGCGCAGGTGAAGGGTTCTTCCTTGGCTTTCAGTACCCAGTAGAAATCCCGGGCGTGGCGGGAACTACTTTTTTAAAAACCGCCCTAAACTCGGTTCGCAAGTTCCGGGGCGAGGACGAATTAGATGCCATGCAATTCTTAAAAGTCGTCCGCTCCAAGGCAAAAGAAATCGGCGTTTCTGATGAAATGCTTAAACGGTCAGTCAACGTGGGTTTCTCTGGCGGTGAAAAGAAGCGTAATGAAATTTTACAAATGGCTATTCTTGAGCCAAAGCTTGGCGTCCTAGACGAAACGGATTCCGGGCTCGATATCGATGCTCTTAAAACCGTCGCCGACGGCGTAAATCGGTTGAGTGGCCCAAACCGGACTATGCTCGTTATCACCCACTATCAACGACTACTGAATTATATCGTACCCGATGAGATCCACGTATTAGTGAATGGTAAGATTGTTGCCACCGGCGACAAGGAACTGGCGCATGAACTGGAGAAAACTGGCTACTGCATGTTCCTTGACGAGGAGGCCGCGTAAGCGCGGACGGCAAGCGATATGGCAGCATTTAAGAAAACGGCAACACGGTTGACCGAGCGTTACGGCGAGCTCAGAGAGATTTTGCCAGGTAACACGCTCCTTTGGCTGCAGGCGCTCCGCGATCAAAGCCTCTCCTCTTTTGACCGTACAGGACTGCCGACGGTCCGCGATGAATCTTGGAAGTACACCAACCTCAACACCCTGCGCCGCACTGGTTTCGTGCCAGCACCACTCGCCGTGCCCAGTCCTATAGACGCAGTGCCGGTTGGAAGTGGGCTAGAAATCGANGCCTATNAAATAGTTCTCGTGAATGGTGTNNTGAACTCCGCCTTATCCAGCCTCNATGATTTACCGGAAGGTATCGCGCTTGACTACACAAGCGCATTGCCCCTCGATAAATTTAACAGATTGGTTGATTTTGAAAGAACCCCCATCGCAGCTCTTAATACGGCATCCTTTGCAGATGCCGTCTGCATTTATATCCAGGAAAATTCCTTAATCGAAAAACCTATCCATATTATCTCTATCGGAGGCAACGATAAAGCTTCTGTCACTTTCCACCCGCGCATCCTGGTGGATGCAGCAGCAGGCAGCAATGCTACTTTACTGGAAAGCCATATCGGTATAGGTGGGGAAACCTATTTCAGCAACAGCGTCACCGAAATCGGTGTCGGCAACGGCGCAGTGCTGCATCATTATAAACTTCAGAATGAGCACACAAGCGCTTTCCATATCGCAGCCAACGAAGTTCGCCTATCACAGGCCGCCCACTACGAGAATTTCGTCCTTACTATCGGCGCCTCGCTATCGCGAAACGAAATCAATGTCGAAATCCTAGGCCCGCGCGCGGAGTGTCGTCTACTTGGCAGCTATCTTTTGAAAGGCAGTCAACATGGCGACCATACGACCTTTATCGACCACGCGGCACCGGAGAGTAGCTCTCGCGAAATCTATAAAGGTGTCTTGGACGATCAGTCGCGCGGCGTGTTCCAAGGTAAAATTTTGGTCCGCAAAGATAGCCAAAAAACGGACGGCCATCAGCTCAATCAGGCTTTATTACTGGCGCGCGGCGCGGAGATAGATTCCAAACCGGAATTGGAAATTTATGCGGATGATGTGAAATGCTCCCATGGTGCAACGGCCGGGGAACTGGATGAAACAGCATTGTTTTATTTACAATCACGCGGTATCGACAAAGAATCGGCACGCAATCTGCTTATTGCAGCCTTCATTCATTCGGCACTCGAGGAAGTCTCAAACGGAACCGTACATGACGCTATGAGCGGTATAATTTCAAGTTGGCTTGCCGCCGGAAAGATCGAGAATAGTCTATGAGTGACGTCGCCCAAAAAACTATGATCCCTTCTTATGACATCGATCGTATCAGAGCGGACTTCCCGATTCTTTCACGGGAGGTACACGGTAAACCGATGGCCTTCCTCGACAGTGCGGCGTCGGCACAAAAACCCCGTCAGGTTATTGATGCAGTAAGTGCTGTCTATGAAACTGAGTACGCTAATGTGCATCGCGGCGCATATCAGTTAAGCGAACGCGCCACAAACGCTTATGAAGGTGCACGCGACAAAGTTCAGGCATTCATAAATGCTCAAAGCCGCGGCGAAATAATTTTTACCCGCAACGCTACGGAGGCCATCAACCTGGTGGCAGCTACATACGGACGGCGTGAATTGAAAGCCGGTGATGAAATCATAATCACCGAGATGGAGCACCATTCTAATATCGTCCCGTGGCAAATGTTACGTGATGAAAAAGATCTAGTATTAAGTATTGCGCCAATCACCGATGATGGTGAACTGCGCATAGATGTTTTCGAAGACCTCCTAACTCCGCGCACCAAATTGGTTGCCATACCGCATATTTCTAACGTACTCGGCACTATTGTCCCGGTGAAGAAAATTGTCGGTCTAGCCCATGCGGTAGGCGCTAAAGTACTGATCGATGGCTGCCAGGCAGTCATGCATGAAAAAGTCGATATGCAAGAGCTCGATTGTGACTTCTATGCATTTTCCGGTCACAAGCTGTATGGCCCGTCCGGTATCGGCGTTCTCTATGGTAAGGAAGCGTTGCTCGATGCGATGCCGCCGTATATGGGGGGTGGTGATATGATCAATACCGTCACCTTTGAAAAAAGTGAGTGGGCCGACTTACCGGCAAAATTCGAAGCGGGCACACCAGCGATTGGCGAAGCGATAGGCCTTGGAGTGGCAATTGATTATATCAGCAGTATTGGGCTGGATGCCATCGCAGACCACGAACGCGATCTCTTAAATTATGCGACGCAGGAACTCGCTAGCATCGACGGCCTTAAAATCATCGGGACTGCGCCTAACAAAGCAAGCGTAATCTCGATGACTCTAGACTGCGCCCATCCGCACGATATGGCCACCATACTCGATCATTCGGGTGTCGCCATTAGGGCTGGGCACCATTGTGCACAACCCCTCATGGACCGACTTGGCCTGGCAGCCACTGCTAGAGCCTCATTTGGCCTTTACAACAAACGGGAAGATGCGGATCAGCTCGTAGAAGCACTGAGTGCAGTGCGGGAGATATTCGGCTAATGCTCGACGACCTTCGTGAACTCTATCAAGAAGTAATACTCGACCACGGCAAAAATCCACGTAATTTTCGTAGGCCCGATGTATCATCCCAAGAAGCGGCGGGTAAAAATCCACTATGCGGAGATCAGCTCGTGGTCTATGTGGAGGTCGACGAAGATAATAATATTACAGATGCAAGTTTTCTCGGCAAAGGTTGTGCGATTTCTATGGCCTCCGCTTCCATGATGACCGAAATCGTCAAAGGCAAGAAAGTCGCAGAGGCAAAAGCGCTGCTCGACGGGTTCCATAAAATGTGTACGTTGGACGATTTCGAAATGGACGGCAGTAACGAGGATGAGGATTTTGAACGTCTACAAGTGCTCTCAGGCGTACGTCAATTCCCCGTGCGTGTAAAATGCGCGACGTTAGCATGGCACACACTGGACGCGGCACTAGACGGTGTCGAAGAAATTTCAACGGAATAATTTGGAAATAAATGATGATCGAAGGACCCAGTCTTAATGATTTTATGCCTAGCGGTACTGCTTTCATTGCACGCGCTGGCAGCAAGCTGGTGCCGGGCACGGCGATTGCCGGAGAGGCTGCAATCATCGCTGCTTTAAAAACCGTCTATGACCCCGAAATCCCCGTGGATATTTATGAATTAGGCCTCATCTATGAGGTTAATACCGGCGCTGACGGTGCGGTCTCGATCAAAATGAGTTTGACAGCGCCGGGCTGTCCGGTCGCCGGCGAAATGCCGGGTATGGTCGCCCGCGCCGTCGCGGAAACTGACGGGGTCGGAGAAGTAGATGTTGAACTAGTTTGGGATCCGCCCTGGACCAAAGACCGCATGTCAGAAGAAGCGCAAGTTACGCTTGATATGTGGTAAGATAGCGATGTAAAAAGATATTCGAGTGAAAAAATGACAATGCCACAATTCATGACGCTCACTGACGCTGCCGCGGAGCATGTAAAAACCCTGATTTCTCAGGCGGATAGGCCAATTAAAGGTCTTCGAGTGGGCATTAAAACTCAGGGCTGTTCCGGCATGAGTTATTTCGTNGAATATGCCGAAGAACAAAAGAAATTTGAGGAAATTGTTGANGATAAGGGCGTAACGCTCTTCATAGACCCGGCAGCCACCATGTTTCTCGTGGGCTCGGAAATGGACTACGAAGAAGATACCTTTACGTCCGGGTTTACGTTCAATAACCCGAACGAAAAGGGCCGCTGCGGCTGCGGCGAATCCTTCCACATTTAAACACTCTCGAATATGTCCTCCGCAAACGCGTATCGCATCGCGTCGCTACCCGGCGATGGCATTGGGCCGGAAGTCACCCACGCCACTTTCAAGGTTCTGGAAAAGGTAGCATACATTCACCGCGGCTTTTCTTTTAAAGCAGAAATCTTGCCCGCCGGCGCAGCGCTCTATAAAGCTACCGGCGCTGGTTTCCCAGATACATCGCGCAAAAAAGCAGAGAAAGCCGACGCCATCTATCTTGGCGCGATGGGTCTGCCCGAGGTTCGTTATGAAGACGGCACAGAAATTGCTCCGCAACTAGACCTTCGGCAAGACTTGGACCTTTATGCTGGAGTACGTCCGGTCCGTACCTATCTCGGGTTACCTGCACCGCTTGCCGCACCGGAAGCACAGGAATTGGATTTCGTGATAGTCCGCGAATCTACTGAAGGTCTATTTGCCGAACGTACGCAAGGTACCGTTGCTAATGACCAAGTGGCCCGCGACGCATTGGTAATCACGAGGCCCGTTTGTGAAAAACTATTCGACTTTACCTTTCGGCTTGCAGAACGCCGCATAGACCAGGGCAAATCAGGCCCGGTCACCTGCATCGACAAAGCAAATGTNTTAAGTTCTATGGCTTTCTTCCGGAAAATATTCGATGAACGTGCCAGAGACTTCCCCTCAGTAAAGACCGAGCACCGTTATGTGGACGCAACTGCGATGGAATTGGTCTGCCAACCATGGATTTTTAATGTCATGGTAGCCGAAAACATGTTTGGCGATATTATTTCCGATTTAGCCGGTGGTCTCATGGGGTCGATGGGTCTAGCCCCCTCCGCAGATATCGGCGACAAGTATGCGGTCTTCCAACCGGCCCACGGCACCGCACCGGATATTGCAGGCAAGGGTAAGGCAAACCCTATCGCCGCTATTCTATCCGGGGCCATGATGTTGGAATGGCTAGGCGAGACCCATAACGACGAAAATTGCCTGGAAGCCGCTGAGATGATCAACAAGGCGGTCACACGTAGCATCAATTCAAAAAATATAATACCATTTGAATTCGGTGGTAAAGATGGTACGACGGCAATTACAGAAGCCGTTATCGGAAATTTATAAGCTTTCCCTAAACTGGCGCGTCGCCACGCACCACAGTTCGGTGCATCAGCCGCACATGTTTTGCCATATCGTAACTTTCTGTCGCTCGGTGCAGAAGACACCGATTGTCCCACATCACCAAATCACCAGGGCGCCAGATATGGCTGTAAACAAATCGGTCCTGGGTCGCAAAAATTTGCAGTTCCTCCAACAACGCCTCGCCCACACCCCTGACCATGTCCGCCGCATGGGAGGCGTGTGTACCGATATAAAGGCATTTGCGCCCCGTCTCTGGATGGGTCCGGACAAGCGGATGGACCACCGGTGGCGCATCCTCGATTTCCTGAGCAGTCGCCAGCTTACTGCCCGATTTGATGCGCGTTTGCTCCCAGCTATGAACCATACGAAGAGAGGCAATTTCATCTTTCTTCTCGTTTGATAGTGCGTCATACGCTTCTCCCATATGAGCGAACTGTGTGTCACCCCCCTCCGGCGGCAACGTCACCGCATGAAGTAGGGTCGCGAGTGACGGTGTCAGCAAATAAGATTTGTCCGTATGCCAATGATAATTACCGCGGTTCTCAAGTTTTGCGGTAGGCTTACCAGTATTCAAATCGAGATTGGAGACTTCGTGGACGGCGGGGAAACCGTCGCTTCGAAAGTCTCTGTTAACATGTCCCTCTAGGGCGCCGAAGCCTTCGGAAAAATCTATTTGTGATCGTTTATCAAGTGTTTGATCGCGAAAAACGAGTACTGGAAACTTATAAAATGTCTCTAAAATAATCTGGTGAAGGCCGTCATCTATCGCCTGGTTCAAATTCAGCCCAATCACCTCAGCCGCCATTCCGGGTCTCAACACACCCAGCTTAAAAGGCAGACTTTCTTGAATACTTGTCATTTGTAAATAGCCCTCTAAATTTCAGCTTTCTGATAAACTTACAGGCATCTAAAAGAAAGTTTGTTGCACGTGGGCTCATTTAGCTAGCTTAATCCAATCGGCAATTTTCTTAACAGTTTCCTCCTCAATACCTAAGAAACCATGATGCGAATTCGACTTACATGCGTGCTCTTCCCAGCCTGCATCACCACCATCCATTGTGATGAGTTCTTTTCGAGGTGAACTTTTGAGTTTGCTAAAAAAATATTTTGCGTCACTGTATAACGTTACATAGCAGCTATCCTCGCGATGGTGTATGATCAAAGATGGTACATCAATCTCACCTACATCTAAATCTGTAACTTTGGGTTGACCACGATTGCCCGTGTCTACAACGCTAGCCACTAAAATCAAACCCGATGGCTTCTGAACGCCATCTAATTTTAGACCAGCATTCGCAACAGAAATAGACCCGCGACTATGACCTAATAACCACACATCAACCTTATATCGTGATTTGATTTCCTGTATCAGCTTACCCACGTCTTTAGCGTGCACATCTGAAAGTCTAAAATCCCAGTCTTCGCCCTCTTCAGGCATGCGGTATATGCCCACCAAAAGGTTATGATCCAGGAATAACTTACGCGATCTAACTAGAAAATTACCGTGCATTCTTGTGATTTCCCCGTCAGTATCGAAGTCAACCATCCCATACCCGCCTGCGAATAATACGACTGCGTATTTGGGCTTACTTTGGGGTTCAAGTACCAAGAGATGATGCGATGAACCCGGACGCAATTGCTGATTTATAATTACTTGTGCGACTGCGTTTTCTGTAACAATCACGAGAAAGATCGAAATTACAGCAAAATTTAAACGGAATGTTTTCGGCAAAATGTTAGGGCTTAACTTCACGGCCTAATCACCTTTTCATGAATGAGCAAGGATCTTGATTTTTCGCAATCAACTACAAAGCGGGACTATACCCCATGCCATTAGATAATTGATAAATTTGGCACCGAACACCTCGCTATCTTTGAAAACTTTTGACTATTTCATATGTTTCTTAAAGAATTTTATCGTTCGCCGATGGGAGTCTTTATCTATTTTTTTAATATAATTAAACTTCCAAGAGTATTTTCTATCCCACGCATGTCCGGCACCGGCATAAACATGCGTTTGAAGTTTTGCGCCACTTTCAATTATTTCCTCCCACGCTTCTTCCGCAAATTCTAATTTTTGGATGTCATCATCATTGCCGTGTAACGCTAATATCGGAGCACTCGATTTTGAGAAGTAATGCATAGGGTAAGGATTAGTCATTTCCCTACCAAAATTTGCCTTCCAGACGCTATAGTGCGCCACCCCAGCAGTCACTTTTGAATTTCCAGTTAGATAACAAACCCAAAAGCCACCATTGGAAAAACCCGTCGCAAATACATTCTTTGCATCCACCTTCAAATCTTCTTTTATGAGATCGACGATTTCAGATAAGTCTTTTTCTATTTCCACCCTAAAAAGGTCGAATGAGTTCATCCTCGAACTGGTGGTTATTCCATGTTTCGTAAAAAAATCCGGAGCATACACAACAAAACCATCATCTAAATATCGTTGTATAAGATGTTTTACTGTTTTGAATCCGCCACTGGTATGAAGCGCTATCACTGCTGGAAATGGACCAGAACCGTCCGGATAAAATTTTTCATGATAAATTGTTTCTGATCGGGCGCTCGTAGAAAAAATTAAACAAATAGCCAGAACCAAAAAAGCTTTTGCGCATTTGTTCATATTTAAATGCCTTTTCTACAAAATCTTCTTCTAGGGCTTAGGAGCGACCCGCCCACCAAGAATTAGCGTCTATTGTGCATGAGGGACATAGGGAAGTTTGGTTGACTTTCATACCGTTCCTAAACGAAGGGTCACTCGTTAGAGTGACCCTTCCATCATCAAAATTGATCCCAAACTCGGACCAAAACATCACATCAGCAGAAGCAAGTTCCTGTGAGGCGACGATCTAAATCCCTATAGTCAAGAATCTTATGACAATGAGACATTGGACCACCTCCTTTCAATTATTTTAGTTTCAACTGATTATGGATATCCGTACAAATCGTCGCAAGGGTTTTATTTTGACAAATTTGTGCTAAGTTCGCTTTCTAGATCAACTCAATAATATCTGCGAATTTCACTTTTTTAATACCTGACGAAACCTGCTGGAAACAGCGGGTTTCCTTGCTTTGACCCTTGCGTAAAGCCCTACGAAGAGGTCTGCAAGGGAAGCAATCCCTTCTTTGAATGTGGAGAATCTCGAAAGGCTAAATAGAAAGTAATTCAGGTGCGTCTGTGATTGCAAAGAAAATAGGAATAGGCCAGGCAGTTATATATTTTACGCTGGAAACGCGGGTTGAAAAGGGGGGGCAACCGAATAGTCATTTGCAATAGGCGGACCATATTGCCGCGTACCTATCTAGGTGTCTTAAGCCAATTTTATGAATTTCCCGCCAACGATTTTGTTCTGTCACAGCGCTTGCTATAAGTTTTTTGTCTTTTGATTGACGGGCAATATCATAATCGTGAGTTGCTTTTGAATAATCGCGCCAAGCTCCTACAGTTGCTCTTATATGCTTAATAATCGAGGCAGCTTGCTCCTTGCAAAACTCAGCCTTCGCTTTTTTATCTAACTCAGCGCTAATCACTGGTGACGACGCAAGCGCAAACACCAGTCCGATTGCTAAGCATATTTTCTTAATCATGTAACCCTCCCTGATTATTTGGAACTCCGCCTTAACTCTCTGTTGCAGTGCCGACTGCCCGAGTCTCCGCATAGCTTTGAACCCGTCGTTATGATCGAACCCGTCGGGCACGGTTAAAGATATCTTGGTCAGGTGGATTGTTTCCTTACTGACCGTGACGTTATCATATTCTTTCTCATACTTCTTCGCCATGGTGTTGATTGTTTTGCTTTGCCTAACCGCCTTTGGGCCCTTCGTTCAAAAGTAGTTCATTCATAGGATTACATGATGGCTCGGTTTAGTGACGAACATTTAAACTGCAAAAGTACCGACAGCGAGGCACAAAACTCAGAAAAATGGAGGACTAATGGGGACTCAGTTTTTATCGCCCACGGAAGCAGCAGAAAACCAGTAAAAGTATGGAGCGGGTAGCGGGACTCAAAAGCCACAAAGCTAGTATCAGTATAGTTCAACTAGCACCAAAAACACCGGTTTTCTATGGCTTTCCCGCCCGTTTAAGATTATTAAGGTTCATCTAGTTTCACCTAATTCCCAAACTTTGGGGGGTGAAATATGGGGTGAGCATTACACTATCGTATTCTCTCTCGTACTTCTTAGCCTTGTTGTAGCTCCTATCGCCTTGCTTCGCCGCCTTGAGGCTCTTTGCTCAAGGTCAGGTCATTCATCGGATCAGCAGTAGGCGTATCCTGCCAACCGATGACAAACGGGGCACCGCCCGTGTGTTCTGTTTTGCTTTGGATGGCATAGCGTCGGTCCGGCCGAGTTTGTGCCGCAATGATTTGATGGCTTTGGTCACGGGTAATCGTGGCCATAGCGTTGATATGCTTCGGGTCTTAGTTGGTTGGGTGATCGAGCACTGGGATAGCTCCCTCGCTAATCATTTTATAACCCGTGACGCAGCCGTACCCCATAATGTCAAAATTGCACTTTCCGGGAGCCGTTATGTGTTTACGCAACAGTTCGCCTTTTTGCTGTTTATTCATATGCAAAAGGGTATTGATTGACAGATTAAGTTACAGGACGTATATAAATTTTACGTGTGACACTTTTATGTAATTTTTCTGTACGTGTGACACCTTTTTATGTTGAGAAACCGCTTAATGAGGCCAAATTACAATTTTGAATGGTCCCGCTGCATAGACGGGTACGAGATTAGAGAAGGCCGAATCTTCCCAATGTCTAAACGTTTTGAGCAGTTTCACCCCTTCGCTGATAAGGACGAAGCGGAGGTCTTGCAGAAGTTTATCAATCAGTCGGGCCCGAATGACTTGCTGTTATTTGCAAATGAATTTGGTCTTCTATTCACGAGGGATGAAATAATAGCTGGTGGCTCTGAGGAACTAGGCGATTTACGCCGTGCCCGAAGAAAGACAGATTTCATTACAGGATTTGTAGAAGGCGCACGACTGCTTTTGCGCACAAAAACGCTAGCAATCTGCAACGCGGGAGCGCCAAAAGATCAGCAGCATAAGTTAGAGGAAAGCAGCAAGAAATTAGAAAAGACCATCGAATTTAGCATGGAAGATTATCTAGCTGCTGGTTTCTCGGCTGAAGTGGATAACCTACCTATAACAGTCACCCCTAAAAATCTTTTTACAGCCCTATGGCTAGAACTTGATAACGCGCTGGAAAAAGGGCTGCTGTTCTTTAGCTGCGATGAATGTGAAACTTGGTACCAACCAAAGCGTAAGCCGAGAAGCAATGCCCAAAATAACTTCTGTTCTCACAAGTGTGGCAACAACTTTGCCATAAAGAAAATTAGAAACCGTAAACGAAAGGAGGAGTAGTGGCAGATAAAATTTTTAGTACGCCAAACGAACTGGTTAAGCGCTAGGCTAGTGCGATACACGCTCAAACGCCCCAAGAGCCGCAGAAAACCCGTAAAAAGTATGGAGCGGGTAGCGGGAATCGAACCCGCACGTCCAGCTTGGGAAGCTGGCAGGCTACCACTACATCATACCCGCAGCCCATAGACTTCCTTATAAGACAGCACCTCATACCGTTCATCAATGCCTAATTAACAATTGCTTAGGCAATCAAACCGATACAAAAATTGCGTTGTGTTAAACTTAGATAGCTCTAGAGTGATCACCACATGAATGAGATAACCATTGGGCGCGGTGCCCGCCTCGACCCGATTAAGTTTCAAGATCCCGACCAAACGGCGGACGGCAGCCCTCGCGCACAAGTGGCACTTGAGCGTTTGGATACACTTTGGTTTAACACCGGCACGCTGTGTAATCTCGAGTGCAAGAATTGTTATATTGAGTCAAGCCCTACCAATGACCGGCTAGTTTATTTGCGTGCCGCAGAAGTCGATACCTTTCTAAATGAAATCAACTCGCTTCAGTTAGGCACACGGAAAATCGGCTTTACCGGCGGCGAGCCTTTTATGAATCCAGATTTCATCGCCATGCTTTGGAGCACGCTAGAACGCAACTTTGAAACGCTTATCCTTACCAATGCCATGCGCCCAATGGCAAAATGCGCAGACGCACTCCTCAACTTACCCACCCTGTTCCGCGGCCGGCTGACTTTTCGTGTGTCTCTTGATCATTACACAAAACCCGGTCATGAGCGTATTCGCGGTGACCGATCCTGGGGGCCTGCAATAGCCGGACTCAAATGGCTGTCAGATAATGGATTTGCGATTTCAGCGGCAAGCCGCACCTGTTGGGACCAAGACGAAACTCAAATGCGTAATGGTTTTACCGAACTTTTTGCAACAGAAAATATTCATATTGATGGACAGAACCCCGCCTCCCTTATTTTATTCCCGGAAATGGACGAAACCCTCGACATACCGGAAATAACGGAACGATGCTGGGGAATCCTAAACGTATCACCCAAAGATATAATGTGCGCGCAGTCGCGGATGGTGGTTAAACGCAAAGGTGATAACGCGCCCACCGTTTCACCGTGCACACTGCTTCCTTATGCAGAAGCATTCGATTTAGGCACTACACTCAGAAACGCTTTATCGCCAGTCAAGCTTAACCATCCTCATTGTGCAAAATTTTGTGTGCTTGGAGGCGCTTCTTGCAGCATTAGCGCAGACATGTGAGTTATGCGATTAGATTCACACTTTCATTTTGACAAACAGCCTCATCACAGGCTTATCATAGCCCTAAGAAGAAACGAGATTTGCCTACAGGAGCGGCGGATGTATAAAGAACGTACTCGCGACATAAGAGTAACAGTGAAACCGTTCTATCTTGAAGATCAATCGGCCCCGGATGAAAACCATTACGTCTGGGCCTATCATGTGAAAATCGAGAATACGGGCCTTGAGACCGTGCAATTGCGGACGCGGTATTGGCAAATCACAGACGCAGACGGACGGGTGCAAGAAGTGCGTGGCCCAGGGGTTGTCGGTGAGCAGCCGGTACTAGGCCCCGGCGACGATTTTGAGTATACAAGCGGTACGCCGTTGCAGACGCCATCGGGTATTATGGTAGGAACTTATCAAATGGAAGCACGAACGGGAGAATGTTTTGACGTCCAAATTCCTGCTTTTTCGCTCGATAGCCCTCATCAGCCCGTGCAATTGAATTAAACCCACACAACAAAAGCTCGACAAATAGCCGAAAAGAACTATTTAAAGCTTCAACAACAAAATGGACTAATAAACGGTGATTAAGACAGAGAAAGCAGCCGCTTCTGATGTAGTAGCGCTAGATAAAGCGGTAAAAAAACCGAGTCGCGAAGAAGCCGAAGACGCGGTCAGGACCTTAATTCGCTGGTCCGGCGACAATCCTTCACGAGAAGGTTTGCTTGGAACTCCAGGTCGCTTTGTCCGTGCGTGGGAGGAATTTTTCGCCGGGTACGACGAAGACCCCGTGGAGGTTCTGCAACGAACCTTCCAAGAAACCGGCGGCTATGACGAAATGGTCGTCCTTCGCGACATCCAGTTTTTCTCACATTGCGAACACCACATCGTACCGATCGTAGGTAAGGTTCACGTGGCATATGTGCCAGCAAACCGTGTGGTCGGCATCAGTAAGCTTGCGCGTGTTGTGGATATTTTTGCACGCCGCATGCAAATTCAAGAAAAACTGACCGCCGAAATAGCCACGACAATCAATCAGGTAATGCAACCAAGGGGCGTCGGCGTGCTCGTAGAAGCACAGCATCAATGCATGACAACTAGAGGCGTGCAAAAATCCGAAGTCTCCATGGTTACTAGCCATATGCTGGGTGAATTTCGTGATGATCCGGAAATGCGGAGTGAATTTTTGTCTCTGCTTGGAAAACCGAACTCCAAATCTGCGGCGTAAAAGGTCCTTTTAACGACAAGGCTGGACAAATTCCCGCTAGTCCGCGACTTTGTACTCTCGATAAGGAGCGCACACAGCACAGCGGGGAACAATACTTTGCCCGATTTTCGCCCAATCCTATTCATTCTAGGTGTCCTGCTTTCGACGCTAGCAGGTGCAATGTGTCTGCCTGCGGTTGCGGACGCCGTCAGCGGCAATAAAGATTGGCAGGTGTTCGCCGTTGCGGCTGGCTTCACGGCCTTTATCGGCGGGCTCTTTATCTTTACGGCCCGCACACCCTTTAGCGGTATTAATGTTCGGCAGGCCTTCTTGCTAACCGCACTCGCCTGGATCATCATCCCCGCTTTTGGCGCACTTCCCATGGTTTTTGCAAATTTAGAGCTTTCTTATACGGACGCATTTTTTGAGGCTATGTCGGGGCTTACTACCACCGGCTCGACTGTAATCGTCGGCCTTGAGCA
Organism: Rhodospirillaceae bacterium; assembly: GCA_002715005.1. Taxonomy (GTDB): domain Bacteria; phylum Pseudomonadota; class Alphaproteobacteria; order UBA8366; family UBA8366. Next base: position 51,168 of record PAXN01000007.1, read on the forward strand.
AGTACAGCCAGGAATTTTGCTTTGGCGAGCGTTGCTGCAGTGGTTGGGAGGCATTGGCATCATCGGCATGGCGATTGCTATCATGCCCCTTTTACAAGTAGGGGGCATGCAACTATTTCGAATGGAATCGTCTGATAAGTCTGAGAAAATTCTGCCGCGGGCAGCACAACTAATCGCTTATATCGGTTTTATCTACCTATTCTTCACCATGCTCTGCGCCTTTTTCTATTGGCTCGCCGGCATGTCCGGCTTTGATGCCGCAGCACACGCCATGACGACTATCGCAACCGGTGGATTTTCAACCCATGATTTATCGATTGGCTACTTCGAAAATGCAAAAATTGAATTTATTGCCATCATTTTCATGATGTTAGGCAGCTTACCATTTGTGCTCTATCTGCGGGCCCTTCGCGGCAGCACAAATGCCTTTTTGCATGACAGCCAAGTTCATTGGTTTCTGGCCATCGTCTTCTGCACCACTGTAGCGATCGCGGTCTATCTATGGAATATGAAAGGAATGGCGCCGACCGATGCTTTGCAAAATAGTGCGTTTAATGTTGTCTCGATTATCACCGGGACAGGTTATGCTACAAAGGATTTCAGTGCGTGGGGACCATTTGCCTTAGTGATCTTTCTTTTTCTTATGTTCATAGGCGGCTGCGCAGGATCTACTACGTGTGGCATCAAGGTTTTTCGCTTTCAAGTACTCTACGCTACAGCCGTCACACAAATGCGCAAGCTTCTACATCCACACGGAGTTTTCCTCGCTTACTATAACGGCAAGCCTATTCCCGAAGATGTTGGCAGCTCCGTCATGAGTTTTTTCTTTTTATATGCGGCCTCTTTTGCTGCGTTAGCAATTGGACTTGGGTTGATTGGGTTAGATTTTTTAACAGCCGTTTCGGGCGCGGCGACGGCCATTTCAAATGTGGGGCCCGGGCTGGGCTCAACAATAGGCCCTTCGGGCGCATTCATCACGTTACCGGATTCAGCAAAATGGCTTTTGTCATTTGGCATGCTGCTTGGCCGCCTAGAACTCTTCACCATATTTGTATTGTTGGCCCCGTCCTTCTGGCGTAGTTAGGGTCTCTCCTTCAAAAAAGCCTTCAAATGCCGATAGATTTGTGGCTTAAGCGTTTTGTCGAGTTTATTCAACATTGCTTCCGTCATATCAAACCATTTGCGCTCACGTTCCGCTAATGTTGTATCTTCGCGGATTGTTCGCCTGGCCTGGACAACAGCGCGCGCCGCAGCCGTCCCCTTTGCGATGCCACCAAAAACCTCTATTCGAACTGATAGGGTGCCGTCATACCGTTCGCCTTGATCGGTCGTGAACACGCCCTTTATGCCTTTAGTTTTCTTCAGCTTTGTTTCCAAAACACTAGCTTCCGCAATTATCAACTTCGCCATGCCTGTGTGTCCCACAGCTTTGAACCTTGCTTTCGCCCAGCTTTCGGTCGCATCTTGTAAATTTAGCGGCATCTCGTGGTCCACGTTGGACAATCTCAACGGCGGTTTATGGTTTTTATGAATCTCGATCTGCGCGACATCTAACAATATCGGCGTAACTCCGACGAAGGATATAACCGACAACGGCTTCTGCATGGGTGGCGTCTCACAACCAAATAGGAAAATAGAAGCCATAACAAGTACGGAAAATTGATAAAGACTTTTCATTTGAACAGGTCACCCCAAACCGATTAAGCGCAAAATTTGCGCCACTGGGTTATGTACTCCGCATCACAGCGAGGTCGGTTTCATCGAAAGACATACTACGGTTGCAAAACTCGCATGTAACCACAATGTGGCCATCTTCCTTCATATCGTCGATTTCCTCATCCGATAAGCTCGCCAGAACCACGCCCACTCTTTCTCTAGAGCAACGGCATTCGGCACGAGCCGGCTTTGCGTCAAAGACACGCACATTATAACCATTAAAGAGATTGAATAATAAATCGTAAGGTGAAATTTTACGCTCGCCCAACTGCGACGGATCACAATTCGTAATCGCCTCCATAGCAGTTTGCCAAACGGCATCCATCCTGGGTGTGTCAATCGCATTCTCGTCTCCAGGCAACCTTTGTAACATCAGACCGCCAGCGCACCATGGTTCATCATCACCTCCGGCAACTGTAACTTTCACCGCCGCCTGAAATTGCTGTGACTGGCGGAAATAATGATGAACGCATTCCTCCAGCGTTTCTCCGTTTAATTCGACAATCCCTTGATAGCGATCCGTATCATCGCCTTGGTCCACGGTAAAAGCGAGATAGCCTTTACCCAAAAGGTCCCTTAACGCAGAGCCCGAAGAACCATCATCCGGGATATCACCGCCTACTTTTGCGTATCCACGGAGTGCTCCGCTTTTGGTCGCATCGCACACCAGCAAGCCAACAGGACCGTCACCTTTAGTTTGCAGAGTAAAAACGCCTTCGAACTTCAAAGCCGCAGACAATAGCGCCGTCAGTGTTAAGGCTTCGCCCAATAATCGCGCAACCGGCTTCGGGTAATCATGCTGACGAAGTATTTGGTTAATAGTGTTGGCCAGCCCAACCATTCGGCCATGGAGGTCCGATTCATCAAGGATGAACGGCAGAATGAAATCTTCTTCGGGTGCGACTGCCCCGTCAGCTAGGACATGCACCAGGCAAGCACACCTTTCTGAGCATGAAGGCGATTTTCAGCCTCGTCCCATACAGCAGATTGTGGCCCATCAATAATTTCCGCCGTGACCTCTTCCTCACGGTGGGCCGGCAGGCAATGCATAAAGATTGCGTCTTCATTGGCACGGGACATAATCCGCCGATTCACTTGGTAGGGCTGCAATAAATTATGACGCTGCCGCTTATCTCGGTCTCCCATAGAAACCCAGACATCGGTTACGATGCAATCAGCACCATTAACCGCTTCCTCTGGGTCTTCCATTAGAGTCACGTCACCGCCCTCGCTATTAGCCCATTCGATCAATTCTGCTTTCGGCTGCAAAGAATCAGGGCATGCCAGCCTCAATGGAAAACGCAATTTTACCGCTGCCTGAATCCAACTGGCGGCGACATTATTGCCATCTCCAAGCCATGCCACAGGGTGCCCGGTAATGGGGCCTTTTCGTTCTTCGAAAGTCATAACATCCGCCATAATCTGGCATGGATGAGTGAGATCCGTCAGGCCATTAATGACCGGCACCGTTGCATGCTGCGCAAGTTCGTGCAGATTTTCGGAGGATTTCGTTCGCAGCATAATGCCATCCACATACCGCGACAGCACTCGTGCGGTATCCGCGATGGTCTCACCGCGACCCAATTGGCTTTCTGATTCGCTCAAAAGCACCACATCACCACCAAGTTGGCTCATGCCCACTTCAAAACTAACCCTTGTTCGTGTGGAGGGTTGTTCAAACACCATAGCCAAAGTTTTACCTTTTAGTGGCAATCGTCTGCGCACCCCTCCCCTCTTAAAGGCATGCCCAAGCCTAAGCAGACGCCGCAGGGTTTTTTCGTCGAACCGGTCGATATCGAGAAAATGTTTTGGACCGGCTTTATTTTTTTTTCGAATCATTGACCAGTGCCCCGCGTTCCGCGACTTTATTGAGTATTTCAGTTGCTTCCTCAACATGATGTTCTTCTATAATCAACGGCGGTACTAACCGAAGGACATTTTCACCAGCTACAACCGTCAACAAACCCTCCTCTTGGGCCATAGACATAAGATTTAGATTGAGCGGAATACATTCTATCCCTAACATCAAACCCGCTCCACGCACTGATTTAAACACAGTCGGATGCCGTTCGCATAATTCCTTAAGCTGCTGACGTAGCATTGCACTAACAGCACTCACGTTAGCCAAAAATCCATCCTCTAGTATTGTTTTCAGTACGGCATCGGCAACCGCTGTCGCCAAATGATTACCACCGAATGTCGAGCCATGAGTACCTGGCGTCATACCCTTAGCAGCTTCTGTCGTCGCCAACACGGCCCCGATAGGGAATCCGCCGCCAAGACCTTTTGCAATGGACATAACATCCGGCATCGCATTGGCCCACTCATAGGCCCATAATTTGCCGGTTCGACCCATTCCAGTTTGCACTTCATCATAGAAAACCAGCAATCCAAATTCATCTGCTACCGCACGAATATCTTCTAAAAACCCCGGGTCTGCCGGCCGAATGCCTCCTTCCCCTTGAACCGGTTCAACCAATATTGCAGCTGTTTCTTCTGTTATTGCAGCTCGTAACGCGTTTGTGTTACCAAACGGCAAATTGTCGAAACCATCAGAAGCGGGGCCGAAACCATCAAGATGGTTTCCATTCTTAGCCGCAGCCAAAGTCGCCAATGTCCGGCCATGAAACGAACCATCAAACGATAGAATACGCCATCTTTCTGGATGCCCGTTAACGCTATGAAACTTGCGACAAATTTTGATGCCACCCTCCACCGCTTCGGCGCCTGAGTTGCAAAAAAAAGCCATATCAGCAAAAGAATTAGCCACCAGCCGCTCTGCAAGTCGCTCCTGCGCAGGAATTCTGTATAAATTGGATGTATGCCATACACGGCTAGCCTGTTGGCTCAAAACTTCCACCAAACGAGGGTGGCAGTGTCCTAGCGCATCCACTGCGATACCAGCACAAAAATCCAAATATCGTTTTCCGTCGGCCGCAATAAGATAGGCGCCTTCGCCGCGTACGAAAGCGATATCTGCACGGCCATAAGTGGGCATCACCGCCGTTGACATCTTTCCATCCATATAATCGTTATTTTCTTAAGCTCGTCGCAAGAAGCCGGGGAGTATCTGTATTCAGACCGGTACTGTCAACTTATCCAGTAGCACTTTGATTTTTAGTTAGGGACCCGAAATCAAGCCTTCAGCCGCTCCAAAAACTCACGCTTTGAGCTTATAGCCGCTCGACAGCATACGCGCTGTGCCCACCCATAACAGCACATTGACCGTTACCAAAACACCCGCACCCAACCAAAACGACGTGTCCGCACGATCTATAAACCCGTAACGAAAGCCATCAATCATATAAAAGAGTGGATTGAAAAGAGCGATGGTTTGGAATGTCTCCGGTAAACGCTCAATAGAATAAAAAGTACCGGAAAGAAAAGACAGCGGCGTGACGATGAAATTCGTAATCGCTGCAATATGATCGAACTTTTCTGCCCATAATCCAGCGATTATGCCTAGCATCGACATCATTAAAGATGCTGCTAAGGTAAAAAATATCACAACCCAAAGGTGGTGGATGGTTATTGGCACGAAAAAATACATTGCCATGAGCGTAACAATGCCAACCATTACGCCACGGGTCAGACCCGAGGCAACATAAGCGAGCATCAACTCTGCGGGACCGATGGGCGGCATCAGAACATCTACGATATTTCCTTGAATCTTAGCGATCAAGATTGAAGACGAGGTGTTTGCAAACCCATTCTGGGCAATCATCATCATTATCAGGCCTGGCGTCAGAAATTCTAGAAACGGAACGCCTCCGATAACTTGTACAGCTCGGCCTAAAGCCAAATTAAAAATCGCTAAAAACAATAGCGAGGTAATCACCGGGGCTAAAAGGGTCTGCGTATAGACCTTCAAAAAACGCCGAACCTCTTTAGCATAGAGTGTCCAGAGGCCACGCCAATTCATTGCACCGAATGTTCTGGGATCTCGATAACGCTGGGACAAAATACAGCTTCACTTCTTTAAATATCACTTCCGCAGGATCGCGGCAGGACTTTATGACAAATAGAAAGAGCGCTGCCTACTAATTCCCAATTAAAAGAGGCAACATCTTTGCTGCACCGCTAGAAGTCTTGATTGCTTCCTTTTGGAAGTGCAGAGTGGATGTGTAACCAATATTCGTCAAAATCATAATGCTATCATCCGTGACAAAATTTCGTGTTACCCGTCACAAGCTTTTTATTTGCTGAGGTCTAACAAGGCAGGGTTCTCATTGGAATGGACCAGAATTCGCCAAGAAAGCAAAAAAAACCGAGGAAAGCGACACAAAAGTCGCTAGAAAACGCAGCGCTATACTATTTGCAACGCTACGCTACTTCCTCGGAAAATTTACGCCGCGTCTTAATGCGAAGGGTTGCCCGGTCTGCCCATGCTCATGACACAGACCCAGAAGAAGGCGCAAAACTGGTAGATGATTTGGTTCAGCGCTACGAGGATGCAAAATTGGTGGACGATGCGGCCTATGCCACCATGCGGGTGGCTTCATTGCGCCGCCGCGGCGGCTCTGCGCGTGCCATTAGAGCAAACTTGATGGCAAAAGGCGTTTCCAATGATCACATAGACCAAGCTCTAGCAGACGATGCCGAAGAAACACCGATGGCTGAGTTAATTGCCGCCTGCGCCTATGCCCGGCGGCGACGGCTCGGCCCGTGGCGCGAGAAAGACCGCGAGGAACGCCAAGAACGTGACTTAGGCGTGCTAGCCAGAAAAGGGTTCTCCATCGATACTATCCGCCAAGTCATCGATGCAAATAGCGTCGATGATCTCGAAGAGCGCATAGCACTGGGACCCGACGGCTAGCCCTCTACTGCTCTTAACCGGCTTTGCGATGCCGCGCCCCTCCCGTAAGCGCTACTAGAGGACGTTTCCGGACCGAACGCTGCACGGGCACGGCAGTGCCCGCATAAATTTGCTTTGAGGCTTCGACAATGAGCACACCGGATACCGCCTGAGCCCACCGGCTCCCTACTTTCTCGACAGCCGGTGCCGAACGCATCAACAACCTCGAACGGATAGGTGGGGCATAAAGCGCGCGTTCGATCGCCGTCGGGGTAAAAAAACAATCGCGTAATAATTTGCGAAGCTGACTAGTACTATATGGATGGCCGTGCCCAAATGGAGACCTCTGCTCGAAGCGAGACCACAAACCACGCCGGTTCGGTACCACAGCGATTATTCGGCCACCATCGGCCAAAACCCGCCATACTTCGCGCAGCATGATCCGTAAATTTTCGCTGCATTCTAGCCCATGGACAATTAGCAAACGGTCGATTGATCGATCCGAAAATGGTAATTCCCTGTCGTCGGAGAGTGCTACTCTACCTGGCTCCCGTTCCGGCCAGTGGAGCACACCTTGTGTGGAGGGCATGATTGCCAAAACAACATTTGCCTCATTTTGGAACGGTTGTAGATAAGGGGTCGAATAGCCAAGTCCCAAAACGGTCATACCTGAGAGATTTGACCACAACCTCCTTATACGGCTCCTAATAAGCCTTCGCCCCATTTTGCCCATGGGGGTTGCGTAAAATTCGCGAAGATCCATGACATCGTTATACATAGATAATAATTTACCACAGCATAGGTGCTAACGCTTCCACGGATATGCTATAGCACCGTCAACCATATTCTGGGAGGGAAGTAACATGCCGGTTCTTCGCGTAACACCGCGATCACCATTTGCCCGCAAATGTCTAATTTTAGCACATGAAAAAGGCATTCTAGATCAAATCGAACTCCAGGTGACGGATTTATATGGCAAAAATCAAGATATCGATAATGACAACCCTCTTCGGAAAGTGCCTGCGCTGCGCTTGGATGACGGGATAAGCTTGTTCGATTCACCAGTGATTTGCGAATATCTCGATTGCCTCGACGGAAAACCACAATTTCATCCGCAAGAGGGCAAGAAACGCTTTCATGCGCTGCGCCTTCAAGCTCTTGGCGATGCACTAACCGAAGCGCCACAATCTCATTACAAAGAAGCTGCACGGCCAGATAAATATAAACTTCCAGAAATGGTAGATAAGTATGACACAGCCATAGGCCGGATAATGGGCTGGCTCGAGAAACACTCTGAGTTAATCAGCGGCCCCCTTACGATCGGCGGTATTGCGGTGACCTGTGGTCTCGGATATGTGAACGAACGCCGCCCAGGCTGGAATTGGGAAAAAGATCTGCCAAATTTAGGCGCGTGGTATAAGGCCATTGGCGAGCGCGAGTCTTTTATCGATACCACCAAAGAAGCCAATGCAGAGCGACTGGGGGTCCCCGTACCATGAAACTTTTCTATTCAGCGGCATCACCCTTCGTCCGTAAAGCACGCATCGTCTCCATTGAAAAAGGTATAGACGATCAAATCGAACTGTTCACAAGCGAACGGGAAAAACGCCTTGATGAGTTAGGCCCTGATAATCCCATTCTCAAAGTCCCGACCCTCATTGACGATGACGGCGAGGCTTGGTTCGATTCGCCGGTCATTTGTGAATATCTGGATTCGCTTGTGCCCGAGCCTAAGCTTTTTCCCAAAAACGGCATGACACGATGGCAGGCCCTTCGGATGCAAGCCATTGGTGATGGCGGCATGGATGACGCGGTAAAGCTCGCCTATGAAGCCGCACGAAAGCCCGGTAGCCGCTCGCCCTATTGGTTAGGACGTTGGCGCCAAGCGGTAGATGGAGCATTGAATATCCTCAACTCAGAAGTTGTATCCCTGTCCGAAAGACTTTCCATAGGACCTATTGCGGTGGGATGTTTTCTCGGTTTTCTTGATCAGTCACGCGTTATTGGTGATTGGCGAGCTTATCGGGAGGATTTAGCGCTCTGGTACGAAGATTTTGCTGCACGGCCGTCCATGCAGAACACCGTCTTAAAAAGGAAATAACAATCACGGCATCAATGCTTTGCTTTGTTTGATTATGCGCAAAGTTTGCCCCCAGCGAATAATAGTTTCCGCTTCATCAAGATCGACCCAACGGCATTCTGCCGCATCGTCACCTGCCCTTAAATCGCCAGATTTCCAAATGGCCGCATAATCAATAAGGGAATAATGAAATTGGACGCGGCCATCATCATCTTGACGAATGGAATCAACAACATCGATTAAGCCCATAACCTCAATGTTGATTCCTGTTTCTTCCTTAACCTCACGACAAGCAGCCTCTTGCAGCGTTTCCCCCAGCTCCTGGCCGCCGCCAGGAATACTCCAATGACCGCGGCGCGGCGCCTGGCCACGCTTCACTAGCAATACCTTGCCGTCCCGCCAAACAACAACGCCAACACCTACAAAAGGTCGATCCGGATATTCCCGCGACATAACTGTCTCCTTTCTGAACAACTCCACAAAACAAATGCGCCTCCCAAAAGCTCGAAGCTTTCAGGTTTTAGCGTGATTGCACCCGGAGCATCAATTTGTTGAATTGGAGATTGCAATTTGGCACTGTGATTTATGATCCTGGTTTATTCATAATCACTAAATTGAGGAAGCGACGGTTTTCAAAAAGCAATGTGCGCGGAATCATTGAAACAAGGAGTGATGATTATCGTTTCAGATAAAGCAAGAGTCAGCATGGTCGATCCGGCTGAAGCAACAGGCATCATGAGCCTCTTTTTTAAAGCGGTTGAGCAATTTTTGGGACGCGTACCGAATTCCCGACGGGTTTCCGCTCACACACCAATGGTGAATATGCTCATGCTACCTTTTTCAGCAGTTCTTCAACGCGAAGGTGCAGGCGGACTTCTAAGTAGCAAAATTAAAGAAATCGCCATCATTAAAACCAGCCACTTAAATGGATGTGCCTATTGATTTGCTCATAATACATCGCTTGGTCAAGCGGCAGGTGTTACTGAGGAGCAGGTACAAGTAATTGGCACAGACGACTATATGACGTCTCCCTTGTTAAGCGATAGGGAGAAAGCGGCCGTCTTATGGGCGGAACACGTTACGAAAAACACAGCACGGTCCCGCGATGATGTCTTCGAAACCGTCCGTGAAAGTTTCTCCGAATCCGAAGTCGTCGAACTGACCATGATAACCGCATATTTTAACATGAATAATCGGTTTATGGATTCACTTAAAATTCCACTTGAACATCAAGATAATGTCAACAAAATCAAAGGCACGGGATCTTTAGACCCCAAGAAAATTCAGCAATATCTCCAGACCATCTTAGACAACTGGCCCGAACGCTTCCCCAAACCCAATCCGGACTAAAGAAGAACTGAAAACGCACCACAATACACTTGGGTCGAGGTTTCGTGGACAAGGCCCGCAATGAGAACCGACATTTAAGGAGAAACTATGGATTACGCAATGCTCGGTAATAGCGGCCTGAAAGTCTCGCGGCTTTGTCTTGGCACACTTACTTTCGGGGATACAACGCCGGACAAAGATGCTGTCAAGATTATCAATTCCGCACGGGATGTCGGTGTTAATTTTATAGACACAGCAGACGGCTATGCCGGTAATAAAGCCGAACTGCGGGTTGGGCAATTAACCAAAGACGATCGCAATGACTGGATCATCGCGACCAAAGTGGGGTCGTCAGTCGGCACCGAAAAACGCAAAAAGGGCCTCTCTCGCAAATGGATGATGCAAGCGATAGATGAAAGCTTGACCCGCTTACAAACCGACTATGTGGATATTTTGTATCTTCATCATGTGGATTGGGAAACGCCCATCGAGGAAACCGTGCGCACCATCGCAGACATCATCTCTGCAGGTAAAGTACGGTATTGGGGATTTTCCAATCACCGAGGCTGGCAAATTGGTGAGTTGGTTCACGCAGCAGCAAGAGCCGGCGCCCCCCGACCAGTAATTGCACAACCCTATTACAATGCCTTCAACCGTATGCCCGAAACCGATATTCTGCCTGCGTGCGATTACTACGGGATAGGCGTATTTCCCTATTCACCGCTGGCTCGCGGCGTACTTGCAGGCATTTATAAGCTGGGCGAACATCCATCGCCAAAAACCCGTGCGGGCCTTCAGGATCGCCGCCTGATACAGACCGAATGGCGTGAAGAAAGCCTAATTGCTGCGCAAAAAATAAAAGCCTATTGCGAGTCCCGTGGCACGAACATTATCACCTTTGCTATCCAATGGTTACTCAACAATAAATTACTAACCGGCGTTCTCGGTGGCCCCCGCACCTTCCCCCATTGGGAAGGATATCTCGAAGCCATGAAAGGCGAATGGACGAAAGAAGACGAAGTATTTCTCGACGGTCTTTGCCCACCGGGCCAATCAACAACACATGGTTATTGCGATCCGCGCTATCCGGTGCAGGGGCGTGTCAAACAAGTTGGTTAGGCTAAATACTGCCCACCATTCGCCGTCAGGGTAGAGCCCGAATAAAACCCGCGTCCTCCGAAACCAAGAATACTACGCAACGCGCCACTTCTTCTGGCTCGCCCAACCGGCCGACGGGGATATGTGGCAAAATATGCTTATTGATCACATCTTCCGGCACTTGACGGACCATTTCGGTGCCTATATAGCCAGGCGCCACCGTATTAACGGTGATGCCCTTAGATGCGGTTTCTAAGGCCATAGCCTTAGTAAACCCTATCATACCCGCCTTTGCTGCTGCATAATTGGTTTGGCCAAATTGTCCCTTTTGCCCATTAATTGACGAAATATTAACGACACGCCCGAAGCCGCGCTCGCGCATACCATTGACCACACAACTGCATAAGTTGAAGCAACTATCTAGATTAGTACGAATTACATCAGACCATTGGGCTACATCCATTTTATGGAGCGGAGAATCGCGGGTAATTCCGGCATTATTGACTAAAATATCGATCGCACCAACTTCCACTTCAACCTGCTCGATCGATGCCTTACAAGCATCGAAGTCACCAACATCAAACTTAAAAATTGGAATTCCGCTGACTACCTGAAATTTTTCAGCGGCCCGCTCGTTCCCAGCATAAGTCGCTACGACTAAATATCCTGCTGCTTTAAGTTTCAACGAGATTGCTTTGCCAATACCGCGGGTCCCTCCCGTGACTAATGCCAAGCGTGCCATAAAAACAACTCCCTAAGTTGAATGTTTCAGTCACGTTCCACACACATGGCGATGCCCATGCCGCCGCCTATGCAGAGTGTCGCTAAGCCTTTTTTAGACGCTCGCCGCTGCATTTCGTAAAGCAGCGTAGTTAGAATCCGCGTACCCGACGCTCCGACCGGATGACCCAGTGCGATGGCGCCACCATTAACGTTCACTTTATTAGTATCCCAGGCCAAATCTTTATTGACAGCACAGGCTTGAGCAGCAAAAGCCTCATTTGCTTCAATCAGATCAAGATCATCAGTGCCCCAACCAGCTTTTTCTAACGCTTTGCGAGAAGCCGGGATGGGCCCTGACCCCATAATCGCCGGATCCACGCCCACGGTGGCCCAAGAAACGATACGCCCCATCGGCTCAATACCACGCTTAGCTGCCGTTTTTGCGCTCATAAGAACCGATGCAGCAGCACCATCATTGATACCTGATGCGCTACCAGCAGTCACGGTACCGTCCTTCGAAAAAGCCGGCCGCAGTCCGCGCAAGGTCTCAAGTGTCGTGTCAGGCTTCGGATGCTCATCCTTGTCGATGATTATATCGCCACGACGTGAGGTTATAGTTATTGGAACGATCTCATCCTTGAACCGACCCGCTTCCATAGCCGATTTTGCTTTTTGCTGACTGTTGAAGGCAAATTCGTCTTGTTGCTCTCGGGTAATCTGCCACTTCTTTGCAACGTTCTCAGCAGTCACACCCATATGATAGCCATTGAAATGATCCCATAGGCCGTCCTTGAGCATGGTATCGACAAATTCGAGACTGCCCATTTTTTGGCCGTTCCGCATTTGTGCGCAATGAGGCGCCTGGCTCATGCTTTCTTGGCCACCAGCGACAACAATATCTGCATCGCCTAGCGCAATGGCTTGCATACCCATGGTAACGGTTCGAAGACCGGAACCGCAGAGTTGATTGATCTGGAGAGCCGTCTTCTCAAAAGGGATACCTGCATCAACCGCCGCTTGCCGCGCCGGATTCTGGCCTTGCCCAGCGGCGAGAATCTGACCCATGATAGCTTCGTCCACCTCATCACCCTCAACTTTAGCCCGTTTCAAAGCTTCTTTGATTGCAGCCGCACCGAGATAGGAAGCGGACACTGAACTGAGCCCACCGAGAAAAGCGCCAACTGGCGTGCGAACAAGGCTCGCAATTACAACATCAGACATCCTTAATTTCCCCCTAACTACTGAAATTACGTGCGAAATTATTTTATTGCACCGCACAATATCTAAGTCTTTTCAGCCCTCAACCATGACAAATTGACGCGGGCTTATTACGTATTCCAATTCTTAGCAGTAATCACGGCTAGTGGACAGTAGCGCTGGGTAAAGCGTACACTTGCACTTCTACATTTAAGTTTTAATCATAGTTCAAAGGGGCGAAAAATGCCGGATGACGTTAAATTGTTCGAACAGCGGATGGGAAAAAAGGGCCCGCTCGGGACCGCTGGCCAACCAATCATATTTAAAATGAAGGCACAGTTGCTAGACGATGGCCGGTCAATTGTTCCCTTGGCAGAAACTAAGAATATGTGGAGCTGGATCAAAGTCTACGCATCTGGTGGGGAGAACACTCTCCACGCGCATCCAAATGAAGATCACATGTTCGTTATTTTAGCGGGCGAGGCCATCTTTTACGGCCCCAACGACGAGAAGACGACACTTGGTCGGAATGACGGCATCATGTTACCCGCCGGCACCCTTTATCATTTTAATGCCTGTAGCGAAGAACCATTGGTTCTATTGCGCATCGGTGCCCGCCATGGTGGCGGCGTAGAAGATATGTTCCGAGTTGGTGCTGATGGTGAACCGCTACCTGGTGGCAGTAAGAAAAATAAGTGGAAGCCGCCAGTCTATCGCGAAAATGAGTATTACGAGTGAAATTCTTAGATTTGTATGGCGGATAGCACAGTTATAACTATCCTCGCCCTTTGTCGTCTGGGGCATATATAAGGACGAAACTATATTAGTATTCGAGGATTCTCGACCGCAATTAACGATTCTTCAGCACCAAAACGCACTGATGAAGCCATTGATTTTACCCATAATAAATAGAACCTATTCCGCAGCCGTCTCTGGAAATTCCTTATCGGGGTTCATTAGGGTCCACTGTTTCCGGTTTCTGTGTGGCAGTTCCTTTAGGACACGCTGTCGTTCCTCGTCACTCATTTCAAACCAGCCTTCCACCTCTTCTGGATAACGCAAACAACCGCAACACATCAATACATCATCAAATTTTCGAGAGTGGCAAATTCCTTTGCAGGGAGAATCTAAGTAAGCCATGATTTTGCTCTCCTCTGGGAGATTTTGAAGGGGGTCATCGACTCAACTAACCTCTCTATTACAAATTCGGTTAAATTCTAGCCATCAATTTTCGGTAAAACGATAATTGAGAAAACAAATTAATTCATGGTAGCCGAATACTGGCTGAGCCGCACCAAGGATGCAATTCAATATCAGCTAGATAAAGCGCCACNTGCTATCGGCGCTCTCTTGACCAGGTAGTACGCAATGGATCACTCTCCGGAACCATTTAATTGGAGTTAATAATTATGCATCACGACCGGCCGCTCTCGGGCATCAAGGTCTGCGATTTTGCTGCAGGCATNGCCGGCCCCTATTCCAGTATGATGCTGGCACAGTACGGTGCGGACGTTGTGAAAGTCGAAGCTATCGAAGGAGACTGGATTAGAAATACTGGTGGACGGCTAAAGGGCGATCATGGCGCACAATCCCTCGTAACCGCTAGGGGTAAGCGATCTTTAGCCATTGATCTAAAAAAACCCAAAGGTCATGAAATTGCGCTTAAACTTGCTGCTGAAGCGGATATAGTCACAGAAAGCTTTCGTCCTGGCGTCATCAAACGTTTGGGACTCGATTACGATACGGTGAGCATGCGGAATCCGGACGTTATCTATTTATCCGTCTCCGGCTTCGGCCAATCGGGGCCGCATTCCCAGCGCGCTGCCATGGATCTCATTTTGCAAGCCTTCTCAGGGTTAATGTCAGTCACAGTAGACCGAGAACAGCGGCCCATCCGTATTGGCATAGCCATGGTGGACTACGTAACAGGGCTTTACGCCCTGCAGGCCGTCATGGCTGCACTTATTGCTCGAGGTCAAGGTGCCGGCAGCAAGCATATTGATGTCAGCCTGATGCAAGCCGCCCTTTCACCTCAAGCGGCCCAACTTATCCGCCAACATGTAAGCGGTCATCAACCTCACGCCTTCGGCATGCCCGTTGGCACCTTTAAAACAAAGGATGGTTACGTAACTTTGAGCGGCGCAAAGCCGGAACACTTTATCGCAGTCTGCGATTTACTTGGCCGCAGCGATATCAAAAACCACCCCGATTTCAACGACCATCAGAAGCGCATCGCCAACGCTAATAAAATTAACGAGATGATCCAAAATTCCATGCATAAGAAAACAAGTGACGACTGGGTGACTGCTTTCAACGATCTCGGTCTAATGTGCGCCAAAGTTAACAATTACCAAGACATATTGAATGATGAACACTGCAATGCTGTTGATAGTTTTACCTGGGTCGACCAACCCGGAGTTGGCGAAATCCCTGTGATAAACCCACCTGGAATCGCTCCTCTAAGCACCGATGACAGCCGCAGTTTAGCGCCAAATATTGGCGAACATTCAGAAGCCGTACTCATTGAATTAGGCTATAGCGCAGCAGAAATTTCTAGTTTCGCTAATGACGGCGTTGTCAATCTCGGCAGCAAGAAAGCAAATGGTTAGGATTTAACGAGGAGGCAAAAATGGCGAATCAAGTCGTCACATACGAAGCCCGTGATGGTGTTGCTATCATAACTATCAATCGGCCCGAAAAACTAAACGCGCTAAATGATGATGTAATCGCAGGCCTGAAAGACGCCATGTATCGCTTTAAAGATGGTGAAGAAGCCGCAGCCATTCTGACCGGTGCGGGGGAACGTGCCTTCTCAGCCGGTGCCGACGTAAACGGTCCACCCCGAAATCCACCCACCTGGACCGCCGTTCCCGGAATAGGATTCGATTTGGACAAGCCGGTTATTGCTGCTGTATCTGGTTATTGCATTGGCGCCGCCATCGTACTCGTCCAATTTTCAGATTTAGCCGTCGCGTCAGAGAATGCTATTTTTCATTATCCGGAAACCCAACTCGGCATTTCCGGCGGAATGATTGCCAGCATGGCGGCCCGCATTCCTCACAAAGTTGCCATGGAACTTCTGATTGCAGGAACTAAGTTTCCCGCCCAACGAGCCTATGAAGTGGGCATGATCAACAAGGTTGTGCCAAACGGTCAGCACATTGAAGGCGCCATGGAGTATGCGACAACACTCCGCGACAGTGCGCCTTTGGTCATGGGTATGCTAAAACGTTTTATTAGAGATGACATTTTGCCAAAAGGCCCCGTCGAGCGGGCGGGTTTGGCACTCCGCGAAACACAACGGATAGATCAGAGCGACGACAAGATAGAAGGGCTCGGTGCATTTAAAGAGAAGAGGCGCCCCGACTTTAAAGGTAAGTAGAGACAATGATGAAATCTCATGAAGTAGCCGCAACCCCAGACACCATTCATTGGGGCTATTTCGACGGCACGCTTAACCCTATTTATGAAATTGCTTCTGGAGATACCATCACCTTAAAAACAGTATCAGGTGGATCTAGTGACCTACCAGAGAACAAATCATTTGAAATTGTACCGGAACACCTCGCTATCCTTGAAAATTGCACTAAGGGTGCCGGCGGCCATATTTTGACAGGCCCTATCGCCATCCGAGGTGCCAAACTAGGCGACATGCTGGAAGTGCGCATAAAAGATATTCGGCTTCATTACAATTGGGGCTTCAACCGCATGCGTCCACTGTCCGGAACGCTGCCCGAAGATTTCCCTAACTATCATATGACCATGCTCCCTCTTGATGGCGAGCGTATGAAAGCTCGTTTGCCATGGGGGTCGGAGCTCCCATTAGACCCATTCTTCGGCGTAATGGGAACGGCCCCTCCGGAGGAATGGGGTCGACAAACCTCCACCATCCCCCGCGCTTTCGGTGGCAATCTCGACATTAAAGCATTGAGCAAAGGGGCCACACTCTTTCTCCCGGTATTTGTGGATGGCGGTAATTTTTCCGTAGGCGATGGCCATGGCTGCCAAGGAGACGGCGAGGTAGACGGAACAGCCATAGAAACCGGGCTCATCGGCACATTTGAAATTCACCTTCACAAACAGCAGACGATTGCTATGCCGCGTGCCGAAACAGAAACACACCACATTACGATAGGCATTGACCCTTCCTTAGATGCCGCAGCCAAACAGGCATTACGAGAAATGATTGCGTTTATTTGCGACCGCACTAACCTCTCTCGAGAAGAAGCCTATACGCTTTGTAGCCTGGCCGCAGATATGCGTGTCAGCCAAACCGTTAATGTGCATAAGGGCATCCACGTGATGTTACCTAAATCAGCCCTGCGCGGATAATCTTCAGTGCAACTCTTGCAACCACTGGGCAACCGGCTTCCACACCTTCGCTTCTGCCTTGCTCCCAATCATCATGCCAATATGGCCTGCAGACGGGCTCTTAATTGCCACAAACGGTAGCGCTGCACCGAGGGGTGCCGCCGATTGCGGCGGTACGATCCGGTCGTTAGACGGGATGACCACAAGGGATGGTTTCTTGAAGGTAGTCGGGTCAACTATTTCTCCAGCCACGCACCATGTCCCGCTGGCAGGGCTATTAGCGCCATACCAACCAGCAAAACATTCGCGTGCTACGGGAGCGGCCAAAGGAACACCGTCATTCACCCAGTCTTCCAATGCCACAAACGAGACCGCCGCTTTTGATTGCATATCCCGACCAGCAAAGCCAACGAATTTGCGTTCCACTAGGAGCGGGTCAAGACTACTAAACAGCGTTTGAATAACATCGATGGGCACCTCACCGGTCGTCTGAAGTAATGGCTCCAAAACCGCCCCCACATTGGCCATTACTTTCGCTTGCGCTGCATTGCCAGAATGAAAATTCCAAGGCGTCGCCAA
Source organism: Rhodospirillaceae bacterium (assembly GCA_002715005.1). GTDB lineage: Bacteria > Pseudomonadota > Alphaproteobacteria > UBA8366 > UBA8366. The sequence continues at coordinate 68,996 of PAXN01000007.1, forward strand.
TAATACGAGACCATTGATGACGTCTTGATTACGCAGGGCAAGGCTCGTTGCAAGCAATCCACCCATGCAATATCCAATAACCGATATAGACCGTGAGCAAACATCCATGACACGATCAAGCGCAGATTCTAAGCGCTGAGTTATATAATCAGTTATTGTGAAATGTCTTTCGACCGAACCCGGAGCGCCCCAGTCAACAAGAAAAGGCCTAAACCCCTGCCCAGCTAACCAACGCATAAAGCTACTTTCAGCCGTGAGGTCTAAAATATAATGTCGATTGACAAGCGATGGCACAATAAAAATGGGCTGTCCTTTGCTCTTCGGGTTGTAATCCAATAGCTGGGTGGAACCCCGGGCCCATAAAATTTCAGGTTCGGATAGATCTCTTTGGTAGGGATGGTTGCGATATAGTTCAAGNCCTTGGATAAATTCCACCGCACGCGCGCGGCTCAACTTTTCAACTTGAGCCGCAAACACGTCAGAGTTTTCATTTTTCAGCGCGTCGAGCAGGCCTTTTCCTCTTTTTTCGAGGCTTGGGCTCCAACTCAGCGATCCGCTCCTCAAGAGCGGCAACGCGGCGTTCGAGCTCAGATATAGGTTGGCCGCCGTTATCAGATTCAGCGGTAGCGGCCTCGGTCCGTGGCGATGGCTCGGCAACGCCTTGCTCTGTAAAGGCTCGGAATACTGCGTCAAAATCAGTTGCTCCTTCCCCTGCTCCCTGCATTGGCAAGCCCGTCAGCCAGGGAAACATATTTGGCGTTTTTCCAGTATTCTGCGATGCTTGTGTCGAGACCTGACCCAAAGCAGCAAAGGCTCTACTCAGAGTTTCCATAAACTGCGGATCGGATGCTGTTGCGGAAACCTGTTCTCGCCACAAATCGAGATAACGTCTAGCAAGATCTTCCAAGTCCGTTTTATCACTCATGATCTTGCTACCCTACAACAACGTCGCGTTACCAGCCAAACAAACCACATTGCGGCGCGATATCAGTTGCAAAATTCGCATCAAAATGGATACTTTCGGAAGCGTGCGGTGCAGTATAAGCTATTATCTGTATTGAAACAATGCTGGGTCGAAACAAATCAGGTCATATGCCGATGACTTCCAAACACAATGAAGACGAGCCTGTCACAATTAAAAAATATGCAAACCGTCGTCTCTATAATACTTCTACGAGTAGTTATGTGACGTTGGAACATCTTTGCCAGATGGTCAAAGAAGGCACCGAATTCTTAGTTTTTGATGCAAAAAGTGGCGAAGATATTACACGGTCGGTTTTGACACAGATTATCGTGGAGGAAGAAGCCAAAGGCGAAAGCCTCCTGCCTACTGAGTTTTTACGCCAGATTATCAGCTATTACGGCGACAATATGCAGCGCATGTTAATTCCGCAATATCTTGAGCACTCCATGAAAACCTTCACAGAAAACCAAGAACAAATTCAGCATTATTTTCAGGAGACCATGGGCAAAATGTTTCCTTTCGGCTCATTGGATGAGATGGGGAAACAAAATGTCGCGGTTTTCGAACAGGCTATGCAAATATTCACGCCACAAAAGAAAGACGCTGACCACGAAGTGTCAGCCTCTTCAGAATCAGGCACACTCAACCCCCAAAAATCAGAAGCCCGTCAGACCCCAACCGATCAAGTGAAAGATTTGCAAAAACGCCTTGATGAAATGCAACGCCAAATTGATGGAATGTCTAAATAGAAACCAGGTGCACTTGCGTGGCTTCGGTACATTTGGTCTCCGCCAAAACACCTGCTTTATTTAAATTGCTCAGCCGGCAACACCAGTCTGTAATATGGTTTCTTAGTATGGTTGAATAACGCTTGCGACGAAAATGCTTTCCTAACAATGGGCGTGAGCGCGATTTGTTAAAAATCTACTAACTCAACATAGTTAATACGCCTCTATTAAAGAACAATCACGAGCAACGGAAACGCAAAAACGTCTTAAAAACCACCAAAGCATTCAATATTTTGAATTAAGTCAAATGTATAGTCGCCAAGCCCGGACGCGGCCCACACTGCAGTAACCAAACTTTTATCTATAGCCGTCCAAACTATATTTTGAGTGCACACATCACAAAAGTAGAATCCAGAAAAATATTAACCGGGTTACTCGCCGCCACNGCTTAAGCCCGCCGATATTACTACGCCGCACTATCCGCAAAAGATGCTGCAAAAAAAGTTAAAACTCGATTTATCTTTTTGCTGCATAGTTGGCGAAGAATCCTGTGCCGCCCATTCNTTTTTTTGCTGATTTCGGTAAGGGAGGGTGTAATAACTTTCTTGATCGGCACTCTAACCAAAACATAATTTCTTGGAGAAGAACGCACCCATGGCTAGTACAATTGCTTCCTGCCTTGAAACAGGCAAAGACGACGACACTGCTATCGCGGCACCAGGACGGCCTGGNCTTACATTTGCCGCGTTACGNGCTCATGCAGCNAAAACGGTTGTGCAACTGAACGCACGTGGCATCGGACGTAATGACCGTGTCGCAATCGTTTTGCCGAACGGGCCNGAAATGGCCTCTGCGTTCTTAACAATTGGCGCGGGAGCTACAACAGCCCCACTCAATCCCGGGTACCGTGAAGACGAATTTGATTTTTATCTATCCGACCTAAATGCCAAAGCTATTGTAGTTGAAAAAGGCAACGAATCGCCAGCCGTGACAGTCGCAAAGAATCACAAATTGCAGGTATTGGAGATCGAATGGTCTGAAAGTGATCCAGCGGGCGCGTTCTCATTTGTCGGAGAGTCAACCATTTCAGCGGTATCTAGNAGTATGGCCACGGCAAATGACATCGCCCTGGTACTGCACACATCAGGCACCACCTCGAGGCCCAAGATCGTGCCGCTATCGCAAAAAAACGTGACCGCATCAGCGTCTCACATTGGCGATATTCTCTCATTATCTTCTGAAGATACGTGTATGAACATCATGCCGCTATTTCATATTCACGGGCTTATTGCAGCGGTTTTATCTTCAGTGGCTGCAGGGGGCACGGTTTTTTGTTGTCCCCCCTTTAATGCGCTCCGCGTATTTAGCTGGCTCGATGAAGCCAACGCCAGCTGGTACACGGCCGTACCGACTATGCACCAAGCCATATTGTCACGTGCACCACGAAACAAAGAAATTTTAGACAAATNAAATTTGCGATTTATTCGCTCATCTTCTTCATCCTTACCACCGCCTGTTATGCAAGAGTTAGAAAAAACCTTCGGTGCGCCGGTTGCAGAATCCTATGGCATGACTGAGGCAGCACACCAAATGGCCAGCAACCAATTACCACCAGGACAACGTAAACCTGGTTCAGTAGGTGTTGCAGCCGGGCCGGAAGTCGAGATTATGGATGATAGTGGAAAAATTCTCCCGCAAGGTGCAATTGGTGAGATCGTGATTCGTGGGCCGAACGTTACGGACGGATACGAGAATAATCCTACGGCAAATGCTGAGAACTTTACCAATGGGTGGTTCCGCACCGGCGACCAAGGTGTGCTTGATGAAGACGGTTTCTTANAAATCACTGGCCGCTTGAAAGAAATCATCAATCGCGGCGGTGAAAAAATTGCACCGCTTGAGGTNGACAATATCATTCAATCCCACCCTGCCGTCGCACAAACGGTGACTTTTGCAATGCCTCACCCGAAACTCGGCGAAGAAGTCGCAGTAGCAATCGTGCTGAACGAAGGCGCGGAAGCAACAGACCGCGAAATCAAGGATTTCGCATCTGAAAAATTGGCCGACTTCAAAGTACCGCGCAAAGTTTTGTTCCTTGATGAAGTTCCCAAAGGAGCTACTGGTAAAATGCAACGGATTGGGCTAGCGGAAAAACTCGGACTGACCAAATGAAGATCTGTATTTATGGAGCCGGAGCCATTGGCGGTTTCATAGGCGCTGAATTAGCAGGTGCGGGTATTGATGTTTCACTCATAGCCCGCGGTGCCCACCTTGAGGCAATGCAAAATAATGGTCTTACTCTAATCAAAGACGGTGAGACGCNCGTCACTCATCCGATAGCGACTAATGACCCAATAAAAGTTGGCACTCAGGATTACGTGTTCATTACATTGAAGGCCCATTCGGTTCCCGGCGTCGTCGAACACATGCAGCCTTTGCTTGGTCCGCACACTGCAGTTGTTACCGCCGTCAACGGTGTGCCTTGGTGGTATTTCCATGGGGCTGATGGCAAATACAAAAATAAGCAACTCGAAAGCGTGGACCCAGGAAATAAACAATGGGATGGAATCGGCCCTGAACGTGCTATTGGGTGCGTGGTTTATCCCGCTGCAGAAGTTATCGAACCGGGCATCATCCAACATATCGAAGGCAACCGTTTCACCTTGGGCGAGCCAGACGGCAGCCGTTCGGAGCGCATTCAAAAACTGTCGCAAGCATTAATCTCTGCTGGTTTGAAATCGCCTGTCCGGCCGCGGATCCGCGATGAGCTATGGATCAAACTATGGGGGAATTTGAGTTTCAACCCTATCAGTGCACTGACCGGTGAGACGCTTGAGGGTATTTGTGATGACCCAGCAACTATTGCCGTAGTGCGCCGAATGATGATGGAGGCGGCGGAGATTGCAGAAGCACTCGGAGTGAAACTATCTGTTGGCGTGGACAAAAGAATTGCGGGAGCGAAGGCAGTCGGCGCACATAAAACATCAATGCTGCAAGATCTAGAGCGCGGTAGGCCAATGGAAATCGACGCGTTGGTCAGCGTAGTACAAGAATTAGGCCAACTCACAGGCGTCCCAACACCAACCATCGATGCAGTCGTAGCATTGGTTAAACAGCGCGCACGTCTTGCCGGTTGTTATTGGGGCGATTGAGAGCGACCGTATGGATCTTCGGTCTTTGGTTAGAAAAAGCGTTTTTGCCAGCTGCCTTTATTACTTGGCCGATGACTGGCGCTTTGGCCGCAAGCTTTCCCGTGGCGATTTAGAAACCACTAGTGGGACCCGCCACGCCAACAGCTCGGTGAGTGTATCAGTCGATTATATTCGTAAGGTCTATAACGATTATCGAACCTATGCGGGCATTAGTAAGTTCCGAGGCATCATTGGCGAAATCGGTCCTGGTGATAATTTTGGGGTAGCCATGTTGCTATTGGCCAACGGCGCCGATGCGGTTCATGCAATCGACCGCTTTTACTCTAAGCGGGATCTAAGCGAGCAACGGCACATCTACGAAGCTCTAGCGGCACAAGAAAACGCTGCCACTCTTTTCGATGGATCTCCCAGCGAAGACACAATGCGAGGCCTTCACTATCACCCGGGCATCGCTGCGGAAGATTACTTCACCCGCTATGGTCATCACTTTGATGCCATTTTATCACGGGCGGTATTGGAGCACCTCTACGATCCGATCAGCGCGCTCACCTACATGACCAATGCATTAAAACCTGGCGGGCGGCTAGTTCACCGAATTGACCTACGCGATCATGGCATGTTTGCTGGTCACCACTCACTCACCTTCCTGACCATTAGTGATAGCTGGTATCGCCGTATGACTGCTCAATCGGGCCGCCCCAACCGCGTATTAGTTAACCATTATCGTAATTGGCTGGATCAAAGCAGCTTAAATGGAGAAATTCGCGTCACTAGGCTTGCTGGTGTTGATGGCGAAATCCAACCGTCCATCTGGGAGGACATAGACCAAGAGCAACGTAATCAAGCCTTAGACTATGTGGCCCACATTCAAAAACGCCTGACGACGACCTATCGTTCGATTGACCCAAAAGATCTGGCGGTGGCAGGGATCATACTAATCGCTACCAAGCCCCAAGCGAACGGAACTTGACCCGCTGAGGCACAACTCTGCATAACGCTGTGATATATTAAATAAGTTCGGCTACACTACATGACCAAAAAAGACGATCAGGGAAAAGCGGTATTGGACACCAAAAGGGCCGCCAACGTCGTTAAAGTAGCAAGCTGCGTCAGCAGCGCTGCCCGAATGCGCAAAAATCGCCACAAAGGTGGGGTCTTATGGTTCACCGGTCTCCCTAGCTCCGGCAAATCCACCCTAGCGATCGAGCTTGAGCGTACATTGTTCGATACGGGTTACACTGTCTTCGTCTTAGATGGAGATAATATGCGCCGTGGCTTAAATTCCGATTTGGGATTTTTGCCAGAAGAACGCACGGAAAATATCCGCCGCGTTGGCGAGGTCGCGGCCCTTATGGCTGAAGCCGGATTGATTACCATCGCAGCCTTTATCTCACCTTACCAAGGCGACCGTGACCGCGCACGCAAGGCCGCGAAAGATTATTTTCATGAAATAGCAGTGAAAGCTGACCTTGCAACATGCGAAAGCCGTGACCCGAAAGGCCATTATAAACGGGCACGAGCTGGGGAAATCCCCGATTTTACTGGTATCTCGGCTCCCTACGAAGAGCCTGCCCATCCGGAGCTGGTCATTGACACCGCAAACAACAACATAGACCAATGCGTCTCGCAGCTTATGTATTATGTCACCCGTAACTTCGCGCTCAGTGAAAACTAGTCACTGATCGGTTTGTCCATTAGCCTCGGCACGTCGTGGCCAGCACACTCCATCGCGCGAGCCAAGGCTGGCCATGCAATATTTGGATAAAAACGGTGGCCACCCTTTGCCTTACTCACAACCAATCGATCTCCCGACTCCAATCGTTCGTAAACAGGCTGCGCTGCAGCAACCACCGCTTCTGCACCATCAAACGGCCAAATATGATCGCAATCTCCCGATACTGTCACAAAGGGCCGCGGAGCGCATAATGCCACCACCGCATCTAATTCAAACCAGCGCAATATACCCGGCACCGTATTTTGGCCCTCCGGGTCATGCCGAGCCAAAATTGTGTCACGCATAAATCCAATGCAACCGGTTGCTAGAACACCGGCAATGCGCGGGTCCAGAGCACCAGCGAATAAAGCAGTCGTCCCTCCTGCTGAAGACCCCATAACATAAATTCGGTTTGGATCGACCTGCAAGCCGGTATCACCTTCTGACAGCCAGTTAACAACAGAAGTGACATCACTCGCACGCTCGCCCAACAAAGAGCGGCCCAACAGCAACGCGTGATTCGCCGCATCTATACAAGGCGTTTGGGATACAGGGGACAGCAGCTGTTCGCGACGCTCGCCAAAGCATGCCTGTTCCAGACAAATTGCCAAGTAGCCTCTGCGCGCTGCCTGACGTGCAAAATCCGCATCATTTAATATTTTAATCGGATCAGCGGGCATAAGTGCCTCGCCCCACGACAAGTGCATGCCTGAATTTGTACCTTGCAAACAGATCATCGCAGCCACGGGCTTACTATCCTCTATAGAAGCATGCCACACCATTCGGATGGGTAGGTCGAGACCATCGCGAACCTTGAGATAAAGACTTCGGTGTCTCAGGCCATCCCGGTTCGGTAGGTTCTGAAGATGGCGAATACCCGGAGGGCCGCCAAAACGCCCATACCCGGAAAGATCGATCAGCTTGGCTCGAACCTGTTTTTGCCACACTAATGGGTCGTTTATTGCGGCGCGACGCCAATCCAGTGCTACTTCAGCTCCAGGCCCGCGCGGTCGGTGACGTAAAGACGGACTTAAGCCTAGGCCAGCTGGCACAGCAGGGTAAGGATCAAAGGTCCGACCAAAAGCTAAGGCCAGCCGACGGCGCAAAGCAGTCCCACGCGCATGCCACTGCGCCTTAAGCCATTTTAAATTGGTGGAGATCAGTTTGGACATGTACTTTTAATTTTTTAATGCACCCTTTCTCAGCTGCAGCGTTCAAATAATGAACAAATAAATCTTAACTGTCAAACCAGCCTCCGACGGAGGATAGAAAACGGTCAATATCAATCGGGTGGTCGCTTGACCAGCAATAGAATCAGCTGTACTATCGGTTTGTTCGCGTTATGAACGCTCTGTGTGATCGTCTAACCTTAAGGGCAACATCGTGCCAAATTAGGTATGGAAATGGTCGATCTAGACCGAAAAATACATTCACGCGGGGGCCTTGTGCACCTGGTGTGTAGCAGCGTGTTAGCAGCGTATCGTTTGTTTAGAACTTCCTTTCCCATGATACCTGGAACACAACGTGCCAAGCGTCTCTGCGAATGCAATTCGCCAATATCTGTAACATCGTGGAATAAAGTAAACCTAAAAGGAACGTCTTGTACAAAGCCATCTGCTATTTTTTTTAAAGTTTTATTGCTCAACCCCTAAAGGTCATCCCATCAATTCCAAAGACCCCATTTCTGATCTCGCGGCGTTGCCAGCCGCTGAACCAGCGGATTTGTTCGATATGGCTACCGGTAATGTCGCGGTTTCCTCAATCGTCGCCTGTTTAAAGAATCGTGGCTTTTGCGTCCTTCGCAATTTATTCACCGCGGATGTGATTGATTCCGTAAACGCGCGCGCAAATCAATATTTAGAAAAGCCTGCCATCGCCGGCGCGCCAGGCTATTGGCAGGTTGATCATCCCAAAAAGTTAGTACACCCCTTCACATTGGGTGGACCAACACTCGATTTAATGCTGGACGACCGCGTTATTAATATAGTCGAAGAAGCGATGGATAGTGAATGCGTGCTAGCCGAATGCATGCTCAAGTTTGATAAGGGTGTCGGATACACCTACTTCCCAATGCACAGCGATTTTTCCATTGGCTGGGCGAAATCCCCGGCCGTATCTGACGGTCTCACGTTAGGTCAATTAAAGAAGGTGGTTGGCGTCGGCGCTGTAATATATCTCGCCGAAACAAATAATGGTGCGTTTTCTTACTGCGACGGTACGCACAAATTGCTGTCCCCTAAAGGCCAAAATCTAAACGCCTACAGTGACGAAGAACGGCAGTTAATTCTAGCACGAAAAGTGCGTTGCGACGGGTTAAAGGGAGATCTAGTGCTCTTCGACGATCGTGGCTTTCATGGCCCCGACCAACCCTCAAACATCGAAAGATTGGTCATCCTGCTGGATTATTTTAATGCGGGTGAGCTTGGTCACACGCAGGTATCCCCAATGCCAATTTGGTCCAGCGATATTGCTAAACTCTCAGAAAAACAACTCCGCGTAGCTGGTGTTGGCGCAAACTTCATGGTAGCGCCAAATAAATATACCCATACAAGATTTCAGAATAACCTCTGGTACCGGCCTTTAGCATGGCTGGTCTCGCGGGCCTATTTCTGGCAGCACTTTAAATTCATCATCAAGCGCCTATTGGGGCGTACTTAAAAACAATACAAAGTAGGTAACATGGTAACTTTTGCACACGCGATTTCCCGCTGCATGCCTCAGCCTCTCGTAAACTGGCTGCGCCCCAAATGGCATTGGACGCGAGAATACTGCCTGTTGCGATTCTCCGAGGGTGGCAATACCCGATACGATCCGGAATTGCTATGCCGTGTAGTGCGCAAGCCTATCGGCGACACCTATTTCGAGGCAACCTATCGCTCCTATCGTGAATTTCGACGGATCGTGAATTTTGGCCGCAACCCTGACGATTTAGTTTTCATCTGGCTCAACGCAATAAGCGACTGTGAAACCCTTTATGACATAGGTGCCGCCAATGGGCATGAAGGACTGGCAGCGAATGCAATGCACAAATGTAATATCGTGTATGTAGAATTATTCACTCCCAGCATCGATAGTATCCTGAAAGGTACAGTGCTCGCGCAGCGCCGTGGTGCTACAGCAGATCAATTTGAAGTTATCGCCGCTGGCTGCGACCGCGAAGAACGCTATGCCAAGGTCCTTTTGCACCAGCCGCCCGTCCCCGGCGGCACCCATAATACCTTTGCGAATGTGGATGCCTATTGCCGCGGCGGCCGCGCAAATGAGCGCGTTTGGGCCTCCCAATGGTCACCATCGGTTACCATAGATTCCTTGCATGGCAAACACCGCCTGCCTAAACCAACCCACGTCAAAATGGACATTGACGGCTTTGAGGACCGAGCCATAGAGGGGGCTAGCGAAACATTGAAATCTAGATATGTCAAAAGCTGGATCATCGAAGTTAATCCGGGTCGTAGCGAAATGATCGCCGCTGCTATGGCTAGAAACGGCTACAAAGATATCGCGCAATTCGTTCATTACCCAGGCTTTGATGACGCGGTTGATCACCTCTATGTTCGCGACGATTTAGTGGCAGATTACAAAAGTCGTCTAGCTGAGACGAGCAGACGGTTATTCGGAGGGAAAAATTAGGACAAACCAATATTATGGCGCACTGCAAAATTACATGTTCTTTTGGACCGATAATACTTAGTTCAAATCACGATACCCGTGCAAATTTGAAAATAAAACACACTTACCACACAAGGCTGTGCGGACAATCACGCTCGCCCCTAAATTGGTGATCTATTATGTCTCAAAAAAAATATGCCTATTATGTCACGTCTCCTGAACTGCGTTGGCTGTGGAAAGAGCTTGGCGCCGAAATTGAACGCCAGCGCGAACTTATCCCCCTGCTCATCGTCCGCACTAAGGAAGATGGTAAGTTTTACACCTCACAATTTGGCCGAGAATTTAAGGGTGAAATAGTTGTTGACCCCGACATTTACGGATTTGTCGTCGATGGTGGAGACCCGAACCGCGATATGTCAGAGGTATGGGAGAAACTTTCCATATTCGAAAATGATCATGGCATGAGAGTGTTTCGCGACCAGGTTCTCGCCGAACGTTCTTTTGCGCGTGCTTACCTTTCCGGTGCGCCTAAACTAGCCCGCTCACGAACCTCCGACCGCGCCACAGAAGATCTCATTTTGCAAGCTTGCCTGATGGCAATTGAGCACTATGAGGACCTATTTTGTCGCTTTCCGCCGGGGCTTGCAGTAGTCGTAACCGGTGGTTCTTGTGTTTTAGGAAAACCCCTAACAGTGCTATGTCGCAAGCACAAAGTACCCTTCCGAAATTTGACGCATAGTAGGTTTAGTCATGGATATTTTTGGGCTGAAGACGAATACGGTAATGCGCCTGTTGTCTCCAATGCCATTTCAGAGTTTCCCAACCCCAGCGATGCAGAAATAGAAAGCGCACATCAGGAAATTTCACCAACCGGCGATTTCACGCACTATGTGAAAACTTTGAGCACACGCATGCGGCTCAGTAAGCTACTATGGTCATCCGCTTATAATTTTGCCGCCTATGTCTATGGCCGGCTGAAAGGGTACTCAAGGACGCGCGTAACCTACTATCCAAGCGAAGTCGCCAAACAACTGTTTAGGACACGTGCTCAGTGGCGATATTTATCGCAACGCAAACGGCCCTTCTTGAAAGACCTTCCGAACCGACCCTTCGTTTTTTTCCCATTACAAACGGAACCAGAGATCTCACTTGGCGGCTTGGCGCCGTATTTTTCCAATCAACTTACAACCATTATGGAAATTTCCTTAAGTCTGCCCGCTGGCGTCTTGCTGGTCATCAAGGAACACCCGGTTCAGTCGGGTGTGCGTGGGCGTTCCTTTTACAAATCAATTCAGGCACTACCGAATACGATCCTCATCAATATTCAACAACACAGTTACCCACTGATAGATAAGGCAGCGCTTGTTGTTTCAGTAACAAGCTCTGCCGCTCACGAAGCTGCGGGAATGGGAAAGAAAGTTGCCTATTTTAGTCCCCACGGCGTCATTCATGCAGTTCCGCATGTGCATCATATTGCCTCATATAACGACCTCCATCGTCTGGCAGGGTTGCTCACAG
>PAXN01000008.1 GCA_002715005.1 Rhodospirillaceae bacterium
GAAAGTTGGTCAGTCACAATTTGTCAATCTTACATTATTAAATTAGCTGGACACTCTACCACATGATCGCCCTTAGGCTAAATTTCATATAGGATTAGTAATCAAAATTCTCAGTGCCCCGAGGCAATCTATTGAAAAATCCAAAAGTTCGTGCACTCGCGACCGCAAATCCAAAAAATATAATGACCCAATCGGAAGCTCTGAATCTGGGACAAAAATTGTTCGCAGAGCATTTCCACAACTTTGAGCGTTTCGCGGAAGCCTATACCAACGCCGGAATTGAAAAGCGACACATTTGTGTTCCACTAGAATGGCTCTATGAGGATCACCAATGGAAGGAACGTAGCGACCTCTACCTGGAAGCAGCGACTAATTTGGCCGAGGAGGCAGTCCTCAACTGTATCGCAAAGTCTGCATTAAGCCTTAATCAAATCGACGGGATCGTTGCGGTATCGAGTACGGGGTTTGCAACTCCTAGCTTGGATGCTCATTTGTGTGAACGACTTTCGCTCCGCCCCAATTTAAAGCGGCTACCTGTTTTTGGGCTTGGATGCGCTGGTGGGGTAACCGGCCTCGCACGCGCCGCGGAATTGGCAAAATCTACCCCTGGCTCAAACTGGCTCCTTGTCGTTGTAGAACTATGTAGCCTAACCTTCCGAGCTCACGACAAAAAGAAAGCTAACATAATCGCTACGGCCCTGTTTGGTGATGGTGCAGCGGCGGCTATCCTCGGAACAGACGGAACTGGACCAGCGATTGTAGCCTCCGGAGAATACATTTGGCCTGCTTCTTTGAGAGTTATGGGCTGGGACATCGAAAATGACGGGTTTGGCGTCCTTTTCAGCCGGGATATTCCAGCCATTGTACGCAATGAACTTATGGCCCCGTTGAATTCTTTCCTAACCCAACACGCTACAGCCATTAACGATATAGATACTTTTCTTTTTCATCCGGGCGGCGCAAAAGTATTGGATGCTTTAGACGAAAAAATTCAGCCACCATCACCGGGCTTCAGCTATGCACGTAAAGTAATGAAAAAATTCGGTAATATGTCAGCACCAACTGCTCTTTTCGTATTTGATGAAGCAGTTTCACATGGCCCCCTGAACAATGCTCTTATGGCAGCACTCGGTCCTGGATTCAGCGCCAGCTTTATTTTGATGAAAGATGATATATGAGCCTAACCCTTTGGATAATAATGGCGATTGCTTTACAGAGACTTGGCGAACTTGTTCATTCCAACCGCAATACTAAAAAATTGCTCGCCGAAGGAGGCACAGAAGTTGGTCAATCCCATTATCCGGTAATGATAGCGATTCACGTAGGCTGGCTTTTAACAATCGCCGCTTTTGTAGTTATGTCGGAGACACATTCCGTAGATGAGCTGATAATATGGCCTCTGTTAGGCGTATACGGCGTTGTTCAGCTTGGACGATTGTGGGTTCTGTATTCACTTGGACGATATTGGAGTACTAAGATCATTGATCTCCCGGACGTGCCCCTTATACGAAAAGGTCCTTACCGATGGATAAAGCATCCGAATTATCTAATCGTAGTTTTGGAGATAGCATTACTGCCTATGGCGCTACAAATGTGGGGTATAGCGCTGGTTTTCTCTATTTTAAATGCAGGTATTCTGGCATGGCGAATTCAAGTTGAAAATGTAGCGTTAATGAAAAGAGAGTAAAAAAATTCGAATTTCAATTATTTAGAAGATAGACTTCTAGAACGCAGGTAAAGGGACAGGGAGAAACATGAGAGACAGCAAGGCACAGTCTCTATCTGGTATCAAACTTCTCAATAGCTTGACCGAAAGTGACTTAAAAAAGCTCGAGCAGCGCTGTAATTGGCGATTGGTCGGTCAGCAAGAAATCATCGTTGATCGTCAAAGTAAAAGTTCCGACGTTTACTTTATCGTCTCAGGCAAGGTTCGCGTGGTCAATTTTTCACTGTCGGGACGCGAGATTACATTCGACGAGATGACAGCCGGAGGTTATTTCGGACAGTTAGCCGCACTGGACAATCAACCACGTTCGGAAAACGTCGTTGCACTCGAAGATTCAGTGTTAGCCTCCTTAAGCCAACAGCCTTTTAAAGATTTGCTTCTTGAATATCCTAAAATCGCCTTGGAATTATTAGTGGAAATGGCTCAAATCATTCGCACCTCTACCGATAGGATCATGGATTTAAGCACAATCGGCGCTCACAACAGGGTCCATGCAGAAATACTCCGCTTAGCCCAGGAAGAAATACTCGACGACAACACTGCGAAAATAGAGCCCGTACCCATCCATGGCGACGTTGCAAGCCGCGTCTCAACAACGCGCGAAACCGTCGCACGCGTATTCAGCGATCTTACAAAGCGAAAATTAATGGAACGCAAAGATAATGCGTTGATCATTAATGATCTGGAAGTGCTTCACGATATAGTAGAAGAATTCCGCAGAATCTAAATATACTATTTATATCATAGACTAAAAATTCTCATTCTGTGACCATTGTCACTGATGTTCTTTCTTCATTTTCGTATTCTCCAACCAATGCAGAGGACAACCTCTGAAGTAGATAATTGAAAGGAGCCGTAAAATGACCGCATTAAAAGCAATTTTGATAGCCGTACCGCTCTTTCTCGGTTCGGTGGCCTTCACACTACCCATCGGTACGGGATTACCAGGGCTTTTCTAGTACTCAACTAGCAAATTTAAAATCGGTCGCAATCGGCAGCCGTTTTTTTAATGCCGAAAAATTTTCACACCCTCCGTTCTTTCATTGACCACTTGGTTAGGCTTCCGTAAGTTCCGCCACGCAATGTGTTGGGTCGGTAGCTCAGTTGGTAGAGCAACGGACTTTTAATCCGTAGGTCCAGGGTTCGAATCCCTGCCGACCCACCATTTATATAAAAGTCTTAGAGGCGATTTTATAAGATCCTCTGAGCCCTTGTTTCGTTACAAGTGTTAAATGGTGAGCAAATCATAAAGGTTATACGAGGTACGCTTGAGCCATTACTTTGCGCTTTCGTCCCGCAGAAATAGGCTAATTTGGCATCATGCTTTGCAAAAGAATTAAAAAAGTTACGTAATCAATTGCACTCGAACACAGAATCCGTTAACTCATGCTCACGGAAATAGGCAGAATCTTTGCGGGATTACTTGCAAGGAAAATAAAATTCGTACTGGCTTTCAAACAAATACCGTGCGAAATTTAGATTTCATGCTTATTGAAAAAGAATTTAGTTATTGTATCGTTTGATACACAACTTTGATACGAGGGAAGAAACTATGCGAATTTTTAAAATTCTAGCCGCAGGGTGTTTAGCGATGGGCCTAAACGCTTGTGTTATCACCTCTTCGAACGAGATTGATAANGCGGCGGCTTTGTCACCAAAGGGTGGCACGTTCACAAAAACGCTGCACAGTGAATATATCAAGCTTGCGAAAAGAGAAGCTAAAGAAGGCGATCATCCTGACGCCCGCTATTTCGCTAATAAAGCTGCCCAAGCCGCAAGCGGTAACGCGCCGAAACCAGATACGCGCAAGCAACGCAAGATTGGCAAAAAAGACTGGAAGAAAGCCAAGGGTGGTCTTCAACGTCTGAAGACGATGAAAGAGCGCGGCGGTTTGAAGTTTGATCCGAAAAACATGGCTAAAGCACAGGCTGGTTGGGATTGCTACCTCCAAGAGTTGGAAGAAAAGGTGGGGCAAGGCAGTGACATCAAATGGTGCAAAAAGTATATGGGCAAAGCACTCAAGGGTGCGGCCGCATCTTATTGGACCAGTCTAAAGAAATAATCTGACATAGTACTCTATGTTAATGGGGGAAGGTTCCTTGCGAGCCTTCCCCCTTTTCTTTTTTTATTTGCGCGAAAAATCTATGCTAACCCCTAAAATTGATGACGTTCGCTAACCACCTCGCCGAACATATTCGCTCACCTGCACCGAATGCATTTTCGGATGCATGTCTTGAAGCCGCCACGCAAGCAATTCTCGATACAGTAGGTGTTACTCTTGCTGGCGCAGTCACGGATACGGCAAAAATCATCGCCAGCACAGCATCCTTAGGGCAAGGCCCGTGCCACATCATCGGCGGAAGCCAACAGTGCGATCCTCTAAATGCGGCGTTATTAAACGGTACCGCCGCACACGCGCTCGATTTTGACGATATGGCCCAAAACATGATGGGGCATCCTTCTGTCGCTTTGGTACCTTCCCTATTCGCACTCGGCGAACAAACTAATGCAAGCGGATACGAAATTCTTAGAGCCTACCTCNTCGGATTTGAAACAGCCTGCAAACTCGGCCGCGCTGTCACCTACGCCCACCACGATAAAGGGTGGCACGGTACCGCGACTATTGGGATATTCGGAGCGGTCGCCGCCTGTTGTACATTGCTGAAATATGACACAACTATCACCGCGCAAGCCCTATCCATTGCAACATCCCTGGCATCAGGTATTCGGGCTAATTTTGGCACCATGACCAAACCGTTGCATGCGGGTCACGCAGGCCGAAACGCCATATTTGCTGCGCTAGCGGCAAAAGAGGGCTTTACGGCTAACACACTGGCTTTTGAAGCTGGCCAAGGGTTCTTCGATGTATTCCTGGGCACCGACATCGCAAGGCCAGAACGCGCATTGGAAAAGTGGTACGATCCACCAGAAGTTCTTGATCCGGGCGTCTGCCTAAAACTTTACCCCAGTGGTGCCCACACCCATCCATTCATAGAAATGGTCCGCTCACTGGTCGCCGAACACTCACTTAGTATTGAGAGGATCGAGCGAATCGATGTCCTCAGCGAACAAAGCCGTCACGACCATATCAACAGACCAGATCCTCATTCGGGACTGGAAGCAAAATGGAGTATTCACTACCTACTCGCCCGAACCTTGACGGACGGCTGGCCCAAACTCAGCCATTTCTCAGATGGCGCCACAAAAGCACCAAATATACGAGCCCTGATGGCTCGTGTGCATGCTAAAGCACATCCAGACATGGATGCCAGTTGGGCTAATAAATATGGTGGCGAGGTGGTCATAACGACAACGCATGGCCAGCGGCATCATGCAAAGATTGAGCATATGATTGCGCGCGGACCAAGTAACCCCATGTCAGGCAAAGAACTGAGAACAAAGTTTCTGGATTGTGCTGTGAGCTCTCTTACAGAGAATAAAGCGGAAAATCTATTTACAGATCTTAAAAGCCTAGCCAAACAGAAATCGGTGACATCCCTATTGGCCAAAACGCAACTGGAAATTTAGAAACTTTCTACCCAAGGACGTAGCGCCAATTCCCAGGTCCAGGCACTACGATGTTGCCGAAAGACCTGATAGTAAGATTCAGCAATGGCATCTGGGTCGAGTAATCCATCCTCGGCTTTGCCCTCTAACCGTCGGTCATTCGGTCCTTTGCTAATGCCGCCATCGATCACGAAATGCGCAACATGAATATTCTTAGGTGCTAACTCACGCGCCATGCTTTGCGCAAGGCCTCTGAGACCGAACTTACCCATGGCAAAGGTGGAGGATTGCGGATACCCCTTTACACTCGCGGAAGCACCGCTCAGCAAAATTGTCCCTGCACCTGCGTTTAGCATTCGACGAGCAGCACCTTGCGCCACCAAAAAGCCTCCATAACATGTCGTTATTATCGCGTCCCGCACAGCAATCGGATCAAGCTCCTCCACAGAGCCCCGGACCCTGCTACTCGCGTTAAACAATACGAGTGAAGGAATGCCGAATTCTTTGTCGAACCATTCATATAATCCGCCCACTTCAACTGGATCTGAGCAGTTACAGGCGAAACACTGGGCGTCAATTTCACTCGCTAAGTTCGACAATTTATCGGTATCGCGTGCTGCAAGGGCAACGCGAATGTTTTCCCTCGCTAAACGGCGAGCAAAGGATGCGCTTAATCCACTACCGGCCCCAACAATTAAAGCTGTCTCTCCCATACCTTTATTATCCTTCAAAGCCGATAAAACGCGCATAACTGGAAACAGGCTCACGCTCTGGCCTAAAACTATTTACGACGGCATCTGGGTCTCCATAACCCAACGACATGCCACAAACTACGATTTCATCATCTGGTATATTTAGATGAGAGCGAATAATTTTGTGATAGTCGCTGAACGCCGCTTGCGGGCAAGTGTGCAAGCCTTGCCCGCGCGCAGAAACCATGACGTTCTGCAGAAACATGCCTAAATCCATCCAACTACCAACTTCCAAATCTTGATGAATTGTGATGATCATCCCCACCGGGGCATCAAAAAACTTGTAGTTACGAGCGCGCTGTTGCTTCATTTTTTCTGTTTCGCCCTTACCGATGCCAAGCGTCTGATAAAGACCAATTCCACAAGCCCGGCGACGACCTTTATAGGGTTCGAAAAATTCATCAGGGTAGTATTTCCAACCCCGGTCATGCCCCTTTTCGCCGCTAAAAAACGCTTTGCAGATAGCATCTGATAAATTTTTCTGAACAACTCCCGACGTAACGTACACTTGCCATGGCTGCATATTCGTGCCGCTGGGCGCCCAACCGGCAACTTCTAATAAATGTTCAATTTCAGACTGTTCCACTGGTGTCTTGAGAAAAGCTCGTGCAGAAAAACGGCTCGCTATTGCGCGGTCAACTGGGTTTAGAGTGGCTAGATATTTCTCATCGTTAGCCATTATCTTAGATATTTCAGTATCCATACTTGATATTTACTTTCTTTTACTTTATTAAAATTAACCTAGCCTTGCCAATTTTAATGAAATTTTCAATTTCTTTTAATGTAATTGTCAAAGTCTACAAGGAAANAGCTGNATTATTTCGCAGTCATATTTGAGTTATGCCATATTTGGGATGAATTTAGCACCGAGGATGNAGATGACAAACGATCGAAAAATTGGATCTGGAGATAAAATTATAATCGGTAGGCATTCAAATATGTCAGGACGAGGCGTCAACTCAATACAATCGGCAGAATTATTCATCCGGGCTACTTGGCTAGAAGATGCAGAATGTTAGAAAGAATCTCAGAATGGGAAACGGCCGGTCAAGTTTAATCACTTTCAATGAGAGAACGGCAAGTTATTGAGATGAAAATTCAAAAAAAACTACCGACAAAGNGCCTATTGCTGCCAATATTTTCAATTACTCTAATAATCGGTGGCTGTTTGGGTACGGATATTACGATACCGACCGCGCCAGGTACATCTGGCAATACAGAAATCGCTAGCTTTCAGCCGACAACGGACATCCCCATTCCGGCGGGGTCAAAGTTCGATGCTAGTCAATCTTTAGTTTTAAGTAGCAAAGATGTTTGGACGGGTCGTTTAGTTTTGAAAGCCAAACCGAACCTCGGCAAAATTTTCGCATTCTATCAGCAAGAAATGCCTCCACTCGGTTGGCAAGAAGTGGCAAGTGTTTTAACAACGACAAGTGTGCTGACATTTGTTCGCCAGAACCGNACGGCTACTGTTCAGATTGCCCCGGACCGATTAGGNGGCTCTACAATTTCTATTACCGTAGCAACACGTCAACCAAATAATGGCAGTTTTACNCAGCCAGCTGCTGCAGGAGACAAGGCTCTGCCTCCCCTGTAGCCTTAAAATTGCCTATTAGACCAATAGCCTTTCCCTGAATTTCGATTTAAATTTTCAATTACGGTCATAGCGTTCTTACGGATACTCAATGAGCAAAACACGACCGTATGTTTGCTAATCCGTATAACGTCATAGCGCAGGCAAGGCTGCTTTTGTTCTGCACTCTGGTCAATTCAAATGACTATGTTTAAAAAAAGCGGCAAAGAAATATATCCTGTACACCGCACGATAAAGCCACTGACTTAATCCGTATCACCGGAGGGCACCGATAGGTCGCCCATCATTCTTAATCTAAAAAAGACAGGTTGCTAACCATGTATCTCTACTCAGAAGAAAAAATCGGTTTCGCCGTAACCCTCCTCCCAAATGCGCTCGACGAGTTTGTTTCTTGGTGTAAAACCGCAGAAGCATGTGGCTTCAACGCCGTTGGCATTGGTGATTCACAATCTCTTTATCGCGAAGCTTTCTTGGCTTGTGCCGTAGCACTGCAAAATACAGAACGGGTTAAGGTTGGCCCCCGTGTGATTAACCCAATTACCCGTCATCCCGCTATTTCTGCCTCCGGGGTCGCAACTTTAGAAGAAATAGCACCGGGCAGAGCTCTACTCGGGATCGGCACTGGCGATAGTTCCGTCCACAATGCAGGCGTTAAACCGGCCAACATGGCCCAGACGAAAGCCTATACCTCAGCTATTCGGGAGCTTTTGACAACAGGAGAAACTATTTTTCAGGGTGAAACAGCGCGCTTAACCTGGGGTCATGCGGATATTCCACTTTATGTTGCAGCGTCGGGCCCTAAAACACTGGAACTTGCGGGTGAGGTTGCAGATGGCGTAATTATTCAAACCGGTCTTTTGCCTGAGGTCATAGAAGATGCCCTTAACTGCATTCGACGTGGCGCCGAACGCGCCGGGCGGGATTTTGATAAGATCGACAAAACCTGGTTTCCCTGGGTAAATGTCGCCTCTACCAAGGACGAGGCTATTGAAAATATTCTTCATTCTTTAGCATCAGGCGCGAAGCATCTCGGGCGTTTTACAACCCAAGGTAAACATATACCTGAAAATATGATCCCTCTTATTGAGCAGGTTTATCGGGAATATAAATTTGAACAGCACCAAATTCCGGGCAACGATAACGGCAAACTGGTTAAAGAACTTGGCCTTGCAGAATATCTGGCTGATCGTTTCGCCATTGTGGGAACGCCCGATGACTGCGCGCACAAAATCAAAGAGGCCGCAGAAGCTGGTGCGCGGCATTTCTGGATGAGTGTCCACTTCCCAGACAAGGAACGCTTTATGCGCGAATGGTCAGAAACTGTCATAAAATCAGTAAATTAGGACTGGATATTGAATAATAAAATGAACAAAAAAGTACTGATTACAGCCGACGGTATCGGTAAATCTGGGATGCAATATTTCGAAGAACGCAATATCCAAGTCATTGATTCCAATAATCCATCACCTGAAAATGAACTCATAGAATCTGCCTCTCGGGAGCAGGTTGATGCCATCGTTGTTAGACGAGCAAAGGTCACAGCAGCGGTAATGGATGCATCTGAAAATCTTAAATGTATCGTCAAAGTTGGTGTCGGTCTCGATTCTATCGATATCCCCGCGGCAACCGAGCGTGGTATTATTGTCTGCAACGGCGCAGGCATAAATGCACAAGCGGCAGCTGAACTAGCTTTCTCTTTAGTTTTAGTAGTAGTGCGACGGATCGTTCCTCTAGATCGGGAAATGAAACAGGGTATATGGTCACAAAATGCATACCGGGTAGACGGCTTGGCAGGACAAGTATTCGGGGTTGTCGGTCTGGGGAATATAGGCCGCCGTGTTGCGAATATGGCCCGGCCATTTGGGGCTAAACTCTGCGCCTACAGCCCCCATGCGCCGGACGAGGCTTTTGACGATGATATTGAACGGATCAATACGCTGGATGCCTTACTGGAGAAAGCTGATGTTGTAAGTGTCCACACTCCAGGACGTGATGAAAATCACCACCTTTTCAATAAAGCAACATTTTCCAAAATGAAGCCCTCGGCATTGTTTATTAATACGGGCCGCGGAACAGTAGTCGATGAATTTGCGCTGGCCGCAGCACTCGAAAACGGTGAAATTGCCGGTGCAGGGCTTGATGTATTTGATCCGGAGCCAATATTATCAAATAACCCGTTACTGAAGGCACCTAACTTGGTTATGACCCCTCATGTTTCATCGCGGACACATTCCGTCATACGCATCACCGCACGCCAGGCTGCCGAAACAACTTGCCGTATTCTGGAGGGCGGGCGTCCCGAGCAACAATTTCTAATTAATCCTGAGGTTTATGATCGATAGATTGATGGAGCCATAGGAGAAATTTTTTGAGCGATAACTGGCAATACCAAATACGAATTGGCCTCGATGACAGGCTTTCGGAACTAGCGCGGCAAAACCCGGAGCATCCCAGCCTAGGGCCATTAACAGACATCCTGAAAAAGCATAATTCTACACTAGTTTGTCAATTTGATGCCTTCGCCAACTATGTTGCAGAAGCTGAGCAATTCGGTGAAGACAAATATCCACTTTATGCTTGGACAAAAGAGACCATTGAGGATCCTGTAAAGAAAGCAAAATACATCAAAGCCTTCACCCTTCATATTGAAGGAGATGAAGTCTACTCAAAGAGTAAGGCCGATGCACTTGAGGCAGATTTGAAGCTGATGACTGATAAAAAGTTTATTGCCAAAATGTCGAAGATCGATACCAATCCAGCAAATAACCCCCAACCACCAGCGCGATAATTTAAGAGTTTATCATCATCTTTGGCTCACCATGAGTAAATCGCTAAAATGTAATCATTGGAAGATTGCATAAATCTCTAAAGATTTATTTAATGGTCAAATGTGGAGCTAAATAGCCGCTAGAACCCGTGTAGTCAAAAATCCAAAAGCAAAGAAAAGAGCCTTTGCCCTGATCAGCCAAGAAACTCTATGACTTATATTTTTTACCTAAAGCCACAGCAACATTCTTAGGCACGAATTGCTCAATATCTCCACCAAGTTGACATACCTCTTTAACAAGACTTGACGCAATGAACTGATAACGGTCGCTCGCCATGAGAAATACAGTCTCCACCTCGTGTTGTAAGTGGCGGTTCATCGAGGCCATTTGAAATTCATAGTCGAAATCCGATACTGCCCTCAAACCACGAATAAGCATCGTAGCGCCAAACTCTTTAGCTGTATCCACCAACAAATTTTGAAAACCCCTTACTTCGATTTCCGTATTATATTTTTTCGCTATGACCGCTGTTTCGTTCTTGACCATTGCCACACGCTCGTCAAACGAAAATACCGGAGACTTCCCAACATTTATGGCCACAGCAATGACGAGTTTGTCCACCAAGTGCGCAGCAGCGCGCTCAACAATGTCTAAGTGGCCGTTAGTAATGGGATCGAAAGTCCCCGGATACAGTCCAACTCGCTGCGCCATCAATCATCAACCTTTTCAGAATCATCGGTATCGTCGGTTACGTGATTTTCATTGCCGTCATTGGCCTCATCAACATCAGTATCGCCCTCTTCTTCCTCGCCCATATCGCGAAGACGCGCGACAGATACCACTTTCTCATCTTCTTCCACGTTAAACACAGAAACACCTTGGGAGCCCCTTCCCTTGATGCTGACTTCGTCCAACGGACATCGAATGAGTTTACCACCATTGGTCACGAGCATAATCTGATCGTTGTCTTCGACCGAGAATGCAGCGACAACCTTTGCCTCTTTACCAATATCCATATTGGATACGCCTTTACCTCCGCGTTTTGCCGGCCGGTACTCAAATGCCGAGCTTAACTGACCTCTACCAGCATCCGATATTGAGAGAATAAACTGCTCTGAATCGGTCATTTTCTGGAACTCAGGCGTTTCTAACAATCTGGCACGCTCTTGGTCTCGCTCTAGATCCTCTGGTTTCCAGGCATCCTTTTCTCGCGATTCAAGACGTCGCTTAGCACGCGATGCCTGAATAAACGTCTCGCGCTCTTCCGAACTACTCTCGGTATGCTCTAATACGGACATCCAAATAACATCGTCATCATCACTGAGGTTTATACCGCGCACACCGGTCGACGTACGACCGCTAAATACGCGCACATCAGTCACCGGGAAACGAATACAAATGCCGTTTTGCGTCGACATAAGCACATCATTATTTTCACTGCACACACGCGCATTAACCAATGCATCGCCCTCAGCGAGTTTCATTGCGATTTTGCCATTTGCCTTAATATTAGTGAAATCTGAAAGTTTATTGCGACGCACTGAGCCCTTTGACGTCGCAAACATTATTTGTGATTCTGCCCAAACATCTTCATCCTCCGGTAAAGGCATGATAGTCGAAATCACTTCCTCCTCCGCCAATGGCAAAAGATTTACCATCGCTTTCCCGCGGGCCTGAGGTCCACCTAATGGTAACTTATAAACTTTAAGCTCGAAAACCATACCACGGGTGGTGAAAAACAGTACCGGTGTGTGTGTCGATGTCACAAATACCTGCGAAACGAAGTCGCCTTCACGGGTGCTCATGCCTGCGCGCCCCTTACCACCGCGTCTTTGAGACCGATAGGTAGAGAGAGGAACCCGTTTTATGTAACCACCATGGGTAACCGTTACGACCATCTCCTCTCGTTGGATAAGGTCTTCAATGTCGTGTTCGAATTCTGCCTCGATAATTTCACTACGACGCGGCGTCGCATAGGCTTCACGCATTTCCAGCAATTCGCTACGCAGCACGTCTAATAATTTTGGCCGAGAGCTTAAAATCTCGAGATACTCTATGATACGTCCGGCAATTTCCTGGGTCTCGTCCTCAAGTTTTTTGCGCTCCATTCCTGTCAAACGCTGCAGTCGTAACTCTAAAATGGCCCGCGCCTGCGCCTCAGACAGGCTGTACTTGCCCTCTACAACCCCATGGCCCGGATCGTCGATGATTTTAATAAACGCTTCCACATCACTGGCTGGCCAAGCAATTGCCATCAACTGCTCACGCGCGTTTGATGGATCTTTCGCCTTTCGGATAAGCTCGATTACCGGATCCAAATTACTGATAGCAACTAATAAGCCTGCCAAGACATGAGCCCGCTCGCGGGCCTTACGTAATTCAAAAATAGTACGTCGACTTATGACCTCCTCTCGAAAAGCCAAAAATGCGCAAATGATTTGCTTAATATTCATCATTTCCGGCTTGCCGCTATTAAGCGCCAACGTATTTACGCCAAAACTCGTTTGCAGCGGCGAATAGCGAAAAAGCTGCGCCAAGACGACTTCGGACATGGCTTCACGTTTAAGCTCTATGACAACCCGAACCCCTTCGCGGTCGGATTCATCTCTAAGGTCCGAAATACCCTCGACAGTCTTGTTTCGAACTATTTCAGCGATACGCTCCATCAAACGTGATTTATTCACCTGATAGGGAATTTCAGTGGCAACTATGGCTTCGCGATCTTTCGCACATGGCTCAATATGAGTTCGAGCGCGCATCACCACAGACCCTCGACCTGTATGGAAAGCAGAATGTATACCAGAGCGTCCCAGAATCAGACCCCCGGTTGGAAAGTCAGGCCCTGGAACCATAGTAAGGATTTCATTGATCGTAATTTCAGGGTTATCTATGGCCGCTATACAGGCATCTATTATCTCGCCTAGATTGTGCGGTGGTATATTCGTTGCCATGCCGACAGCAATACCGCCCGCGCCATTGACCAACATGTTTGGATAACGAGCGGGAAGCACCATTGGTTCTGTGGTGGAATCGTCGTAATTGGCCTGAAAATCGACAGTTTCTTTATCAATATCGTCAAGCAAAGACTCCGCAGCCTTCGCGAGGCGCGCCTCGGTATAACGCATAGCTGCTGGTGGATCGCCATCCATTGAGCCAAAATTGCCCTGCCCCTCGATCAGAGGTAGCCGCATGGAGAAATCTTGGGCCATACGTACCATGGCATCATAAATCGCCTGGTCTCCATGGGGATGATATTTACCCATGACATCACCAACAATGCGAGCAGACTTACGAAACGGTTTACTAGAATCATAACCGTTTTCTTTCATCGCATAGAGTATCCGTCGATGAACCGGTTTGAGCCCATCACGGACATCCGGTAGTGCACGGCTCACGATCACGCTCATTGCGTAATCAAGGTAGGAGCTGCGCATCTCCTCTTCGACAGAAATCTGCATCAAGTCGCTAGGTTCATCGCTCTGTGGCGGTTGGCTCACATCAGACCTTTACAAGCAGGTTTACAAATAGAAATAGCCGACTAAATCGGGACGCATTACAGCTAATTTATACAAAAAATTAGTACCATTCCCAACGGCACATCACAAGGCACGCTAGGGGCCGATTATATTATTATTATCAATGACTTAATTATTCTTTTTGAAGGGCTCGACGATTACCTAAACTTATCTAACAAGTGATTCGGATTCGGTAAATTTACATAAAAAATTAGCCCGGTCCTGCGTTGATGCCGAACCAGGCTAATCGTTACTTGCCGATTGGTCTACTATTTGATATCGACGTGAACGCGTCGGTTCTGAGGCTCTTTCACGCTGTCACCCGTTGAAATTAAGGGATCAGACTCTCCCCTCGCGAAGACCTCCATATTCTTGGCTGGAATACCGAGATCGATTAGCGCGCTCCAGACCGCATTCGAACGTCTGAGGGATAGTCCTTGGTTATAATTAGAATTACCCGAGGTATCTGTATGACCGGTTAAGACCAATTTCGCTGCCCTTTTCTTCTTCGCATACTTCGTAACGGCTTCGAGAATACGCTTGCTTCCCTCATTTAAATCCGAACTGTTATGGTTAAAGAAGAGAATGAAAGTACGCGGGTCCAAACTCAAGGCTATGGGCCGCTGGCAAATTTTCAATGCTTCCTTGAACCTCTTATAGGCCGCTTTAATTTTTTCCGGCTGCACAAATTCTTCTAATTCTTCAAGCCAGCTATCGAAAGCAACCTGTGCCTTGGCGCAGACTTTCGGCCTGGCTTTAGGAGCATCAGTCCTGAGAGCCTTTAAAAGCGCTTTGTATGACTGGGCAACATTTTCGTCTTTACCCCAGCCTCGATTACTCCACTCGCGATTGAGAGGACGAAGCAACCATTCAATGCCGGTCCAATGCCTAGAAACCGGGACATCAGGACCAATTACACCCTTAATTTTGTTACCGGTATCAGCAGCAGTCTTACCAATATTGTTACCACCAACATCGGGACCTTCGCTGCTATTTGCAGCAGAAATAGCCTTATCAACAAAAAACCGTGCTGAACGCCAATCTCCGTCTTTTGCTTCGGATTTTGCTAGCTCCACATATTCGCCGTAAAGGGCTTTTCGAAATTTATCTTTCGAAACTTTTACTGTCGGCCTTTTCTTCTCACACAAAAAAAGGAGACAGGCCTCTTTAAGTCCCAAACGCTCGTCAACATAATCTGCGTGCGGTGTTGTGCAAGCACCAAGAATTCCCACTAGTAATAATACTATTACAAACTGAAACTTCTTCATATTTACCTTCCAAAATAAATAATAAAATTTCAATGTATATTTTCAAATGTATAATACGATTTTTATATAAATAAAAAATATATAATACCATTTTTATATACACATATAATATAATATATTTTTATATATTATATTTTTATTGTCTAAAAACACATAGATAATTATTATATCCATCAATATAACTGGAATAAGGCGACAATATGCTGAGATGATGGAGAATTAAGAAAAAGACAAATTAAAATTGCTTTAACACAATAATTCATCGGCAAAATACACGAGCCACGCCGACCTATGACCCTATAACAAGTAGGTCAGCTGAAAAGAGCACTCTTTCTCTTCGTTATCTGACAGAGCTGACACGAAAGCCCGAATTGAAGTCGAGCCATAAACCTCATATTACCAATATTTCGGCTCGGCCTTTCCACAGCACCAGCCTGTTGATTTAAAGTCAGACTGATCTCTTTCCCGTAAATTCGAACACGCCCGTATTGAGGTTTTTTTATATTATGACCTGAGATGAGAACAGGGAAATATCATTCGTTGCAGATCCCAATACCAACAAATCTGCAACCCTTGGTCCTTCCCACAGAATAGCGATAGCGCACTATTCTATTACAAATGACTCGGCGTTTCAGCTCTGCAGCCCAGTAAGGATAGGGTGTTATCCAAATTCATAAACAGCAAATGAATAAACGACTAAAAGGGTATCTCATCATCTAACTCACTACCCCCAGCTGGCGCTGGACCGGCATCTTGAGGCGGCGAGTATTCTTGTGGTGCATCATATCCGCTACCTGCACCGGCACCACCACCTCTTGAATCAAGCATGGTAAGTTGTCCCCGAAAACGCCGTAAAACAACCTCCGTCGTATACTTCTCCTGACCACTCTGGTCGGTCCATTTTCGCGTTTGCAATTCACCTTCAAGATAAACCTTTGAACCCTTTTGCAAATAACGCTCTGCAACATCTACCAGACGGTCATCAAACACGACAACTCTATGCCATTCCGTTTTTTCTTGTTGCTCGCCACTATTACGGTCTTTCCAGCGCTCAGAGGTCGCAACGGAAAGATTACAGACTTTGCCGCCATTCTGCATGGTGCGTACCTCCGGCTCGCGACCGAGATTACCGACCAAAATTACTTTATTTACGCTTCCGGCCATCGTTCCCTCGTTAAATCAAAGAGTTGATTGCAGCATTATTGCCTAATTGCCACCAATTTTAACTCGCCGAGAGCTATCCACACAATTCACAGATAAAACTATCGTCTCTAACCCCCACCGGACCTATATTGCACGTTGAAAGCAAACCAGTTCAAATCATTCCTAATCCCGGAATTCCTAACCAAAATGCCCGACTCGATCAGCATCCGCGGTGCCCGCGAACATAATCTTAAAGATTTTAACATTGAATTGCCGCGCGATAAATTAATTGTCATCACCGGTTTGTCAGGCTCCGGCAAGTCTTCGCTTGCCTTCGATACGGTTTATGCTGAAGGGCAGCGACGGTATGTGGAGAGCCTTTCGGCTTATGCACGACAATTTTTGGAGATGATGCAAAAACCCGATGTGGACTCTATCGAAGGTCTGTCCCCAGCGATTTCTATCGAGCAAAAAACAACAAGCCGGAACCCTCGTTCTACAGTTGGCACCGTAACCGAGATCTACGATTATCTCAGGCTCCTGTTCGCCCGCGTCGGCACGCCATACTCTCCTGCTACGGGACTCCCGATCGAGAGCCAAACAATCAGTCAAATGGTCGACAAGCTTATGGCCATGGAAGATGGCACTCGGCTCTATTTATTAGCGCCGATCATCCGAGGACGTAAAGGAGAGTACCGTCGCGAACTGAAGGATTTACAAAAGCGCGGTTTTCAGCGGGTTAAAATTGACGGTGATTTATTCGAATTGGACGAAACACCTGCGATCGATAAAAAGCGCAAACACGATATTGAGGTGGTTGTTGACCGGGTGGTCTTAAGAAGCGATTTGGCCGAACGTTTAGCAGATTCTCTGGAAACAGCGTTAGACTTAACCGACGGGATTGCAATAGCGGAAAACGCCGACAACGGTGAAAGAACAATCTTTTCTGCACGTTTTGCCTGCCCCGTTTCCGGTTTCACTATCGACGAAATAGAACCAAGATTGTTTTCATTTAACAATCCCTTCGGGGCCTGCCCCGCCTGTGATGGCCTCGGCACAACAATGACTTTCGATGAAGATTTAATTGTTCCCGATAGGTCCAAGACGCTTGCGGATGGAGCCATCGCGCCTTGGCTCAACTCAAGCTCGCCTTACTACCGGCAAACTCTTGAAAGTCTTGCTCGACATTTTGATTTCAACATGACAACCGCCTTTTCTGACCTGACTGAAATGGCCCAACAAGCGATATTATTTGGTACCGGTAAAGACAATGTGACGATGGAATATAACGATGGACTTCGAAATTATAAAACGAACAAACCATTTGAGGGTGTCATTCCCAATATGGCTCGTCGTTGGCGAGAAACGGACTCCTCATGGACCCGCGATGAATTAGAACGCTATCAAACCAAAAACCCTTGCGCAAAATGCGGGGGCGCCCGTCTAAAACCCGAAGCACTCGCCGTCAAAATCAACGGCCTAAATATTAGCGAAATTTGTACTTATGATATCGGCCAAGCCGTCGAATGGTTTTCTTCTGTTGAGAAGACACTCACTAAGAATCAAAAACATATCGCCGAACGAATTCTGAAAGAAATACGCGAGCGTTTAGGATTCTTGGCAAATGTAGGGCTGGAATACCTGACGCTAGATCGTAGTTCAGGTACTTTATCAGGCGGTGAAAGCCAACGTATTAGGCTTGCGTCGCAAATTGGTTCCGGACTTATGGGTGTCCTCTACGTTCTTGATGAACCCTCAATTGGCCTGCATCCGCGCGACAACAGTCGATTGCTCGAGACATTGCAACACCTTCGAGATCTCGGCAACACGGTCATCGTCGTTGAGCATGACGAAGAGGCGATGCGCGCAGCTGATTATTTGGTCGATCTCGGCCCAGGCGCTGGGCGCCATGGAGGGCATTTGGTTGCTTTTGGTACGCCGGAGGAAGTAATGAAAGCGCCCGAAAGCCTAACTGGACAATATTTGACTGGATTTAGGCAAATTGTCGTACCGCAAGAAAGGCGTGAGGCAAGGACTGCTCCTAAACTCCGGATCGAAGGGGCAACAACCAATAATCTGAAGAATATATCTGTAGATTTCCCTCTAGGTACTTTCACCTGCGTCACCGGCGTATCAGGAAGTGGTAAATCCACACTCACCATTGAGACGCTATATCGGTCACTTGCCCGGCGGCTCAATGGTGCACGGGCCGTCCCCGGCGTCCATACAAAAATTGAAGGCCTTGAACATCTCGACAAAATTATTGATATAGACCAATCTCCAATTGGGCGCACACCACGCTCTAACCCGGCAACCTATACCGGAGCGTTTACGCCGATCCGAGAATGGTATGCCGGATTACCCGAAGCCAAAGCACGCGGATATGCGCCGGGTCGCTTTTCTTTTAACGTGAAAGGCGGCAGGTGCGAAGCATGTCAGGGTGATGGTGTTATCAAAATTGAAATGCATTTTTTACCCGATGTATATGTCCAGTGTGATGCATGCAAAGGCAAACGCTATAACCGCGAAACATTAGAAGTCCGTTATAAAGACAAATCTATTGCCGATGTTCTCGCGATGACTGTTGAAGAGGGTGCAGAGTTTTTCTCCGCCGTACCGTCGATACGCGACAAACTTGAAACCCTCAATCGAGTAGGCCTAGGCTATGTGCAAATTGGCCAGCAGGCGACCACCCTTTCAGGTGGTGAAGCACAACGGGTCAAGCTTGCAAAAGAACTAGCAAAGCGCGCCACCGGACGAACACTTTATATTCTTGACGAGCCCACAACAGGCCTACATTTCGAGGATATTAAAAAACTTCTTGAAGTCCTCCATACGCTTGTCAGCACCGGTAATACAGTCGTGGTGATTGAACATAACCTGGACGTTATTAAAACCGCAGACTACGTAATCGATTTAGGGCCAGAAGGTGGTGACAAAGGCGGCAAATTAGTCGCCTGCGGAACGCCCGAAGAAATCTCCCAAGTCGATGTCAGCTATACCGGTAAATTCTTACGGCAGTTGTTAGGGGCGCGCCAAAAACGAAAACATAGAAAAGCGTCTTAGTTTTTTTAAAAACATCAAGTATTCAGGCACTAAGTTAAATAGTAAATAGTGCGGTAAAGGCTCCAAGATCTTCGCATTGATCAATATTCCAGCATGCCGCGATTGCCCGGTCCATTTGACCTGCATTCATAAGGTGCTTGGACAATCTACGAAACTTAGCCTCGATTTCCAAATCGCTCATGGGGTTTTCCGGATGGCCTGGCGGGGTTTCGCAGATTTTTTCAAACACAGTGCCATCGGGCATAGTGACTTTGATCGCAGTACCGAATTTTTCCGGCAACAGTTTTGTTAGGCTATCGTCGATAGTTAGCTCAATCTTAGACATAACCGCCCTTACATCAACATCTTTTAATTTCTGATCGGTGAACTGTTCAGCCCCGCATGCACGATCCAACAATGAAACCGCTATACAATACGGAAAACTATGATCGGCAGTCTCGCGGTCTTGCGGGTTAAATTTCTTCGGGTCCCAGGAAGGTTTTTTGAGTGCAAAATCATGATAGCGCGCCTCGATATGCTTCGCCTCAAGCGGATCAAATTCATACTCGTTAACCAGATCAATCGCCGCCTGGATGGAGGACTGTGTCATCATCTCAGCCGCATAAGGCTTTAGGCAGGTTTCGGTAATCATATAATGATCATTTATCGGGGTAGTGAATGCTTCAACGTCTGCCTTACCGGCAATGACAGGGATCCAACCCCAACGACCTTCAAAAATCTGCTCGGGACCGGTAAGTCCATTAGCTGCCATCAGTGCCGCCTCAACACCAGATTTACAGATATACGGCTCTGATGTTGCTTTCAACATTGGAATGTTACCGTGTTTAGATTCAGTCAGCGTATTATTGTGACTACCCGCCACGGCAATTGCATTTGCGGTTTGTGTTGCATCTAGCCCCATCAATTTCGAAGTTAATGCTGCACCTGACATAGCTAGATTTGTTGCACTCGCCCAACCGCGCTCCCAAGTGGAGCCGCAATGATGATTGAGCCGGAGCTGCATTTCGTAACCAACTACTGTGCCTAATATAACATCTCGTCCGCTTAAGCCTTCCGCTTCTGCAACCGCCAACGCTGCAGCAATATTACCACTCGCGTGTGACGGATCACGACGATAACAATAGTCATTATGATCGAGGTAACGAAGAGCTGTGCCATTAGCAAATGTTGCCAGCACTCTATTAGTCTTGCCCCCATCGCAAAGAATAGTAGACTCTCCTGCCGCTGCATAAAGATCCACATAGCCCCGTACAATCTTTGTCGGTGACCCGTCATAGCCTCCCATCGCGCACGCCATAGTGTCCAGGATCACGCGTTTGGTAAAAGCAATCACATCTTCGGGTAAATTGTCATACTCGATGCCGAGTAGAATATCGGCAAGGTCGTCGCGAATATAACGGTCCATGAATGACCTCTCATTTTTTTTAACTCAGTATGTAAAGTCGTGCTAATTCCTTTAGCATGATTAATCAGATATCGCCCATCCACATCATTGGCGGCGGGCTCGCAGGCTCGGAGGCCGCTTGGCAGATTACACGAGCTAAGCTGCCTGTAGTGTTGCACGAAATGCGCCCGGAACGCGGGACAGACGCGCATAATACTGACGGGTTGGCGGAATTGGTCTGCTCAAACTCCTTTCGTTCCGATGATGCGACGGCTAACGCGGTCGGTGTGTTGCACGAAGAAATGCGGCGTTGCGGGTCATTGATATTGGCTGCAGGCGATGCACATAAGGTTCCCGCGGGTGGTGCGTTAGCGGTAGACCGTGACGGCTTTAGTGCTGCGGTTACTGAGGCTCTAGAGCAAGAGCCGTTAGTGACTGTTGAGCGCGGTGAAGTAGTAGGCATGCCACCAAAAGAATGGGATAGTGTGATCATAGCAACAGGGCCCCTTACTTCGCCAAGCTTAAGCAAGGCCATCTTAGATCTAACCGGAGAAGGTGCTCTTGCCTTTTTCGATGCTATCGCCCCGATTATTTATAGGGATAGTATCGATTTTGGGAAAGCCTGGTTTCAATCGCGCTATGACAAAACTTCCGACGGTGGCAACGGCAAAGATTATGTCAACCTACCCATGGATAATGCACAATACCTGGCCTTCATTGATGCCCTGATCACAGGCAAAAAAACTGACTTTAAGGACTGGGAAGAGAGCACACCCTATTTCGAAGGCTGCCTTCCCATTGAGGTGATGGCCGCCCGAGGACCGGAAACGCTCCGATATGGACCGATGAAGCCTGTGGGTCTTACCAATCCCCATAATCCCACGGTAAAGGACCATGCCATCGTACAGTTACGCCAGGACAATGCACTAGGCACACTATTTAATATGGTCGGCTTCCAGACCAAGCTAACTTATGGGGAGCAGACACGGATCTTTCGCACAATTCCCGGTCTAGAGAATGCCCGTTTTGCGCGGCTAGGTGGACTACACCGTAATACCTTCATCAATAGTCCCCGTTTACTGGACGAATACCTGCGGCTGCGCTCTACGCCGCGGCTGCGCTTTGCGGGACAGATAACCGGCGTCGAGGGTTATATTGAATCCGCCGCCATAGGACTTTTGGCTGGGCGGTTTGCGGCTGCTGAACGCAAAGGCCAGATAATGAAAGCACCGCCAATCACAACGGGACTGGGCGCACTGCTGGGCCATATCACCGGCGGCGCAGATGCGGACACCTTCCAACCAATGAACGTCAATTTTGGTCTTTTTCCGCCGCCCCCTACTCCAGAAGGTAAACGAAAGATAAAAGGCCGTGAACGGAAACTAGCTTATGCCACACGCGCGCTTAATGATTTAGAAGGATGGCTTAGCGGAATGCTTCATACGCAAGACGCCGCCGAATAAATACCGGTTTAGCGCGGAATATCTTCAACTTCAGCTCCATTTCCCTAGACACATCTTCATCGCTAGCCGTAGCTCATGAAACGGGATGGAAGCCGATACTCTCGTATCATAAGGATCGTATCCAGCTTTCTTTAATCGTGTTAGATGCCACGACGCTTGTGCTGCCGCTAGCACCGCAGGACGTGCAGCGCGGCTAATACTGATCTTTTTAGCATCATTTAATAACGTCTCCGCCTTAGCGGCGAGAACCGATACCATACTAGTAAGTTCCTTAATCGGTCTTAACGCAAAGAGTGAACGCTCAGTAATAAGATACTCATCCAAAAGATCTTTAGGGAAAGGGATGCGGTTCTGTCGAAAAAAGAATGGCGCTGACCTTAAGACACCCACTAAGGCATAGGCCGTCCCAACTTTTGTAGCACATTCAGAGGCGGCATCCTGCTCTACTGCCAAACAGCGTAACGCCAGGATATGCAGTGGCGCCGAGGACTGTTCCAAATACTCCATATAATTTGTCGTAGTCTTAAACGGTATATCTTTCAAATCCTTTGCACGCGCGTTTATCAATGCATCAAATTGCTCGCGTGGCAGATCTCCGCGCTCAACTGCACTTGCCAGTGCGAGCACCACCTGATGCTCCCGCGGTGTACCCGTATAGATACCTTCGATAGCTTCACGCCACCATTGCAGGCGAATTTCGCCCAGCATCGTTTCCGATACGGTTTCACGGATTTTTGCAACCTCATGGTTAAACGCATAAATAGCCCATAGGGAGGCGCGATATGTAGCGGGAGCAAACAAGCTCACCAAGTAACGCTCCCAATCATTAGCGCGCACGAGATCTCGGCAATAAATATCCTGTGTCGTCCAAACCATGTACGCACTTTAGCAAGGATGAGGCTTAAATTCAGGCCCCAGTTTAGAAATTGGGGCCTTCCCAATATCCTCTTTTCCGCCTAAGGTTTCACGTGATTCGCAGGCTATCCTCTGGTAGTGGTGGAATGCGAAGGCGATTTAATTTCGCTGTGTCTGATTAATATTAGGGGGAGAATACTCCATCATGGCTGCAATACTCACAAGCTTACGCAACACGATCATCGCCGGTTTTATCCTGTCGTTGGTCCCATTTTATCTCTATTACTCTGGCGGATACGCCCACCCAGAATTCGCAAAATTTCTACTCCGCTGGCTGCATGTCTTGTCCGGTGTAATGTGGATCGGCATTTTGTGGTATTTCAATTTCGTGCAAATCCCGAACATGCCGAACATTCCTGACGACCAAAAACC
Source organism: Rhodospirillaceae bacterium (assembly GCA_002715005.1). Taxonomy (GTDB): domain Bacteria; phylum Pseudomonadota; class Alphaproteobacteria; order UBA8366; family UBA8366. The sequence continues at coordinate 23,474 of PAXN01000008.1, forward strand.
AGCTATAGGCAAAGTGATCGCTCCAGCAGCACTATGGTGGTTCCGCTGGGGTGCGATGGCCACACTTCTGACAGGTCTGATTTTGGCCCACTTGAATGGATATCTTGCTGACGCAATGTCTCTGGGTTTGAACTTAAAAGAGCCAGCACTCGCCATAACCTTGATTGGTATAGGAATGTGGCTCGGTATCATCATGTTCATTAACGTTTGGTTCGTCATTTGGCCCGCCCAGCAAAAAGCACTGGGCATGGTTGAAGCTGATGCTGACGAGAAGGCCGCCTGCGCACGAAGAGCAATGCTATTCTCGCGCACAAATACTCTGCTCTCTATTCCGATGCTCTTTTGCATGGTTGGCGCGCAGAACTTGTATGGAGGGTAGCTTAATATCTAGTATCGAAGATTACCAACTCGCTAAGAAACGGGGCCCTAGGGTCCCGTTTTTTTATGCTCTGAGTGGTAACAAAGCCGCGGCTACCCGCCTTCCCTCCGCCATCAGAACATTATAGGTCCGACAAGCAGCGCCAGTATCCATGGTGTCGACCCCAAAACCTTTCGCACGGCATTGCTGTTTGAACGCAGCAGGCACCATAGCCATCCGGTCACCACATCCAATCAGCAGAATTTCAATAGCAGGATCCGCATCATATACCGGCGAAAGAGATTCCACCGTCAACTCTCCAACCGATTGCAACGACCATTTCACGGTCTGCTCAGGTATAACAATAATTGCTTGGTGCCATAGGTCGCCAGCCACACGAAATTGCCCCGGCCCATAACTATCTATGAGCTGAAAACCGTCTGGAATGAGCGGCGTTACGTCCACGTCTTGTCTACAGCTTTAAGAAGCAGCTTCTGCGGCATTCTCCGTATCATCCGCACGTTGAACTTTTAAGTAAAGTAGCATCGGCACAGCTAAGGCAACCGATGAATAGGTACCGATTAATACACCCCATATGAGCGCTATGGAAAAGCCGCGAATAACCTCACCGCCAAAAACCAGCAACGCCGTCAGTGCTAATAAAGTTGTCACACTAGTCATCACCGTGCGGGCCAAAGTTTCATTGACAGATTTATTAAAAAGTTCAGTAAGCGGCATTTTTTTGTATTTGCGCATATTTTCACGCACGCGGTCGTAAATGACAACGGTATCGTTAATAGAGTAGCCCGCAATGGTCAAAAGAGCCGCTACAGATGCAAGATTAAATTCTAGGTTTAATAGTGCAAACAGCCCAAGAGTTGTGATGACATCATGGGTAAGCGCTATTATCGCGCCCAAACCAAACTGCCATTCAAAACGGAACCACACATAGAGCAAGATCGCACCGATAGACATTAAAATCGCCAAGATGGCAGACTGTTTCAGCTCACTCCCCACGGTCGGACCAACTGTTTCAGTTCTACGGAACTCAATCACATCATCCACGATGGCATCAGAAATGATTTTAACGGCTTCTTGTTGTTGTTTATCACCGCCTTCTTGGCGTTGAACGCGGATTAACACATCGTCCGGAGCACCAAATTCTTGAATGGAANCCTCGCCCAAGCCTAGCGACCCAATCTTACTGCGAAGCACGCCTACATCGGCGGGACCTTTGGTTTTCACCTCCATAAGAATACCGCCCAAAAAGTCGATACCCAAATTAAGTCCCTTACCACCTAGTAAACCGAATGAACCCAAAAGTAGGCATGCGGAAAGTGCCAACGCGATATAGCGTTTGCTGATAAAAGCAATATTTGTGTTGTCGGGGACGAGCCGTAATCTTTTCATATTTTTCTTCCCCTAAATCACCAATTCTTTGGGCTGCTTGGCGCGCAGCCAACTCACCACCATCAACCGTGTAACCATGATGGCCGTGAACATCGACGTGATCAGCCCAAATGTAAGTGTGACCGCGAAACCCTGCACTGGCCCGGAACCGAATGTGTACAGCAGAACAGCAGCGATTAAAGTAGTCAGATTAGAGTCAATAATAGTGACCAGCGCGCGGCTATAACCGGCTTCAACAGCATTAAACGGCGTCCGTCCAGACAACACTTCCTCGCGAATGCGCTCAAAGATTAGCACATTCGCATCAACCGCCATACCGACAGTTAATACGATGCCCGCTATACCAGGTAGCGTAAGGGTCGCCTGGAGCGCTGACAATAAGGCTACCAGAAGTCCTACATTTATAAACAGCGCAATGTCAGCCATAATGCCGAATCGGCCATACACAATAACCATGAAGATCAGCACTGCTACGAAACCAATAATACTGGCAGTTTTACCGGCATCAATAGCGTCCTGACCCATGCCTGGTCCAACACTACGCTCTTCTAAAGGTGTAACAGCGGCCGGCAATGCACCAGCACGAATGAGTAATGCTAGTTCCTGCGCTTCTTTAATAGTGAAGCGCCCGGAGATTACACCACTTCCTTGGCAAATAGCTTCATTGATAACCGGCGCGCTAATGACTTGATTGTCGAGAATAATTGCTAACTGCCGATTAACATTTTCACGGCTCGCTTTACAGAATTTACGGGCACCCACTGTATCGAATTGAAAGTTCACAGCCGGGCGATTTTCGTGATAAGTCGCCGACGCATCAGAAACATTCTCACCACCGACGCGCACACGTTTTTTCACCACATAACAGATAGGTTGGTCATAATCATCTTGATCCTTTGACCGCATCAAGGTCGTACCACCGCGCAATCGTTTTGGCGCTTCGGCACAGGAGTGCATGCTCGAGACTTCCTGAAAAGTAAGCTTAGCTGTTTTAAAACGATCTTTTAAAGACGCGTCACCACCAGGAACCTGAACGAGAATTCGTTTTACCCCTTGCCGCTGAATAGAGGCTTCCAGAACACCCTCCGGGTCTATTCGTATTCTGATTATTTCTACAGTCCGATTAAGAATATCCTCTCTTTGATCTACCAAAAANTGATCGGAATACGAAATTCGAAACATACCGTTTTCTTCGACCTGGGTATCTAGCTTACCCACATTATCTCTTAGACGACGGCGTACCTCCTCAATTTTCGATGCATCATTTAATTTGAAAACGATAGAATTTCCTCTGATGGAAATACCGGCTGTCCGCGCCTTGGCTGCCCGCAATGAAATGCGGGTTGTTGCTTTCAGATTTTCCATTTGCTGTCGAAAAACGGAATCAATATCCACATCAAGCAAGAGATGCAAACCACCTCGTAAATCAAGGCCAAGATTCATTCGCTTACCGGGCAACCAATCGCTACCAAGATCAATGGTGCCCTCTTTCAGGAAATTCGGCGTCGCATAGGCAAATCCCAATCCACAAATTATCAGGATCAGGACTTTCTTCCAGGTCGGAAAATTCAGCATGGATATATCAAACCCGCGAGAGGACTATTTCTTTGCTGTGTCGTTAGCCGGTTGAGTTTTTGAAACCACTTCCGTAATCGTACCCCGGACAACTCGGACACGCACGCCTTCGGTAATTTCAACTATAACTTCCAGATCATTCACCACTTTGGTCACTTTGCCAAAAACGCCTCCAGCTGTGACGATTTTATCGCCCCGTGATAACGCGCCGATCATTTCCCGATGTGCCTTTACCTTCTTTTGCTGTGGACGAATCATCAGAAAATAAAAAACACCAAAGATCAGTGCCATCATAATGATGGTTTGCATTAAGCCGCCGCCACCAGCTCCCCCAGCGCCTTGCGCCCATGCAGTTGAAATAAACATAATACACTCCTCACCCTGCGGCCTTTGGGCCTNAATCCATGGCCCGATTGGCCGATTNATGCGCGACTATACTCACACTGCCAGTTATTTCAATTCGCATTACCATCCGAGTGGTTGGAGAACATATGCCTCTGATGCTATGGGAAACAATAAATTGATTATAAATTCCCGTGATAAGTTCTTCAGCCCTTAATCGAAAGGCCAAAAATGAAGAAAGAAACAGACACGAACGAACTGCTGGCGCGTATCGCAACGGCCTTAGAAAAACTGGCTCCGGGAGAAAAATTGACAAACGACTTGTCCCAAGCTGACGCCTTCGTTTGGCAAGCCGATAGTGCTTGGCTCGAACCTGTAGCGAATATAAACCGCATAGAAATAAGCCTACTCAAAGGGATAGACCATCAAATCGATACTTTGGTGGAAAACACCAGAAGGTTCACAGAGGGCTTACCGGCCAACAATGCGCTACTCTGGGGCGCCCGCGGCACCGGTAAAAGCTCCCTAGTAAAAGCAGCCCATGCATCGGTCAATCACAACATTAAACAAAAAAGTGCTCGGCTCGCGCTCATAGAAATACATCGAGAGGATATTCCAAGCCTCCCACAACTCCTATCTATTTTAAGAAATTCGGAGCGGCCTTGCCTTGTCTTTTGCGACGATTTGTCCTTCGATGGACAAGATGCCAGTTATAAATCTCTCAAAGCGCTCCTCGAAGGGGGAATCGAAGGCCGGCCAAAAAACGTTCTATTCTACGCCACATCAAACCGTCGTCATCTATTATCGCGGGATATGATGGAAAACGAGCGATCGACAGCAATAAATCCATCCGAAGCTGTCGAAGAAAAGGTTTCACTATCCGACCGGTTCGGTCTTTGGCTTGGGTTTCACAATTGTGACCAGGAAACCTATTTCGCCATTATCGGCACATATATTGCGCATTACGGACTGCAAATATCCGAGGATCAGTGGAAAACCGAAGCAAAGGAATGGACCGTCACCAGAGGGTCGCGTTCGGGACGAGTGGCCTGGCAATATATTCAGGATATCGCGGGACGCCTTGGCAAAAAACTAGACTAGCATTATTTATCTCTGAGCGTGTCGTCGAGACAGATAGAGCAACGGATTTACCGGCCGTCGACCTTTTCGAATCTCAAAATGTAATTGGGGCCGAGCTACTGTGCCAGTTCGCCCCACCTTGGCAATAGCTTGACCACGACGTACTTTTTGTCCGCGACGCACGAGTAACTCCGCGTTATGAGCATAAGCAGTCACAAAATTTCCCGAGTGTTTGATCAACACAAGGTTACCGAACCCGCCAAGCTCGTTGCCGTCATAAGCAACAACGCCGTTTTCCGCAGCGAGTACCGGCGAACCTGCAGCAGCGGCAATATTCAAACCGTCATTGTGAAGCCCTTTACCTTTCGCGCCAAATTTAGAAATAATCTTGCCGCGCACAGGCCACAAAAATCGCGATGAGGAGCGTGGTGGTGGACGAAGCTCTTTCTGCGCACGCGCTAAGCGCGAAGAGCGCTTTTGCTTCTTCGCGTGATCAGCAGACTTGTGTGTTTTCTTTCTAACTTTTTCTCGAGATTTAGCCCGTTCTGCCTGAATAACCTGCTGCCCCATCGGTAAATCCAGTCTCTGCCCTACATAAAGACGATAGGGTGGTTTAATCCTATTTCTCTTCGCTAGCGCACTCACCGATACTTTATATTTACGCGAAATAGAATAAAGCGTGTCACCTTTCTTAACCCGGTGGTAATCAGGTGATGCTGCCTGGGCAATTGCCAGCCGTTGTCCAATTTTCAGAATATATGGCGGCTCTAGATAATTCATTTCAATGATGGTTCGTATGGGTAATCCAAATTTCTTGGAAAGCCCGTAAACACTATCGCCCCTGCGTACCTCATAAGATCGTGTACGGAACGATATTGTACCCGACCCTTCGGATAGAAGACTTCCATCCGACCAATGGTCATCGATTATGGAGCAACCCCCGGGCAGCGCGAACACCACACATGCCCCCATTAATATTCTGCACTTACGCCAAATCACACCGCTCTACCCTATTCCGCTAACAAAGGCGCATCTCCCGAAGCTGGGCCCTTATCGGGCAAACCATCTACAAGTGGTAAAAATCTAACATCGAATAGCTCGGAAATATCTGCACCATCCTTTGTCCTGGTTAATCGAAGCACTTTTTGCGCGCCATGTTCAGGCCCTACTGGAATCACCATAACCCCACCAACCGCTAGCTGCTCTACCAACAATTCGGGTATATCCCGCGCTGCTGCCGCGACAATAATTCGATCAAACGGCGCTTGCACCGGCCAGCCTTTTGCACCGTCACCCGCCTTTGCTGTTATATTGAAACGTTTCAGAGAATTAAGCCGTGATTCGGCATTTTCTAGCAAGTGGGCATGTCGTTCGATTGTATAAATACGTCGAAAAAGATGCGACAAGATCGCGGTCTGAAACCCTGAACCAGTACCGACCTCCAAAACTTTTAGCCGCCTACCAACCCCCAATGCCGATATCATTCGAACGACCACATTCGGATCACTNATGGTTTGACCNAGCCCNATNGGCAATGCGGTTTCATCATAACAGCGATGACGGAAGGTTTCGGGCACAAAATCCTCCCTAGGTACGCGTTCAAAGGCCGATAAAATATCGGGATCTGTCACGCCTGATTGTCGTAACGCAATAATCAGACGTATTCTTTGGGTCACAAGAGTCACCGTATTAATATCCGGTCTATTACCTCATTTATTCCCAGTATCGTAAAGAGCAAACACATCCTAGAATAATACTCCAAAATCACGCATAGATCCCGCATGGGTCATATCCACGTGCATCGGTGTCACCGCAATTTCGCCACGCTCTAGTGCCTTGTGATCTGCGTCGCCGAAATTAACTGTTGTGCCACGCTGCGGCGCTCCAATGAGATAATACGTTTTTCCGCGCTGATCGGGCACATGAATTATTTCATAACCTGAACTTCGGCGTCCTTGTTTTACCGTTATTACCTTGGAGACTTCTTCCGGCGAACAATCCGGAAAATTCACATTTACAAATAGATCTTTACGCCAGCCAATCGATAATAATTTACGGACGATGTCTGGACCAAACTTTTGTGCAACGTGCCAACGCACCGCCTTTCCGTATCCTGCAGCTTGACTCAAAGCAATTGCAGGAAATCCAAGTAAGGCTGCTTCCATCGCAGCAGCAACAGTCCCAGAATATGTTACGTCTTCCGCGATATTGCTGCCGAGATTAACGCCAGACAATACAAAATCGGGAGGTGTATCCTTCATAAATTCGCTAATAGCTATCAAAACGCAGTCTGTAGGACTTCCTGCTACGGAATAGCGTTGCCGCCCGACTTTGGCAACACGGATCGCACCATTTAGCGTAATAGAATGTCCGGCCCCACTTTGCTCAACTTCAGGGGCAAAGACCCAAACATCATTTGAAAATTGCCGGGCGATTTTCTCCAATACCCTAAGGCCAGGTGCAGTAATACCGTCGTCGTTAACAAGCAGTATACGTTTGCCAGCAGGATCAATAGGTAGGTCGAGGGCCTGCGAAGTCACTTAATTAAATTTTTCGATACGCGTCATACCACCAAGATAAGGGTGTAAGACGTCAGGAATAGTGATAGATCCATCTGCATTTTGAAAATTTTCAAGTACCGCAATCAAAGTACGGCCA
>PAXN01000009.1 GCA_002715005.1 Rhodospirillaceae bacterium
TGAAAAGACCCCGGACGAATATAGCGATGCGGATAAAAAGACCCGGCGGGCGTGAGCGGATGCGGCGGACGGAAGGACCGATTATTATGACGACCGATAACTCAGAGCGGGGACACGAGCATGCCCATGGCCCTGACTGTGATCCCGCCCCTGACCACGACCCTGGCTCCGAACATGACCATGAACACGGGCATCATCATGCGTTTCACGATATGGGCGGTGAGCCGCGGCCGGGCTTCATCATCCAGGAGCACGACCCGTCCGAGTTCGACAAGGACGTCGATGTCCTAGTCAATCTGCTGGCCTCGAAAGAGGTGGCGCTGGTGCGACCGGACGAACGGCGGCGCGGCATTGAGGAATTACCCCGCGAGGTCTATTTTTCAGTGCCATATTACCAGCGCTGGCTTTACGGCGTCGCGGCGATCCTGGTCGAAAAAAATTGTCTAACAACGGATGAAATCGCGGCAACGATGGACAGGCTGCGCGGTGGGGAGAGCTGATTCGTGGCGCGCGCAGCAGGTGCAGTGAAAGCGCCGATCTACGGCATCGGCGATCAGGTGCGGGTGGCCGCGCGGTTCCCTCAGAGTGGTCATATCCGCGCGCCGTTCTATCTCCGCGGCAAGTCGGGGCGCGTCCTCCGCTATTACGGTAGCTTCTACGACCCGACCGCTTTGGCGCAGGGCGTTTTGACTCCGCCGGTTTGCGGCCTCTACCAAGTCCTTTTTGCGTTTGACGATGTCTGGCGCGACGTCAGGGACGGCGACATGCAAAACGACGGCGCGGACACCTGCATCGTCGCCGATATCTACGACAATTGGCTGGAGCCCGATTATGAGTGACACCCCTTCCAAAACACCCACCATTTCGTCGACCGCGGCGCTGATCGAACGCAGCGTTGCCGCCGGCGAACATGAATTATTGGAAAAGGCGCTCCGTGCACTGTTGTTGGAAAAGAGCGTAATCGACGCGGATCAGCTGGCCTATTACCGCGCCGAGGTCGATACACGCGGGCCGTTTCTCGGCGCCAGCCTAGCAGCGCGCGCTTGGACCGACGCGAATTTCAAGACCTTCCTGCTTGATGCCCCGAAGGAGGCAGTTTACGAGCATCTCGGCATTCGCATCTCGCAAGGTCCCGAATTCATAGTGCTGGCGAACACGCCGACGGTGCATCACGTCATCGTCTGTACGCTCTGCTCCTGCTATCCGAAGGCGATCCTGGGCCTGCCGCCAGAATGGTACAAAAGCTTCGCCTACCGTTCGCAAATGGTGGTCGAGCCGAAGGCGATTCTGGCAGAGTTCGGGACGCATTTGCCGGATGATGTCGAGATCCGGGTCGTCGATAGCACCGCCGATATGCGCTACATGGTCCTGCCGATGCGCCCGGCCGGCACCGAAGACATGACCGTCGAGCAGTTGCAGGTATTGATCACCCGCGACAACCTGATCGGCGTGACCCTGCCAACCCTCTCCTAAAGCACCCACCGAAGCGGATTATACAGCGGCGGCCTCGGCAAAGTCACGGGCCAGCCGTGTCAGTTTGCGCTCGGTGCCCGCCGTCGAAAGAAACGTCACGCCGTAGGGCACGCCGGCTTCGATGACGCCGAACGGCACGCTGATCGAGGCCAGGCCGAGCGGATTAGCAAAATTAGTGTAGTAGCCGTTATTGAAACTCGGCGTGAACGGATCGGCGAGCGCTTCGGCCACCGTAACCACCGTGCCGACCGTCGGCACCATCAACGCGTCATACTCGGCCCAGAAAGCTTTAAGCGCGTGCCGCGTCTCGGCTACCTGATATAGCGCCTGATAAACTTCGACGGCGCTTTGCTTCTTGCTGCCGAGGATCAGGTTTCGGACCGCCGGCACGCCAGCCTCCGGATGCGCTTCTAGAAACGCACCGACCGAAACATAGCGTTCGGCCACGAAGGGCCCGAAAAACATTAGCGCGTTGATAGCGAGAAACGGCGCGTAATCGATACGCGCGACCGCGCCGGCGCAAACCTCTACGGCAGAGAGCGCGTCGGCGAACAGCGCCTCGGTCTCGGTATTGTCGAAGAACTCCAACTGCGCTGCCATCGGCACGGCGAGGCGCCAAGGCTGGGCCCCGGCCTCATCCCCCAACGGATAGTCAGGGGTTGAAAAACAGTCCGCCGCGTCATAGGCGGCGAGTGCCTCGAACGCTGCCAGCGCGTCCACCGGCCCCTTGGCGTAGAGCGAGATCGTGTCGAAAGAACGGCAGGCGGCGACCATGCCGCGGCGGCTGAGTGCGCCTGGCGCCGGTTTCAGCCCGGTGACGCCGCAATAGGATGCCGGCNCCCTGCCGGAGCCGCCGGTATCGGTTCCGAGCGCGAAGGATGACGTGCCGGTCGCAACCGAAACCGCCGCGCCTGAGCTGGAGCCGCCGGGAATATAGTCCGCGTTGTGGGGGTTCTGCGGCACGCCGTAAGGCGAGCGCACGCCGACCAGCCCTGTCGCGAACTGGTCAAGATTGGTCTTTCCGATATAGATCGCCCCGGCGGCTAGCGCCCGCGCTACCACCGGGCTCGCGCTGTCCGCAGGATAGGCAAATTCCGGGCAGGCGCAGCTGGTCATCTCGCCAGCAACGTCGATGCAGTCCTTGACGCTGAAAGGTAGACCGTAAAGCGGCAGCGCCGATATCTCGCCGATGCGCGCGTCCAACGCCCGCGCCGCATCCATTGCAGCCGCCGCGTCGGTGGTGGAAAGCCACACTGCCTCCTGGTCGGGATCACCGAGGCGACCGAACACACATTCGACCACCTCCGACGGCTTCAGTGATCCGGTTTCATAAGCCTTTCTGAGGACGATGGGCGATATATCAATCATTGGGCAGTCTCCGCCGGCAGCGCCGCGTTGTAAACGCATTACCAATGTAGGTTAGGTGATATTTGCCGGGTCGGTCGCGCAACTAATTGCTTGCAAATGAGAGAATAACTGCATTAGTTCCGCTTTACGTAATAACATTGTCCGAACCTTGCTCCCCGAAGCCTTCGGCGAACTGCAATCCATATTTGATTGAATCAAGAATACGACTGAAGATAACGGGGTATGAGTTNTTAAAGTTGTTGGGGGTAATTTCAGTCGTATTGAAAATACAATCATTACTCTTAATCGATCCAACCAACTGCTTGTGAAACAGTGCAATCAAATTTGCCTCTACCCTGCCGCGCACTTTCGCGATATGGTCCGCGCCGCTGCTAGGTTATCCGTATCTTTTGTGCACTGCTATTGTGGCGACCTAACACGACAATATAGTTACTGCGAGGACCCTATGACGGACGTCGGAACAGAAGAATTAATTAACAAAATGCTCGATAGTAAAAAGCTAGGTAGCGATGCGAGCGAAGATTTGAAAGACTTTCTGCAAGATATTAAGGAAGGCAATTTTCACCGCGACGATGATGCCTATGTGCACGCCCTAGCACAGCGGCTCGGCTTCACAGATGGTAAGGCAGTCGTCAAAGGCAAAAGTAGTAACGCCTCTGCCACAAAAAAGATCGATAATGTGGATTGGCACGAGCGCGCTGTTATCGCCGAAGCACGGTTGGAAGAGTTGGAAGAGGAGATTGAGGTGCTAAAAGACGCGCCCGGCTCATCGCCCGAACCTATGGTGGATGTAGATGCACTTCGCGTATTGCTTAATAAAATTTACGATGCGGAAACCGACGCTTTGTGCGAGATCAGCAATGAGGAGGCTGCACAAACTCTCAAGCTTATGTCGGAAAAATTGGACTGAAAGCCAAAATTTATGACAATTAGCTAACGGGCTTTTTTAAAATTTAACGTTCTCGTTTGACGACCATTTTCCAAATCGAATACCAGCAATTTAGTACTGCCATCGGAGAGCGTTANACGCACCAGAAGCCGGTTATCATCTACTTTAGTCTCGGATACTTCCGCACCTTCCGGCAGCAATATATAAGACGGTTTCGCGGCTTGAGATGCACCGCCACCGGCGGTGACGCTAATTTTCGTAGCCAAGCCGTAAGCGAGAAAACCTAGCCCAACAAAAATGAGCAGCCCCATGGTCACAACTAGTATTTTAAGTGCTTGCAGTTTCATCTTGAACAGTTACCGTTTGAATCATCCATGAGTGATGGCCCCAAAATATGCACAATTGATGCCGAACAGGCGGGATACAGACTAGATGTTGTCCTCGCAAAACATCATGTAAACCTCTCTAGATCACGGATTAAATCACTGATTTTAAATGAAAACGTGATCCAGGACGGAAAGACGATAACGGACCCCGCCTATCGCGTCAAACAAGGTCAAAGTTTCGCCATGATTATCCCTGATAATAAAATAACGGAGATTGAACCTGAAGCGATGGATCTAACAATCCGATATGAGGATGAAGACCTTATCGTCATCGATAAGACCGCTGGCCTGGTCGTCCACCCTGGACCCGGGACTCCAAATGGAACGCTTGTGAATGGGCTACTTGCCCATTGCGGGGACACGTTATCGGGTATAGGCGGCGTTAAACGGCCAGGGATCGTCCACCGATTGGATAAAGATACGAGTGGTTTAATTGTCGTGGCTAAAAATGACGAAACTCATCTGGGATTAAGCACTCAATTTGCCACACGCCGCGTCGAACGAGCTTATCATGGGCTGGTTTGGGACATACCGCAGCCTCCGAATGGGTCCATCGAAGGTAATATCGGCCGCCACCCGCGCGACCGAAAAAAGATGGCAGTTGTTCCAACAGAACGCGGCAAACCAGCACTCACCCGCTATCGTACTCTTAAACGGTTTGGTAATAAGGCGAGTTTTGTGGAATGCCGCCTTGCCACAGGCCGGACACATCAAATCCGCGTCCACATGGCTCATAAAGGCCATGCGCTGATTGGCGACCCAGTTTATGGCCGTAATACAACTGCAAGAATGGCCGGCTTTGGCGCAGATGATGCGTCTATTGTTAAAAATTGCTCACGCCAAGCTCTGCACGCTGTATCACTAGGCTTTGAACACCCTAAAAGGGGTGAGAAGCTTGTTTTTCAATCAGAATTCCCATCGGATCTCGCTGAGATAATGGCAGTTTTTGAACGGATGGATATTTAGGAATGATCAAATTGTTCCAAAAAAAAGTTGAATTGGAAGGTTTCAGCCCCTATTTAGCACTCAGGGTTCGTGAGTGCTAAGAAAGCGATCCAAAGGAGTTCGAAAAATGGCCGGCACATCTTTACCTAGCCTAGCGATTAGCCCGGAAGGCAATCTGCAGCGATATTTGCAGCAAATTCGCCAATTTCCAATGCTGGAAAAGGGCGAAGAGTATATGCTTGCCAAACGTTGGCGGGAGCATGAAGACACNGAGGCTGCGCATAAACTAGTAACGAGCCATTTGCGCCTTGTTGCCAAAATTGCCATGGGTTATCGCGGGTATGGGCTTCCAGTCAGTGATCTAATTTCGGAGGGTAATGTAGGGCTTATGCAAGCGGTAAAACGCTTCGAGCCAGAACGTGGGTTTCGNTTGGCGACCTACGCGATGTGGTGGATCAGGGCCTCGATGCAAGAATATATTTTGCACTCCTGGTCATTAGTTAAAATGGGGACCACGGCAGCGCAAAAGAAACTTTTCTTCAATCTTCGCAAAATGAAAAATAAACTTGAGGCCTTTGAAGAGGGAGATTTGTCGCCTGAACACGTGGAACATATCTCCACCGAACTAAAGGTGCCGGAAAAAGACGTGATTTCCATGAACCAGCGTCTGGCAGCGCANGACCATTCTTTAAATGCCCCACTCAAAATAGACGGTGAAGGTGAATGGCAAGACTGGCTTGAGGACGATACCGACAGTCACGATGTTCAGATTGCTGAAGCCCAAGAGCTGGATAAAAGGCGTGATATGTTAACTAAAGCGATGGCGCTCCTAAATGAACGCGAAAAACGTATCATCACCATGCGGCGTTTGGCAGAAGATGCCATGACCCTTGAAGAGCTTAGCAAAGAATATGGTATTAGCCGAGAGCGTGTGCGGCAAATTGAAGTCCGAGCGTTTGAAAAACTACAAAAAGCTATTCAAACCCAAGCAGCCGATGCAGGTATGAGCACCTAACGCAGCACGCGGAATAGGGCATGGTTTACATAGAAATTTGGGCCTAGCTAATAGCACTAAGACGGCATTGAATTATTCTGAGAACTATTTTCGTCACTGTTGGAATTATTCTCATCGCTTTCGCCTTCACCCACAGGCAATTTAATATTATCCGGCAAAAGTTTTTGGGCATCATAACGAATTTCTTCGCCCCAATTATCAATCAATTCCTTCTGACGTTTTTTGAGCGCCTTCGTTTTCATCTGGTTTGACATAGAGAGCCCAACAGAGACGAAAGGCGGCACGATATAAAGAATGAACCATCCAATTGCGCCCGCGCCGTACATGGACAACAACACCAGGGGATCCGTAATCAATTCCAAAGCACCATCTATACCCCCGCTACCACCAGAAAATAATCGAAAGGCACTGGGCACAACCCCAACCACATTGGCAAAGGCGACGGTCATCGTAAAATATCGCCTTGGTGAGCGGTCTATTAGGAACGCACTAATGGTCGGCACCATACCAACCATAATGAGAATGAATACCTCCAGAAAAACAAAAAAAATCAGGCCGGCAGCTAAGAGGGTATAAACCCAAGCCTTAACCGAACCAACTTTGCGTGGGGACACCTTTTGTTTATCCGCCGCCATACTCAGGACCCGATATACCAAACGACCGCGATGATAACGATCACAATCAAAGACAAAATACATGAAATAAAGGCACTCACCTCAGCACCAATAGCGCGAGCCAGTTGCATCTTATGCTCTTTCTCAAACGCTAATTGTTGCATTTGCAAAACCGAACGGACGAATTCCTTAACAGCGCGTTGATAGGCAGTACGATCATTCTCAAGATAGGAGGAATTATCGATAATCCGAAGAATCTCATCGAGCTTTCCACCCTGAGCAACCTCTCGAAGTCTAAGTTGAATACGTTTTCGTTGACTGCGGCTATGAAATCGTTCGACCGCGGGCTCAAGCATTTTGATCGCGATATTACAAAGGTTCGGTACAGGTATAGAGCCAGCCTCGCTTTGTATTTGGGACAACATCCGAATATTGGCTTTGGCAACTGCAATAGGGTCAAAGGTATTCTCAATCTCGCGCAGTTCTGACGTCAACCCACCCTTTAAATGTGTTACGACGAAGGCCGCAATATGTCGGTCGACCAAAACATCAATACCATCTGGGTTTTGCTGAGCCAGACGCTCATAGGCATGAAGCATCTCTGTCAAATTGTGAACATACTCAGTTTCGAATAACGGCGACTGACATGAGAGCGTCGAATTAAGCTCATAAATAACGCGTTCAATCCCATGGCCGATGGACGTGTTCTCCAAGAGCGGTTTCATTTTCTCTAATTGAGGGATGAAGTGCATTCTTTCCGATGTGGAATGGCCTATCTCGCAGGAAAACTCTATGAGATTGGCCTGCAATAGTTCGACAAAATCATTCCGAACGCTTTCATCTAAATATCTAAACGCTATTTCGCTCCCGATGCCGTCGATTGCCGCAGAAAAGGATTTGTAAGTAATTGGCCCTAGCGGGTCTAACGCAATAATAACACGCGCTAGCATTCGATCATCGGTCTCAGTTTCGGCAACCGGTATCTTTGTCTTGGCAATATTCACGGCTTCAATTGCCTCTTCTTCACCCAGGCTCCTGCGTAACCATGTATCCAACAGACCAGTACGAACTGCTTCAATGGCAGTGTCCCAATTATTCGAGAACGCGCGCGCCACATCACGACGAGTCAGTAAATCTCTACCCTGAAATGTAAAGGCTTGTGCAGCTTTGGGCGGCATATCCTGCTGTTTCGGACCCAGGCGACGACCAGACACCCAAAACTCCAAATCATCAAGTGTCCACCGTTCCTCCATTTGATCCATTAAAAGACCGCGTAAAACCTCCATCATAGTGAGTGAAAGCCGTTGGCGTTGGACGAGCGCGCCATAGCTACCAAAAGTGAGCTTAGACTGAATGACCTGCTCGTCACTCATACCCAAACAGGGGCTTTGCCCAGTGAGCAATGCAAGAATTGTTACTCCGAGAGCGTAAAGATCATCAGAAATTGTGCCGGGGCCACGCCCTGTCGGGGGAGCCATAGCCGTTTCCGGAGTTTCATATACCGCTGTTTGCCCCATAGCAGGCAACGCAGAAAGACATTCACCTAACATAATGGTCGCTTGCGCTGGTTTGGGGTTATCGTAAAACAAATTTGTTGGACGAATGGCACGATGGGTCATACCTTGACTGTGCATCTCGCGAAGGGCCGCCACCGCCGGCTCAATAAAATTGCGGGAGATAGCCTCTTCCGGCACTTTCGAAAGCTCGTCGTCCAAGCTCGCAAGCACACGGTCGCCNTGAGGACACTCATAGATAATTGCCGGGCACCGTCGCCCTTCCATAGGCCAATCAATGACGCCCCACTCAACTGCCTGAACCAGACCTTGTTGGCTGATTTGCCGCATGATCGAAACCTGGTTATGACGAAATGATTGTTTTGGATCGCAAACCAGCGCGAACAATTCCCGACCAGGATCACGTTTTTCTGTACAAGCATAAGCAAGCGCAGGCGGCGAATCGAACCGCTTTAGCGGCTGTTCTGCATAAACGTCAAATTGATCGTGCATGCTCACTGCGCCACTACTAACAGCGTCTGCTACTTGCCCTTCTTCGACAGCCATAATTAATCCGATGACCGTGGCCTAAGATAACTTCGGATAAGCATTCCGAACCGTTGCGGCAAGTGCAAAATGGGAATCACCCTAAAGCGCAAAGCAACCCTAGGCCTTAGAACGGGCATCCGCAGGACAAAAAGTCGGAAATGGGGGTTTCTAGCGTAAAATGGGATCCGATTCGGCCCGTAGCCAAAACTACTGCCCTATGATGCAAATGGATCGCGTACGGTTATAGTGTCTTCGCGTTCCGGGCTTGTTGATAAAAGCGACACGGGCACTTCAATTAATTCTTCCACGCGACGAATATACTTAACCGTCGTTGCCGGCAGATCGGCCCACGACCGAGCGCCATGAGTACTTTCGTGCCAACCATCCATATGCTCGTAAACCGGCTTAACAGCCGCTTGAGCTCCCATAGATGCGGGGAAATAATCAAGTTTTCCACCATCAATTTCATAAGAGGTGCAAATTTTAAGGGTGTCAAAGCCATCGAGCACGTCGAGTTTCGTAAGGGCAATTCCATTGATACCAGCTGTCTTAAGCGCTTGACGCACCATCACTGCATCAAACCATCCACAACGTCGCTGACGGCCGGTAACCGTCCCAAATTCATGGCCCCGCTCGCCAATTCTCTGGCCAATAATATCGTTAAGCTCGGTTGGGAAAGGTCCACTTCCAACTCGAGTAGTATAGGCTTTGGTGATACCCAAAACAAAATCCAGCGCACCAATGCCAACCCCAGAACCGGTTGCAGCTTGGCCGGCAACTGTGTTTGACGATGTGACGAATGGGTATGTCCCATGATCAACATCAAGCATTGTTCCCTGTGCACCTTCAAATAAAATCCGTTTACCAGCCTTGCGCGCAATCTCCAGCTCACGCCAAACTGGCGCCGCGTAAGACAAAATTTCTTCAGAAATTTTATTCAACGGATCAAGAATAGATGATGCCTTCAATTCATCTTCACCAAGGCCGCGTCTCAATGCATTATGATGGCGCAACAAATGCTCTACTTTAGATTTCAGTGTCTCTGGTTCGGCTAAATCGCAAACTCGGATTCCGCGCCGGGCAACCTTATCTTCATATGCTGGTCCTATCCCTCGCCCAGTCGTTCCAATAGCCGCCTTTCCACGTGCTGCCTCACGAGCCAAATCNAACTCTTGATGCAACGGCAATATAACAGCCGCCGTCTCAGAGAGTTGAAGTTGCTTCGGCGTTATAATAACGCCGGCTTTACGAATACGGCCGATTTCATCCAGAAGCGCCTTTGGATCAATCACAACGCCATTACCAATAATGGATAGTTTTCCTGGCCGCACTACACCCGAAGGCAACAGGCTCAGCTTGTATACTTCGCCGCCAATTACAAGCGTGTGACCGGCATTATGACCTCCTTGAAACCGAACGATTACATCGGCACGCTCAGACAACCAATCGACTATCTTACCTTTTCCCTCATCACCCCATTGGGCACCAATGACGACCACGTTACTCATTAATTCTCTCCGTCTGTTCTAGCCGTAACCGGCGTGTTCCCATCAAAATAATGGCTGTATCGCATTCGCTTCGCTTCAATGGCGGGATCGATCATATCTAAGCGTGGCAAATACCGCTAATAATTTGCCAAAATGCCAGATTCATAGTCTACGTTGGAGGGCGCATTGTCCCTTAGCCTGTCTGAAAAAACTGCTCTAATTAATTGGTCTTCAAATATAAAATTAGTTTGATGCTCCAAAACTAAATTTTAGCTTACCTACCGCGGATACCCAAGGCCAACAAGCGCATATAGGCATATCGCCCTTAGCGTAGATAAAGATCAAAAGGCCAGCGCTTTTACCTGCGTTACATTCGGCAGCGCCCTTAAGGCTGTCAGCGTATTGCCATCTGCCGCACCATCGATTTGGATGAGTGCTATCGCCTCGCTTCCAACATCCATACGTCCCAAGTGGAAAGTCGCTATATTCACAGCCGCCTTGCCAAGGGCCCCGCCAATGGCACCTATCACTCCAGGCTCATCTTTATTGGTAACGTAAAGCATGTGCTCACCGAGCTCTGCTTCAATCGGTGTTCCGTTAATTTCTACCACACGTGGGCGGTTACCACCGAACAGTGTACCGGAAACGCACCGTTCGCGCCGTTCGGTTCTTACCGTGACCCGAATGAGATTTTCATAATCGTCAGGATTCTCATTAGTGACCACACTGACGTCAATACCACGGTCTTTTGCAACGATTGGCGCGCTAACCATATTGACATTATCCATCATGGGCCTCAGCAACCCATGCAGCACGCAACTGACTAGCGGGCGCGTATTGATTTGTGTAACAGCTCCATGAAATTCGATGGTCACTGNGGACAAGCCAGTTTCAGTTAGCTGACCAGCAAAGCTGCCCAAATTCTCGCCAAGCGCCATATAGGGCCTAAGCTTTGGCGCATCTTCCGCAGATACCGACGGTGCGTTGATCGCATTTTGGACAGCTCCGGTCAGCAGATAATCTGCCATCTGCTCGGCTATTTGGACTGCCACAATTTCTTGCGCTTCCGTCGTTGCAGCGCCTAAATGTGGTGTTGCGACAAACTCGTCGTGCCCAAATAACTTATTATCTCGCGCCGGTTCATCAACGAAGACGTCCAATGCCGCACCTGCAACCTTACCGGAATCCATCGCCGCTCGAAGGTCATTTTCGTTCACTATACCACCGCGAGCGCAGTTTATGATCCGCACCCCGTCTTTCATTTTTGCGATCGATTCCGCATTTATGATATTGCGGGTCGCATCAACAAGCGGCGTATGCACAGTGATGAAATCTGAACGCGCAAATAAATCATCTAGTTCGACTTTTTCTGCCCCCAGCTCCTGAGCACGGCCTTCAGTCAGAAAAGGGTCAAAAATAATGACACGCATTTTCAGCCCTTTCGCCCTGTCAACGACGATGGTCCCGATATTACCGCATCCAATGACGCCGAGTGTCTTGGACGTTATTTCAACACCCATGAATCGGTTCTTTTCCCATTTTCCCGCTTGCGTAGAGGCATTCGCCGCCGGGATTTGGCGTGCCATCGACATCATCATAGCAATCGCATGCTCAGCAGTCGTGGTGGTATTGCCAAACGGCGTATTCATCACAACGACGCCTTTTTGAGAGGCTGCATTGAGGTCAATATTATCAACGCCAATGCCAGCGCGCCCCACAACCTTCAAATTCTGGCCAGCATCTAAGACTTCTTGCGTAACCTTCGTAGCGGAACGAACGGCTAAGCCATCATAATTACCTATTATTTTCAGCAATTTGTCTTTGTCGATGCCCGCTTTGAAATCCACATCAACGCCACGATCTTCAAAAACTTTTACGGCATCCTGGCTCAACTTATCTGAAATCAAAACCTTTGGCATAATATTATCCTATGATTAGTCACATGTTATTAGGAGATTTGTTGGATATATTCGTCAAAGGCCCAATCGAGCCAAGGCAGGAGCGCTTCAATATCACTAGTCTCGATAGTCGCACCGCCCCATATCCGCAAACTTGGCGGTGCCGCACGATGATTATTTATATCNAACGCAATGCCCTCTTCTTCCAACAAAGTTGCAATCACTTTTGGGGCGCTTTGCAATTGGTCGTCGCTCAAGCCGCTATGTTTGGATATTTCTATGCATATTGACGTGCAAGAACGAGTTGCGGGGTCTTTGGGCAAGAACGCTGCCCATTGCGTCTTTTCAACCCAGTCCACAAATGCTGCCAGGTTGGCTTCAGCTCGTGCCATAAGGCCCTTTTTTCCGCCAACGGAACGCGCCCATTCGAGCGAATATAACGCGTCCTCAACGCACAACATTGACGGCGTATTGATGGTGGCGCCGCGAAATAGCGCTTCATCTAGCTTCCCCTTTGAGACCATCCGGAATACTTTCGGAAGGGGCCAGGGTGGCGTGAAGCTCTCAAGACGTTCAACCGCCCTCGGGCTCAGCACCAACATTCCATGCGCCGCTTCGCCACCAAGAACCTTTTGCCAAGACCAGGTCGTTACATCAAGTTTGTCCCATTTTAGGTCCATGGCAAAGACTGCTGACGTCNCATCACAAAAAGTGAGTCCCTCACGATCACCGGCTATCCAATCCGCATTGGGGACCCGAACACCACTGGTCGTTCCGTTCCAAGGGAAAATGACGTCACGAGTAAAATCAACTGCGGTTAAATCTGGAAGTTCACCGTAAGGCTCTTCCATCACGCGTACATCCTCTATATTCAGCTGCTTAACCACATCGGTCACCCACATTTGACCAAAATTCTCCCAAGCTAATACGTCAACACCTCGCAAACCAAGCAACGACCACATCGCCATTTCGATTGCCCCGGTATCCGATCCGGGCACAATACCGACACGGAAGTCTTCTGGAATTCCCAGCAGTTCACGACTTTGATCAATAACTTCACGCAGTTTCTCAAGGCCAACCGGTGCCCGGTGCGACCGCCCTACAGCAGCACCTTTCAAAAAGTCTACCGACCAGCCCGGTGGTTTTGCACATGGCCCGGAGGAAAAGTTTGCATTGCCTGGCCTGAATTGCGGCTTCTCCATTTGAGATGCTCCTGGAAAATTCTTGAATAAGCGCAGAACACAAATTAGCAGCGCCTGAAAAATCGCTGATGAAGGTAAAAACACCTCTTTATGGCGTCAACTATTGTGACCCTGCAACGCNCAAATTCACCGAANNCTGCGCCGCTTTGCCGCAGTCTTCTCGAGACATNGTAGGATTTCGCCTNACAAAAGGATATCGTTACGCATCAAANAACTAGATTCAGATAAATGTACTTTCCTCAGACATTGATTTTTCTCATTATTATCGCTGCCCTTATTTTGTTTGTTTGGGGACGGTGGCGCTATGATTTAGTAGCAGTTCTTATTCTATTAGCAACAGTACTCTCAGGTCTGGTTCCGGCTACCGAAGCTTTCATAGGGTTCAGCCATCCAGCTGTAATAACAGTTGCAGCAATTCTCATAATTAGCAAAGCCTTGCAAAACTCTGGCCTAATCACCTGGATCGCGCGTCTACTAACCGAAGTCGAATTAGGACCCTCTCTCCAAGTGGGTACTATAGCGGCCATTGTCGCCGCACTCTCAGGTTTCATGAACAACATAGGTGCGCTCGCACTATTNATGCCTGTTGTACTTCAGATCAGCAAAAAATCGGGCCGGCACCCCGGAGAACTTTTAATGCCACTGTCTTTCGGATCACTTTTAGGCGGATTGACAACCCTGATTGGTACACCCCCGAATATCATTATCGCGAGCATTCGCACCAAATATTCTGGTGAACCATTCGGCATGTTCGATTTTACCACTGTCGGAATCGTTATCGCACTAGTCGGTATAATTTTCATAACAATGGGCGGCTGGCGGCTCATTCCCGCACGAATTGAGGGCGGCGATGCAAACGCGCTCTTTGACATTGAGGACTATNTTACGGAAGTAAAAATTCCACCCAAATCTGAATTGATAGGGGCAAAAGTCTCAGAAGCACGCGAACTNGGTCTTGGACAAGATACGGTTCTCATCGATATTATCCGGCGTGGTCAACACCGCCTTGCCCCGGCTGCAGATGAAGTCCTGCGCAGTGGCGATCATATTCTGCTGAAAGCGGACACAGACGATATTGAGGATATTTTAAAAAATACCGACCTTGTAATCGTTGGCAGCCGCGCCCTGCACGCAGACGTCCTTAGGTCTGATTCGATTGGGATAACCGAAGCGGTTATAACGCAAAATTCGGCGCTAGTCCGACGAACACCTATTCAGATAGGGCTCGGCCGACGGTATCAGGTCAATCTTTTAGCAATTGCTCGTCAAGGCAAACCCGTCCGCAATCGGATGAAACAGGCATGTTTTCAAGCTGGCGACGTTTTGCTTTTGCAGGGCGACATAGAAACGATGCCGAATATCTTATCAGCACTCGGTTGCCTACCGCTGCCCCATCGCGGTCTGGCCATCGGCAGCAATGCAGGTTTTTTGCCAATTCTATTNTTTGCATCAGCTGTTATCGCATCAGTAGCGGGGGTAGTCTCTGTGCCCGTTGCTCTTCTCACAGCGGTCGCCGCGCTTATCTTAAGTAAGAAAATTTCACTGCGAGACACCTATGATGCTGTTGATTGGCCGGTTATTGTTCTCCTAGCTTGCATGGTTCCCGTTGGGAACGCTATGGAATCGAGTGGTGCTAGCGGCCTTATTGCTGAGTGGATCGCGGGAAGCCGTGATATTCTGCCGGATTGGGCTTTGGTTGCAGTGATTTTAATGGCAGCTATGTTCCTCTCAGATATAATGAATAACGCTGCAACCGCGGTCCTCATGGGCAATTTAGCCGGTGACCTTGCGCTCAAACTGGGGGTCAGCCCCGACCCATTTCTGATGGCAGTCGCAATTGGCAGCTCCTGTGCATTTCTAACACCCATTGGCCACCAATCGAATCTGCTTATCATGGGACCTGGCGGCTATCATTTCGGAGACTATTGGCGGCTTGGATTGCCACTAGAAGCGATAATAGTAATCATCGCTATACCAATGATTTTACTTATATGGCCGCTCTAGGTTTAAGAAGATTCAAAATTGCTATAGAGCAAATAACATTTAATGCGAACAAACTAGGCGAAACTTGGTAATTGAGCGAGCCTGAAAGTCAGATTTAGCCTGCGCTGGTCAACCAAGGTTCTTGCCAAACGAAATTATCCTAACCCATAGTTCAGCGATTGATTGACGAACGCGTCCAGAACCATCACTATAGTGACCTTCCTGGGGGGGCCTTGCTAAAGGCTGAGATACCGCTAGCGCGTTGACCCTGAGAACCTGATCCGGGTCATGCCGGCGAAGGGAAGGAGCTTCAAGAACCGCTCAAAGTAGCGTTTCACTAGTCCCCCAACCAACGCCATGACCACAAAAGCCCGGAGTCAATACCGATTACGGTTGGAGGACCGATTTATGCCTAGAGATAATGACGCTATTACCATAACTACCGGCCCGATCCCGGGCTCTCGCAAAACCTATGAGACAGGCCCCAACGGCATCAAGGTGCCATTTCGGGAAGTGGTATTGGAGGAGAGCGCTAACGAACCACCGGTCCGATTGTATGACACGTCAGGGCCTTATACGGACCCTGATACAGACTTAAACGTGGACAAAGGCTTACCCGCGATCCGCCGCACTTGGATTGATGCCCGTAGCGATACAGAAGAATATGTCGGTCGTGATATTCGTCCCGAAGATAATCATCGTAAAGCCGGTGATCCGAACGCGTGCCCGGAATTTCCCTCAAAACGGAAACCGCTACGGGCCAAGTCCGGTAAAAATGTTTCCCAAATGCATTATGCTCGCCAAGGTATTATCACGCCGGAAATGGAATATATTGCTATCCGCGAAAATCTTGGCCTTTCGGAGTTCTACGGGGACGGTGAAAGTTTCGGAGCTGAAATCCCGGAGCGCGTAACAGCAGAGTTCGTCCGTGATGAAGTGGCCCGAGGCCGCGCAATTATCCCCAATAACGTTAACCATCCAGAAACCGAACCGATGATTATCGGCCGCAACTTCCTGGTAAAAATTAATTCTAACATTGGCAATTCAGCCGTCTCTTCGTCGGTCGCCGAGGAGGTAGAAAAGATGGTGTGGTCGACTCGCTGGGGGGGCGACACGGTCATGGATCTCTCCACCGGCAAGGATATACATAACACCCGCGAATGGATCATTCGCAATTCACCGGTTCCCATAGGCACAGTACCAATCTATCAAGCTTTAGAAAAAGTCGATGGTATCGCAGAAGAGCTCACCTATGAAATCTATCGCGATACATTGATTGAGCAGTGCGAACAGGGTGTCGATTATTTCACTATCCATGCGGGCGTGAGACTGCCCTACATTCCAATGACTGCCAAACGTGTCACTGGTATCGTCAGTCGCGGCGGTTCAATCATGGCAAAATGGTGTCTAGCCCATCATCAGGAAAGCTTCCTTTACACACATTTTGAAGATATTTGTGAACTTATGAAAGAGTATGACGTCTCCTTTTCCTTGGGCGATGGCCTTCGTCCGGGCTCACTAGCTGACGCGAATGACGAAGCACAATTCGCCGAACTCGATACGTTGGGGGAACTCACCAAAATTGCTTGGGAGCACGACGTACAAACCATGATTGAAGGCCCAGGCCACGTGCCCATGCACAAGATCAAGGAGAATATGGATAAGCAATTAGAAGTCTGCCACGAAGCACCATTCTATACGCTTGGACCGCTCACTACGGACACCGCGCCTGGTTACGACCACATCACGTCGGCTATTGGGGCGGCCATGATCGGCTGGTATGGTACCGCCATGCTTTGCTATGTGACACCCAAAGAACATCTGGGCCTTCCCAACCGCAAGGACGTTAAGGACGGCGTGATCACTTATAAAATTGCAGCTCACGCTGCCGATTTGGCTAAAGGCCATCCTGCAGCGCGACTTTGGGATGATGCGCTTAGTCGATCACGTTTCGATTTCCGCTGGCGCGATCAATTTAAACTAGCCATGGATCCGGAAACGGCAGAGGACTTCCATGACCAAACCCTTCCAGCAGAAGGAGCCAAAGTAGCACATTTCTGTTCAATGTGCGGACCGAAATTCTGCTCCATGCAGATCACCCAAGAAATCCGTGACTTTGCCGAACAAGGCATGTCCGATATGTCCGAGAAGTTCAAAACCGAAGGCTCAGAAATCTACCAGCCAAAAGAAAAAGTCGATGCCGAGACCTCAAAGCTCGACGCTGCCGAGTAGCAGCATGATGGCAANAAGTTTATTTAGGGNCGGATGCCTCTGGCAACCGGCCCTAAATGTTTAAGATTGATGCACTAAACAAAGCTGATTGCTGCAGGAAATTTCCAATATTGGGTGATCGCGTCTGTAAAAACGACATACGGGAAAATCGAAGCATTATCATTGTTAAATGCTAAATCGCCTCGGCGATGGCTTTGCCCACGTCTTCGGTCTTGTATTTACCACCCATGTCCGGCGTCTTCGGCGAAGACGGATCCTTCAGCACGTTTTGCACTGCTTCCAGAATAGCAGCTCCTGCTTCCGGCTGGCCCAAATGATCAAGCATCATCGAAGCAGACCAGATTTGACCAATAGGGTTAGCGATACCTTTACCGGCAATATCTGGGGCGGAACCGTGCACAGGTTCGAACATGGACGGATGTTTGCCTTCCGGGTTGATATTAGCTGACGGAGCGACACCGATAGTACCGGTAACACCAGGACCCAGATCAGATAAGATATCGCCAAACAGGTTACTGCCAACCACTACGTCAAAGGTGTCCGGCCTAGCGACGAAATGTACCGTCAAAATATCAATGTGATATTGGTCGGTTTCTACTTCCGGATAGTCTTTACCATTCTCTGCGAAACGCTCATCCCAATAAGGCATAGTATAAATGATACCGTTTGATTTAGTGGCCGAGGTCAGTTTTTTGCTACGTGTCATAGCCAAGTCAAACGCAAAACGCTGTATACGATCGACTCCTTGACGGGTAAAAACCGTTTCCTGAACAACCGTTTCTCGGTCNGTACCTTCGAAGATGCGGCCGCCCATTTCGGAATATTCGCCCTCTACATTTTCACGTACCACATACATGTCGATGTCACCTGGCTTATAACCATGTACCGGCGCGTCAATTCCAGGTAGCAAACGGACGGGGCGCAAATTCACATATTGGTCAAAGTGACGACGGATCGGGATTAACAAACCCCAGAGCGAGACATGATCCGGCACACCAGGAAAGCCGACAGCACCTAAAAAAATCGCATCATTGGGACGGAGTTGATCAATCCCGTCTTCCGGCATCATTGCGCCGGTCTTGGCGTAAGTCTCGCAGCTCCAATCATAGTCAGTGAAATCGAAATCAATACCGAACTTGCTCGACACTTTATCCAAAACACGAAGCCCTTCAGGCACGACTTCTTTGCCAATCCCGTCGCCCGGCACATTCGCGATTTTATAAGTGACCGTATTCTGCTTTTCCGTCATTAAAGCCTCCCTAAAACTCTTTCGCACGCCTTCTCCCCCAGACACGATAAGATTGCAAGACGGAATCGCTCCGTGTAAGCCATGGGAATGGTAAACATTGATCCTATTTCGACCGAAAGTATTTCGCGTGCAGTCGACATTTTGCAGGCAGGCCAGCTCGTGGCCTTCCCAACGGAGACTGTTTATGGACTGGGCGGAGACGCCACGAATAACCGTGCCGTGGCAGAGATCTTCGCTACTAAAAACCGTCCAGAGTTCAACCCGTTGATTATCCATGTAGCCAACAAGACTGCTGCAGAAAAGATTGGACAGTTCACGAGAATAGCGCACACATTAGCGGATCAATTCTGGCCCGGTGCGCTAACGCTCGTTTTGCAGAAGACATCGAACTGCACTATTCCCTTACTCGCAAGTGGAGGACTAGATAGTTTAGCTATCCGGGTGCCTGGCCATGATTTTGCGCGCTACTTGATTGAACAGACCGGCCATCCCATCGCCGCCCCCAGTGCTAATACATCAGGTCGCCTCAGCCCGACGACCGCACAACATGTGGCAGACCAATTAAGTGATAAGATCCCACTGATCCTGGATGGCGGTCCCTGCACTATCGGCGTGGAATCCACGGTGCTCGACCTCACAGGGGACACCCCGACACTCCTGCGCCCTGGCGGCATCTCGGTCGAGATAATCGAGAAATCTCTCAGCATAGAAATTTCTACCTCAGCCCATAAGGGTGGCACGTTTAAATCGCCGGGCATGCTCACAAGCCATTATGCGCCAGCACGTCCATTACGTTTGAACGCGCACAAGGCGAAACCGGGCGAGGCCTTGCTAGGATTTGGCCCGAACGATATGAACGCCAATCTGAATTTAAGCGAAAGCTCGGACTTGACCGAAGCTGCTGCTAATCTGTTTGCCTACCTGCACCAGCTCGATGTAGCACCATATCGCGCCATAGCGGTTATGCCACTCCCGGAAAAGGAACTCGGCAGAGCGATCAATGATCGGCTGCGACGTGCCGCAGCTTGAGCCAAAAAAATTAAGAGGTAAACGCCGGAAATTTTTTATTAAAATCTTCGAGAAGCCGTAATCGCCCTACAAATCGAATAAACTTTTTCTACGTTTATAGTAGAGCTAAACCAGCCGGCGAACCTTTGGCAATGAAGATACAGAGAATAAAGAATTACAAAGGCATGAACTTCAAGTGGAAATAGTTTACAACTTTCCGGCCGGCAATAATGCCGCCCTTTGGATATAATTACTCGTTGAAGACCATGAACCAAACTTTTACCTTTTACAGCATTGAGCTTATCAATTTCTATTCCAAGTTAAGCGCATAAAACTGACATTCGGCTCTCAAGACCTCTCTTTAGACGATAGTTTCCAAATGAGTAAAGTGACGGCAATGATACACCTAATTAGCATTAGACGGCTTGGTTCGCCCATTAATCGCGTTTATTCTAGATATCACTTTAAAATAATATGAGTTCACTATGTCTCCAGATGGAACGGTATCCCCCCTACCAGATACGACACTAGATCAATTAAAATCGATTGTTGGCGAGAATGGCTTTATCGACAATGCAGCAGATGCAACCGCTTATTTGACAGATTGGCGTGGGCAATATCACGGCACCTGCGCTTTGGTTCTCCGGCCCAACACAACGGAGCAAGTCTCAAATATCGTCAGAATTTGTGCAGAACACAAAATCACGGTCGTGCCTCAGGGCGGCAATACAGGAATGAATGGTGGAGCCACCCCTGCAGTAGATAGCAATGCCGTATTACTTTGTCTTGGACGTATGAATAAAATCCGTAAGCTAGATGCGCTTAATTATACCGCAACAGTTGAAGCAGGGTGTATTTTGCAGACTATTCAGGATATTGCCGACGAGCAGGGGCGCCTTTTTCCATTGAGCTTGGGCGCTGAAGGCTCCTGCCAAATCGGTGGCAATTTGGCGACGAACGCTGGTGGTGTAAGCGTACTCCGTTATGGTAACATGCGAGATTTGGTCTTGGGATTAGAGGTAGTTCTTCCATCGGGCGAAATATGGAACGGTCTCAGGTCACTCCGCAAAGATAATACAGGCTACGATTTAAAACATCTTTTTATAGGATCGGAAGGGACGCTAGGAATAATCACCGCTGCGACGCTTAAACTTTTCCCCAAGCCAGAAAGCTACCAGACATGTTTTGCCGCTATTAACGGGCTAGATGAAGTCATCGAACTTTTAGCCCGTGCTCGTCAAGTCAGTGGTGACCGAGTCAGTAGTTTCGAAATGATAACACGCCCCCCCTTAGATTTCGCCTTAAAGCACGGCCCCAACTTGATGGAACCCCTTTCCGAGCCGTCAGACATTTATGCCCTAATCGAGATTGCCTCCGGCGACCCCAACGACAAGTCACTAGAACAGTTTCTGGAGAAAGGTTTTGAAGATGGCTTAATAACCAATGCGATCATTGCCCAATCAGAAGGGCAGCGCAGTGCTTTATGGAAATTGCGCGAATACTTACCGGAAGGAGAAAAAGAAGAAGGAGCAAGCATCAAGCATGACATTTCCGTTCCGGTAAGCAGCATTCCTGCATTCGTCCGCAAAGCAATCCCTGCGGTCGAGGATTATATGGCGAAAATCCGGCCTATTTACTTTGGTCATGTTGGAGATGGCAATTTACACTTCAATTTTGCCAAGCCGACGGACATGGCCGATGATGAGTTTTTTACTCATAAAGACGCTATCAATCATATTGTGCTTGACGTAGTCGCGGAGTTCGAAGGCTCAATCAGTGCGGAACATGGCATTGGCCAGCTGAAACGCGACTCTTTTCTCCACTACACGCCGGACTTGGACATCAACCTAATGCGTCAACTGAAGGCAGTACTAGACCCGAATGGAATTATGAATCCGGGCAAGTTGCTATAACGAGGTCAAAAATGTCCGATTACACTCCTCCCTTGCGCGATATGCAATTTTGCCTGCACGAAATGGGCCTGACCGCACAAGCCGCTAAGTTACCTGGGCTCTCAGAAACTAACCCAAGCCTGATTGACGCAATTCTTGAGGAAAGCGGAAAGTTTGCATCGGAGGTGATCGCACCGCTTAACAAAGTCGGCGACGAAGAGGGATCAATCCTCGAAAACGGCGTCGTACGCACACCAACGGGTTTTGCTAGCGCCTATAAGAGCTTCGTCGAGAGCGGCTGGGCTTCTCTACCCTTCAGCCCCAAGCATGGCGGCCAGGGGTTACCATGGCTCGTTTCCGCTGCAACACAAGAAATGTGGCTGGGCGCAAATACCTCTTGGTCCCTTTGTGAAATTCTAACGACGGGTGCTGTAGAATTACTTGACGAATTCGGAAGCGATAACCAAAAGTCACTTTATCTTGAGAAACTAATTTCCGGCATATGGCCAGGCACAATGAATTTAACAGAGCCACAAGCCGGCTCAGACTTGGGAGCACTGCGCTGCAAAGCCACGCCTTTAGGTGATCACTATAAAATCTCCGGGCAAAAAATTTTTATCACTTACGGCGACCACGATATGGCCGAAAACATCATACATTTTGTGCTGGCCCGAACGCCCGATTCCCCCAAAGGGCCAAAAGGTATCTCGCTGTTTATTGTGCCGAAATATTTGGTTAGCCCAGACGGTAACCTTGGCGAACGGAATGACCTTCGTTGCCTCTCATTGGAAAAAAAGCTCGGTATCCACGGTAGTCCGACCTGCGTGATGTCTTATGGCGATGAAGGTGGAGCCATCGGTTTTTTAGTGGGCCGGAAGAATGAGGGGCTGGCTGCAATGTTTACTATGATGAACAATGCAAGGCTCAATATCGGTATTTCAGGCTTAGCTATTGCGGAACGCTCTTACCAACAGGCACGTGATTACGCTAAGGGCCGGTCTCAGTTTGGGACAATCATCAATCACCCAGATGTGCGGCGCATGCTGATGCTAATGAAATCTCAGATCGAAGCGATGAGGGCGGTTGCCTACGATGCCGCACTCGCGCTCGATTGTGCAAAAAGATATTTAGACGAGAGTGAACGAGCGCAAGCCCAGGCTCGCGTGGACCTACTCATTCCCATGGTCAAGGGATGGTGCACAGACCTTGGCGTAGAGATTTCCTCGCTTGCTTTGCAAGTCCATGGCGGCACCGGCTTTATTGAGGTAACCGGAATCGCACAACACTATCGGGATGCGCGCATAGCGCCAATCTATGAAGGCACCAATGGCATCCAGGCGATCGACTTAGTAGGTCGCAAAGTGCTGCGCGATAAAGGAGCTGCCATGGGCGCGTTCATAAACGACGCTAATGTACTACTCAAAAAGGCCAGGACTGATGGACAATCACAATCAATTGCAGCCGCTGCGGAAGAAGCACTCAAAGAACTCACGGCAACTACCGACTGGCTTGTTAAAAACGCTGAATCGGATCAAGTAATCGCTTTAGCCGGCGCAACCGCTTATTTACGATTGTTCGGTAAGGTCGCCGGCGGTGTAATGCATGCGCGCGCAGCAAAGATTGCAGCTAGCCAACCTGACGACTGCGACCCCAAATTCTATACAGCAAAGCTCGCGAGCGCCCAATTTTATGCCGATCATGTACTACCCCAAACAGCAGCACTGAGCATTTCCATCCGTAAAGGACATCCAAGCGTCCTAGCCTTAGATATAGATCAATTTTAATAATCCGATAGTACTTTCACCCCTTTGCCTGAATTCAAAGGTAGTTCATTAATTAATTGGCATATTGTTTTACCATTTGATGGATGGCGCATATTCGGGTCCAGGTCTAGTAATGGTTTTAAAACAAAATATCGTTCCTGGATACGCGGATGCGGCAACGTCAGTTCATCAGTGGCAATTTGGCGTTTACCAAAGAACAGTATGTCTAGGTCAATCAAACGCGGTCCATTGCGGGGGCCGGGTTGACGACCTAAAGCAATCTCCAACCGTTTTAAGGCCTCCAAAAGTGGCCTTGGTTCCATTTTAGGTTTTCCTCGTACCGCGAGATTTAGAAAGGATGGTTGGTTAGCCACATATTGCGGTGGTGTTTCATAGACCTTAGAACGGCTAATTATTTCCAGGTATTCAAATAGACCACGTTCTGCTCGGACAATATTTTCCAATCGATCCCCGAGATTTGACCCAATAGCGATGAAAACCTCCTCCATATCACGCGGACCCTTCTGAGGGCTTTACACAACCATCTGCCGGCGAACTTAAGATGGCATCACACATCCGCGCCACTCGTACAATGGATTTGACGTCGTGTACCCGAACAATATTCGCACCGCGCGCAATCGCAATCGCCACTGCTGCTATAGTGCCGTCAAGACGATCATCCACTTCTGCGCCCAATACGGAACCAATAAAAGATTTTCTACTTGGACCTACGAGCAACGGAAACTGCAACTCCTTTAGCTGGTCCAAATGGTTAAGAAGAGCAAGGTTTTGAATAACCGATTTACCAAAACCAATACCCGGATCAATTATAATTTGATCCGATACTATTCCGGCAGCCTCGGCAGCAGATACTCTCTCTTTAAGACCACGGATAACATCTTCCATTAGATGCGTATATGCTCCGGCAACATAATGTCTCCCGCCAACCCCATCAGCAAAGACAGCATCCGACCGGCTAGCATTGTGCATCAATATTACAGGGCATCCAGCGGCGGCGGCCACAGCGGCAATTTTAGGATCATGCTGT
This sequence comes from Rhodospirillaceae bacterium, assembly GCA_002715005.1. Lineage (GTDB taxonomy): Bacteria > Pseudomonadota > Alphaproteobacteria > UBA8366 > UBA8366. The sequence continues at coordinate 24,495 of PAXN01000009.1, forward strand.
AACCCCCAGACGTCATTGAGTATGGTAGCGCCCGCAGAAAGTGCAGCCATGGCCACGTCGGCCTTGCTGGTATCAATTGATATTACCGCATCAGGGATCTTTTCAGCTACCGCCTCTATTACCGGGACTACCCGGTTTATTTCGGATTGAGTTTCCACTGGCACGGCTCCAGGACGCGTACTTTCGCCGCCGACGTCAAGAATATCAGCGCCCGCGCGATGGAAAGCTACCGCTTGTCGAACTGCTCCGGTGACGAAATCGCTTGCGCTCATCACACCATCACCCGAGAAAGAATCTGGTGTAACATTCACAATCCCCATGACATGGGTACGTTGATCTAGGGAAAAATATTCTTCAAGACACAAATTCTTATTCATTTTTCCCTTTATCTTTTAAAAACTTTTTTTGATGGACCGACTCGGCCCCATTCATTCACTAAAACCATTGCCGTCGAGCAACTATTCCGAGCTAAAAAATGAAATTTTTATCGACAATATTATCTTGTAAGGCCGGTATGTTACGACGATTCTCGCGCTTTGCGACATTTCATCCCTTGAATTCCTCGTTGCTTGTTTCTATCTAATCGCCTTCTAGGCTAAAAAGTCTATATTTAAGTGATTGTGACCAAGGCCATAGAATGGCCATAAGTGCGGGTCATATATCTTTCCAAGTTCATACTTTATTTAATTGTGGTGGAAACCAAACGATGGCTGAACGAATACCACGATTTATGATCGTTATTAGTGCCGCATTTTTTTTTGTGGCAGCAACGATAGGTACAAGTCATGCCGGAGTGCAACAAGCGCACAAAAATGAAGATGACCCGGGGTATTTTATCCAGTCGCTTGCCGCAAAAGCAATTTCTACCCTCAACAACAAAAACGGTTCCCTAGCCGACCGTGAAAGTAAATTTCGCGATCTGCTGCGTAAAAAATTCGCAATGCGCAAAATTGCCCGTTTCGTAATCGGCATCCATTGGCGTGGCATGGAACGCAAACAACGTAAATTCTATCAAAAACTATTCTCCGAATGGGTATTAAAGACATATTCGTCCCGTCTTGGCGGTTATTCAGGCCAACAGTTTGAGGTAACCAAGACTTCCAAAGTTGGAAAAGCTGACATCATCGTCCATTCCCGTATTTTACGGACTAACGGTGGTAGCCCCATCAGTTGTAATTGGCGTCTGCGCAAGTATAAAAGCCAATTTAAAATTATCGATATCTATGTCGAAGGGATCAGTATGGCAGTAACGCAGCGTTCTGAATTTGCCGCTATTATCAAAAAGGATGGCGTCTCAGGGTTACTTAAACTGATGCAAAAACGCCTATAGCTCCTCTCCTCGCTAAGCAACATCCGATTTCGCTTCACAATAACTGAAGTCGTTTATTCTCTAACGAAAGAATGCCCAGATGTTATGCACTTTTATTTTCCTGAGCTAACACGGTCCAGATAGCTCAAGGACCCTACAGGAAAAAGTTAGCGCGCCGGCCTAACCGCTTCCAGCGTAATCCAAACTTTACCATTTTTACCGTTACTGGCACGGTACGCAAATAATCCCCATTGCCCTTTTCTAGCGACCAAGCTCAACGGAACAGAATTTGGCATGTCGAAGAAATCGCGCTCCGCATCCGGACCCCAATATGCCCGTATTTTTGAATGTACGGTTCGCCATGATTGCGAGCGAAGGGCGGAAAAATGCATCGGAATCATCGGCGACGTAATACGTGAATTCTTTTCTACGATGACAGGAGGCCCCTCGGCTCCACTGACAACCGCCGTATTCGCACGTAAAGCTTCAGTTGAGATGGAAAGCGGGGTCCGCGGGGTGACCATACGGGCTGCCATCGGTTTTTGCTCGCTGAAACCTATTCCGCTGATCGAATTTGGGTAACCCGCTCCACGCATTGTCGACGGCACTCTATTTGCCGCCACGAGGGATATTGTCACATTATCTTTGTATTTATTGAAAGCACCGGTGGCGAGGTCGGTAATGCAAAAATCGATTAAACAACCAGCAATTCCCCAACCAGATGCGGACGATACAAGAGCGAGAGTCTGCTTTGCATATCCTGGCGCGATACAATCAACTATAATGTCCTTTCGGCTCTTTGACACATCCAATTGGCCGCCACCTTTTTGTAATGTACCAATGAATTTATCCTTTTGACGAACATCACAGACCGCCGTCTGCGGTGACACCTTAAACATAACCGTTTGGTCAGTACCTTCCACTAATGACGCGCAGGAAGAGAGACTGAAAAGAAAACCAAATATTCCTAATATTCTGATTCCCATCACAACCTCCACTAAATGTTTCAAGCGTCTTAAAAGCCTTTACAAGGTTTTTATAAATAGTTTAGTCGGCGATAGTTACTGCCAATAGGAATGGAATTATTTTAAATTCCGCATGCACCCCATAAAATTATTCTTGATTAAACCGGCACGTCGCCTTCAAGAATTATGCGATGCATAATTCTTCCCTCCATATGATCATAGTCTCGAAATGCTTTATGAGCCACCGAACGATTATCCCACATTAAAAGGTCCCCAGGCTTCCAGTAATGGCGATAAATAATATCGGGCTGAATGACGCGTTCTTGCAATTCACGGATATAGCGACGGCTCTCATCTTGTCCCATCCCAACAATGCATTCCACTTTAACGGGACCCACATAGATCGCCTTTTTCCCAGTAACCGGATGGGTACGCGCTAGGGGATGAACGCAGGGTTTGCCAAATTCTTCTAAGTCTGCCGTGCTAACTTGATTAATTACCTTGCCCAAAGTATTTACCGTCCTCATCTGATCAACTTTGACTTTCTCATCTTCGGGTAAGGCATCATAAGCCATATGCATGTTGGCAAATCCCGTCGTCCCGCCCTTTCTCGGCAATACGATAGCGTACAGTACCGTTACTTTGGGTGGTTGCAGTGTATTGGTATGATCTGAATGCCAAGCGCCAGACCCCACCAATCTTGGCTCCCCATTGGGCAAGAGGGGTGCCTCCCGGCTATCGATAACAACGATTTCCGGCTGCTCTTCCAAAATCATATCGGAAAAATATTGACGCATCGGCTTGCCGAATAACCGTGTTGCAGTCATATACTGCCTCGGGTTCAACTCCTGATCACGAACTACTAACACCAGATGCTTTATGAAGGCATCCTCCATATTTTTTCGATCCACATCACTCAAACGCTCACGCAAATCAACGCCGGTTACTTCTGCGCCCAGAGCATCGGATAATGGCGTAACTTTTATCGTCATGTTCCAACCTTCCTATTAACTATCATAGAAGTGGTAACCTCTGACCTCTTCAGCATAAGGAGGCAAAGCGTCTATAGTGCATAACAATAAACATATGGGAGGCCAGCATGGCATTGGAAGCTGAAGAACTCAAACTCGATCCACTCATCGGGGAGTTGGCGGATTATATCTGCGCCCCGCCGCCAAACAGCGAGATCGCCCTTGATGCAGCCCATTTAACCGTCATGGATACACTAGGCTGCGGCCTAGGCGCTCTCGGTGACCCAGATTGTCGCAAACGCCTTGGGCCGCTTATACCCGGCACCATTGTCCCCAACGGCGCACAAATACCCGGAACGCCCCACAAGCTCGACCCAGTACAGGCTGCTTTTGCTAACGCCACCATGAACCGCTGGCTCGACTACAATGAATCCTATTTTGGCAAAGAGGGCGGTCATCCGTCGGACAATATCGGGGCAGTCTTTGCTGTTTGCGACTATATCAGTAGGGTCAACCGGTCCAAGGGCGAGGCACCACTCAAAATGCGTGACCTCATTCATGCCGGTCTGATGACACATGAGGTCCATGGTGGGCTAGCTAACGAGAATTCCTATCTTGACCACGGATTAGACCATGAATTGATGATCAGGGTTTCCAGCGCCGGTGTGACCTGCCGTTTATTCGGCGGTAATCGAAACCACATCATCGCTGCTATAACTAACGCTTTCGCTGACGGTGGTACTCTACGTCTCTATCGTCAACCGCCCACCACGGGCACGCGTAAATGCTGGGCCGCGGGCGATGCGGCCAGCAGGGGCGTACGTTTAGCTATGCTCGCTATCCAAGGTGAAGATGCTTATCCGACGGTCCTAAGCGCACCAAAATACGGCTTTATTGAGCGGCGTTGGGGTGGTGATCCTTTTACGCTACGCGAGCCCCCAAGCGATAAAATTATCCAAAATAACGTCATAAAAGTCTGGCCCACCGAAGGACATGCCCAAAGTGCATTAGAGGCGGCGATCCTCCTCCACCCGGAAGTTAAAGAAAAAATTGATGATATCAAACAAATCGCCATCCGTTCCCACGCCTACACGATGAAACAAGTGGATCGCACGGGCCCACTTCGCAATGAAGCGGATCGCGATCACTGCATCCAGTACATCGTTGCCATTGGCCTCCTCCAAGGCCGCCTCACTTACGAGGATTATAGCGACGATCGCGCCGCCGACCCTCGCATCGACGCGCTAAGAGATATCACCACGGTCACCGTCGATGATAGCTTCACCAACGATTACTATGACCTCAATGTCAACTCAGACGCCAACGCACTCCAAGTCCATTTCAAGGATGGCTCATCGACCGACGATATAGTGGTGAATTTCCCGCTTGGTCACAAAAACCGCCGTACCGACGGAGGTATCGACCGCATCGGTGAGAAGTTCCGCGAGAATATTGCTATTGGATTGACGCATCACCAGCAGGCTTTTCTCCTGCCACTATTTAATGATCGTTCCGCCCTAGAAACGATGGATGTGGATACGTTTATGGATACTCTCGCTGGTTAGGGCGGAACCCCACTCTACTCTTTCGCCCAAGCATCGTTTTCAGCTTGTTTTGTGGGAGCTTACCAAGCGGACTTAGATAAGCCTGCGTCTGATTAGGCCGGATCAAGTCCACAAAGCGGAGGACCCCCGCTGCCAGGAAGGAGGCAGCTATTTTGGCTACAAAACCCTCGATATGTTCTCGTAAGTTAAGTCGACCCGCGCCGTTTTGACACTCCTTATTGGCCTCACCTCTCTCAGCCTGTCTGGCCATGTTCGGGCGTTAACCCATCATAAGGTGTTTACAAGACATTTGAGAAAGAAGTACTAAACCTCAAGGACAACGACCACGTCCCCTTCGGCAACCGGTTCTTCCTCCTTAACCTTGATCTCCGTGATCGTACCGTCTTCCGGGCAAATCACCGGAATTTCCATTTTCATAGACTCTAAAATCATCAATATATCGCCGTCGGCAACCGTATCACCGACTTTGCATTCGATTTTCCAAACAGTTCCGGTTACTTCAGATTCGACGTCTTCTGTCGCCATGTTGGTTGAACTCCTTACTTCTGAATAATTTCGGCCGTAAGACCGGTATGAACATCGCCCGAACGAAACCCATCCGAACGAAGGATTTGCACGAGCGCAGGAATATTCGACTTTATGCCTTCAATTTCGAATTTTTCCAATGCGCCAATGAGTTTTTCTATTGCATCGTCACGATTCTTTCCCTTCGACAGCACCTTCGCGACCATCGGATCATAGTACGGTGTCACCGCCATGCCTTCGGCAAATCCGGTCTCGACCCGAATACCTTCGCATTCCGGCAAGCAGAATTTATTCAATGGCCCAGGTGATGGAAAAAACTTTATCGGGTCTTCAGCATATACGCGGGCTTGAATAGCATGGCCACTGACGGCAACATCAGCGGGGATTATGTCGCCAACGGATTCACCTGCGGCAGACCGCACCTGGGCTGCCACCAAATCCACACCACTGATCTCTTCGCTCACCCCATGTTCTACCTGTAAGCGTGTATTCATCTCCAAAAAACTAAATGAGCCATCTTGGCCCATCAGCATCTCGACCGTGCCAATATTATCATAAGGCAACGATTTCAACGTCGAGGTAATTTCGTCCGCCTTTTCCAGAATGACCTGGCGGGCTACATTGGGTGCGGGCGCTTCTTCGATGATTTTCTGATGTCGGCGCTGAATAGAGCAGTCGCGCTCAAATACGTGACATACATCTCCGTGTACATCGCCCAAAACTTGGAATTCCACGTGGCGGGGCTTCTCAACTAAGCGCTCGATATAAATATCACTATTCCCGAATCCCCGCTCGGCCATGGAACGGGCGCGCCCTGCAGCCTTGATCAGTTGTTCCTGATCATGGGCAGGCAACATGCCTATACCGCCGCCGCCGGCGGCGGGTTTGATTAATACCGGATAACCGATTTCGTTGGCTGCAGCGATCATCGCTGCTTCTTCAGTCAACAAATCCGAGCCCGCGCCCACGGTCATGCCGTGTTTCGCCATCAACTCACGGGCCTCGGTCTTATGCCCCATAGCTTTGAGCCACCTGGTGGACGGGCCGATGAATTTAGCACCGGCAGCTTCCACCGCATCAGCGAAATCGGGATTTTCCGAGAAAAAACCATAGCCAGGATGCACCCCGTCAGCGCCGGACTCTTTGATCGCCGCAATCAGCGCGTCCATATTGAGATAGCTCTCTTTTGGTGCTGCAGGGCCGATGGCAATGGCTTGATCTGCCGCCGCAACATAGGGCGACGACACATCGGCTTCAGAATAGACGACAACCGCTTCCACATTTATGTTGTGAAGCGCACGGACGATACGCGAGGCGATAGCGCCTCTATTTGCAATGAGTACCTTTTTAAACATTCGGTCGTTTCTCCACCGCAGTTAGTAACTTGTCGGCCAATTGGAGAGTAAATGCTTACCTATACCGCCAGACAGTCGGCGACGATGAACACACAACATTTGCTTGAGCCAACTTCGAGTATTCTCGGGTTTTATGATTTGCTGCGCCGCATAGCAAGCCGCTAAATCCCAAACGGAATTGTTCTGTTCGATTTCTTCCAGCTTCTCGGCAAACAGCTTGGGGTCGGCCTCTTCGAGGCGCTCACCTTCTTTGCCATAGACGACATTCACCGCAAAGGCAGGGTCCATGAAGCTCATTTCGGCGGTAATCCAAGCAGCTACATCATCCGCGTTCTTATTGCCACCCATATTGATATAGGCTTGGCCGTAATTCTTGCGGATCATCAAGGTGAGTTTCGGCACGGTAACCTGCTGCAGCGCGTTCATGAAATTCATGATCTTGCCGGGTGCACGTTGGCGTTCCGCCTCCATACCGATAACAAAGCCAGGATTATCGACGAAGAAGACCATCGGTACGTTGTACGAATCACACAACACCATAAAGTCGGTGATTTTCTCACAAGCCTGAGCGTCCATTGCCCCCGCCTTGTGCAGTGGATTATTAGCGATCAGCCCAACCGTTTCCCCATTGATACGACTAAGGGCCGTGATCGCAGTCCGACCAAAACTAGGCTTCAGCTCAAAAATACTGTCCTTATCAACCACCGCTTCCAGCACTTTCCGCATGTCATAAACCTGCATCCGGCTCTCTGGAACCAGTTCGGGAAGTGTTTTAGCAGAACTATCTGAACCATCAGGAACAGGTGCTAAAGGCGGTGCTTCGTTGCAATGGCTTGGTAGATAGCTCAGAAATGTGCTGATTTCATCGAGTGCTTGTTCATCGCTATCGACCACTCGGTCTACAAGGCCGGTTTCATTGGCATGCAATCGCCATCCACCCAGTTTTTCTGCATCGACTTTCTCTCCGATGGCCATGGAGACCAGACGCTCGGACGAAACCGCCATAATCGCGCCCTTTCGCATGACGCAAAAATCGGACAGCACGCCGTACCAAGTGGACGACCCGTAGGCCATACCGAGGACGGCAGCCGCCCAAGGTGATTCCCGCAAGCGCCGATATTGAGCATTATTGTTGGCGAGTAAATTTCCCATGCCGAGCGCCCCCATATTATCGGGGATGCGCGCGCCGGAAGATTCCCCTAAAAAAATAAGAGGAATCCCACCTTCTATCGCGGCGCGCTGCATTTGGGCGACCTTCTTCATATTAGTGGCCGCACTGGATGCGCCTTTAACGGTGAAGTCGTTGGAGACCACCGCCACATCGCGTCCATCGACGGTTCCGTAACCGGCTATTTTGCCATCCGCCGGCGATCTTTCACGGTCATCGGGAACATCCGATTGCGCCAGCATACCGGATTCCAAGAAACTACCTTCATCCAACAGATGATCTAGGCGCTCTCGTGCATTTAGCACGCCCGCCTTTTTTCGACGTGCCAGCTTTTCCGCTCCGCCCATACCGAGCGCTTTGGCTTCGCGTTCGGCCAGTTCCTTGTAAAGCTTGTCAAAGGCCATAGATGTGTCGTCCACCCTGTTTTGGCGAGCAGACTGGTAATCGAATCGCATGATGTCAATATCTTAAGAAGAATCCTATGGTGGCGGTAGCACTCGGTTCTGGGTATTGTCGCCGCGATTAAAGCGGAAACGGATTGAAACTGTGATTAAAAAACCAACCAAATCATTAACGAAAACACCGGTAAGAAAGGCGCCCCGAAAACGCAAGCCGAAGCTATTGATCTTCATAGTCGCCTATAACGCGGAGAAGACGATTGAGAGCGTTTTATCACGCATTCCCCAGGCGCTCAGCCGTGACTACATAGTCGAAGTTTTAATCATTGACGACGCCTCACAGGACGAAACGTTTGAGCGCGGCCAAGCCATTCAAAATAAAGGGAAATTCCCCTTCACGCTACATGTTCTGTTCAACCCGGTAAATCAGGGTTATGGCGGCAATCAGAAGATCGGCTACCACTTCGCCATCGAAAAGAAATTTGATTTTGTTGCGCTGGTTCATGGCGATGGTCAATACGCACCTGAATGTTTACCGGATCTTGCCGAACCTTTGAGAAAAGGCGAGGCCGATGCTGTCTTCGGTAGCCGGATGATGAAAAAGGGCGCCGCGCTAGATGGTGGCATGCCGAAATATAAATTTATCGGCAATAAAATTTTGAGCTGGTTCGAAAACAAAATACTGCGAACGGACTTCTCGGAGTTCCATTCCGGCTACCGGCTCTATTCGGTCAAAGCGCTTAAGAAAATCCCGTTTCAGCTCAATACCAATGATTTTCACTTCGATAGCGAAATTATCGTACAGTTCGTTATAGCCGAATTGAAGATTAAAGAACTAGAAATTCCTACCTATTACGGCGATGAAATCTGCCATGTAGACGGGCTGAAATATGCTTGGGATGTGACTAAGACGGTCCTAAAAGCTCGCGCTCAAGAACTCAGCATCTTTTATGATCGCCGATTTGACTGTCAACCTAAGGGAAGTGCTTCCGCGCACTATGAACCAAAGCTCGATTTCTTGAGCCCCCACAGCCTAGCCATCAAAATAGTCGGCAAGGATAAACGTGTATTAGACCTTGGTTGTGCCGACGGTCACATCGCCAAAACCCTCACAAAACAAGGCAATCAAGTTACTGGCGTAGATACTTTCAAGCCTTCAGCTAGCATTAGATTCCAGAAATTTATCAAGCATGACCTTAACTCTAACGTTCTTCCAGTCGAACTTAAGGAGTATGACTATATCCTCATGCTTGATGTAATCGAACATCTGCTCGCTCCGGAGGAGTTTGTAGATCAACTGCGCAAAGCAGCCCAAATGTCACCCAATGTCCGCTTACTAGTATCTAGCGGTAACGTAGGCTTCATAGTTGCCCGCTTGATGCACATGGTCGGCCAATTTAATTACGGTAAACGCGGTATCCTGGACATAACTCATACACGGCTTTTTACTTTCGCAACGTTGCGCAGATTATTTGAACAAGGTGGGTTCGAACTTATTTCGACAACCGGCATTCCCGCTCCCTTCCCCATGGTTATGGGGAAAAGCTACCTTGGCGCCTTTCTTTTCAATTTCAACAAGGTATTGATCAGAATATGGCGTAGCGCTTTCTCCTACCAAATTTTTTATGAGTTTCGCCCATCGCCATCGCTATCCTATCTTCTTCAGGATGCACTGGTAAAATCAAAGATACGCTCGACAAAGAAAACTGCTTCTAAAGCTTAATCGGATTTCCGCCGCATCAACTTGCTCAAGAAGCGGTCATTTATGGGCGTATACCGTTTCAGGTATGAGTACCCCCGCACCAACCAACGATCCATTGCGACAAGTGTATGGTGCAATGTCGATTCTTCAGGTTTCGCTTTATAGTGGGTCGGTACCAGTTTCAGTGGGCCGCCCGTATCGCTGAAATAATAAAGCGCCAGCGACTTTCGTGATACACCTTCAGGGCATGCCAGCGGAACTGGATGACCGTGAAAAGATTTTCCTGTTGTGTGAAATATGACACAACGATTGAATAAGGGCTCGATTGAAGCAGCTTGACTTTTCATTTGATCATCCCACAACTCAAGTTCACCGTGCCAGTCGCTCCGCCAATCCTTATTAAGATATAACAGCAAGTTCAGCTCACGCCGCCAATGGGGCCGCTTCGTATGAGAAAGAAAATCTGTATGCATATTGAGGAAGCCACCCGGCCTGATTTCGTGAAGTCCGCCACCATCCAGGTCTGGATCAGCCAATAGCTGTTGCACGCCCGAAACAGCAGAAAGCCATTTTAAAAACTTATCCGAAGACAGTTCATTAATAATGGCTTGAGTAGCGGGTCCCATTGCATCCATTCGCGTCAAACCCGATTTACGTTCATTATAGTGAGCGTATTCGTTCCAATTGCCACCATCCCGCGCTGGTTGCGTAAACTCGGACAGTAAAGATTCTGCTTGATCACACACCAAGAAACCGTCAATTACAATATGCGGAAAAGGTGAGGCTTGGGTAAATTTTAAACTATCTGAAGTCAAGCGGGCATTCAGGTTTTGATAATCAAGAATGTCAGTCATTTGGCAACCGCTTTGCCCTTTGGCTGCCGCCAGTTACACCACCAAAATGATATTTCACGTAACCCATATAGGACGAAAAACATCATAGCGGGCTCTACGGGTATTCTATAACGGGAATTACCGTGGAATAGGTGTACCGCGACGAAATATCCAATCAACCCGACAAGTACCAAAATTAAAGCGTACTCTCCGCGCCGCACCATAGAAACAAAGCCTACCAAGCCAATCAACCGAGCAATAACTGCAAACCCGAGAGAAACCACACTTATGGCAAGTGCTGTCAAAGGGGCTTTGCTGAAAAACGCCGTCAACATGCCGCCAATATCTTGTTGTGAAGTCTTGAACCAAACGCGGTTCAATCTGGCAGTATCTATACCCAACAGATTATGCAAATTACCAGCCCCGCCTGATATCATAAACTGCGCCACTGACCGCACTATCACCTTAGTAATTACCGCAATCGGATACGAGAGAATTGCCTGGTATCCATGACTTTCCATTATTGCAAATTGTTCAACTTTGGAAAGTTCTTTCCAACGGCCACCGTAGGATTCAATTACCGAAGCGTGATAAGAGCCCGGCGCAGTAGTCCGCTTTTCCGCTTCATGGTAGCTAAGGCCGTGTTTGTTAGCCTCCAGCATCACCACCTGATCCCACAAAAAACGATAGCGGATAGAATGCTCCGATAGCGAATAGCCGTTCCCTGCGTCTGCTAATTTACCAGCCCAAGGCGCCATAATTGCTAACGCCAACACGAGCGCCAGAAGTCCTTGTCCGAATAAGCGACCCCATTTCGCTCGCGCTCCAGCGACGACTGCTATTAAAGGCAAAGCAATAGGCAACAACGGAACAAGAAACTGCGATGTGGGTTTTACAAGGCAGGCCGCCGCCAAGGCACTACCAATCATCAATGCATTCGACCAACGAAAATCTCCACCAACAATCTTGAGCAACGCCCAATAAGCGATAGACATAAAAAATAAATAAAGTGTTTCGCTCTGAATAAGCTGCGCAGTCCCGAGCAAGTTGGGATTAAGCACTATTAACGCCAACCCCAAATTCTCCCACCCCGGCAGCCAATCGCGAACCGAATTACGAAAAATCAGCCCGGTTACAAAAAGAATTATCAATTGTACAAAGATAACCGCATCCGGAGATTCGCCAAAAACTCTCATGAGCCCCGAGATCATCAAGGGATAAAACGGCGTACGATAGAGGTTGGGCTCAGTGGGGTTTTCTAATTGAACAAAGCTACCATATTTTAATAGGGCTAGGGCTGGATTCCAGTATGAGCCTGAATCGCCACCCTGTGCCAAGCTTGCCCCCGGCGCCGCCAGCAAAACCAACAGAATATTTACGAATACATAAAGCCCAGTAACAAGCCAGAAACTTTTCGGCATTCCCCGGACGAAGCTATTCACCGCATCCAACCAATTGTATATTTGCATTATACGGCGGCCTCAGGCGAAAATTTCATCAAGAACATGGCATAACGTATCACGCCAATGGGGCGTTTCGATTTGGAAATCCAAACTAAGTCTGTCAAGCGATAATCTGCTGTTAGCAGGCCTTGCTGCGGGAACTGGATATTCGCTTGATGAAATNGGTATCAAATTTTTGATCTTTAGAGAGGATCCACGCTTAGCGGCCTCTTCAAAAATTGCTGCTGCAAAACCGTGCCAGCTAGTCTTCCCAGACGACGTGCAATGCAAGACTCCACCTTTGGTTTTAAACGTGTCGATACCGCCGAATTTGGTTTGGTTCAATATGTCCACCGTCACAGAGGCCACCAATGAGGCGGAAGTTGGTGCGCCAATTTGGTCGTCTACGACCTTAAGAGTATCGCGTTGAGCTCCCAAGGTGAGCATGCTCCGCAAAAAGTTAACGCCGGAAGCCGCATATATCCAACTGGTTCTCAAAATGAGATGCGATGCACCGGATTCGGAAACCGCGATATCACCTGCAAGTTTACTCTCGCCGTAAACATTAATCGGTTCTGTCAGGTCGGTCTCAACCCATGGCTCATCACCAGAACCATCATAGACATAATCTGTAGAATAATGGACGAGCGTCGCCGCATTCGCAGCAGCCCACTCCGCCATTACCTTTGGTACATTAGCATTCATGGCAAATGCCAGGTCACGATTCTTCTCTGCGCTATCCACATTCGTNTAAGCAGCTGCATTGATAATAAGATCCGGTTTAAAACCATCCAAAGCGGCAAAAATATCACGCGTATCACTTAAGTCGAAATCATCTTGGTCAACCGCCCAACAATCGCAGAAACCTGGCAGCAGGCGCGCAAGGTGACTACCGATCTGGCCCTTCCGGCCGGTCAATAAAACTTTCATACTTAGCCTTCAAGTGCGGGCAATACCGCAACATCTGCAAGCAACGGCGCGGCCATATCTTTTTGGGATAGGTTCGGCCCCACATCAGGCCAGTCCACACCGATCGCCGGGTCGTCATACCGAACAATACGCTCCGTTTCGGGACAATATTGTGAGGTACATTTATAAAAAAAATCCGCGCTATCGCTTAGAACGCAAAAGCCATGGGCAAAACCCTCTGGTATCCACAACTGGCAATGATTCTCATCACTCAGTTCCACGCCTACCCATTGTCCGAATCGGGGACTACCAAGCCGCACGTCAACTGCCACGTCGAACACACGGCCTGTCAATACCGTGACCAGTTTGCCTTGAGCGTTAGGTTCTTGAAAATGCAACCCACGCAAGGTCCCTTTTGAGGAGCGGGAGATATTATCTTGGACGAATTCCGCTGATATTCCATAGTCTTTATAACGCTCTTGCTTCCAACTTTCATAAAAAAAGCCGCGCCCATCTTCGAAGATTCTAGGCTCGATTTTCAAAACTTCCGGCAGAGATGTAGGCGTCACCTTCATCGGTTAACTCTGATCAATCAGCGACAGTAAATAGTCGCCGTACGGACATTTTAGTAACGGCTCCGCAAGCCTTTCCAAAGCAGTATCGTCGATCCAACCATTCCGCCAAGCAATTTCTTCTAAACAAGCAACCTTCTGCCCCTGGCGCCGTTCAATAGCAGCAATATACGTGGAGGCATCTAGTAAGGAATCGTGTGTCCCCGTGTCCAGCCATGTGAAGCCACGCCCAAGCGGTTCCACATTCAGCGCACCACGCGCCATATAAACATTCAATAAGTCAGTTATTTCAAGTTCACCGCGACCTGACGGTGTTAATCCGTACGCTATATCAACCGCAGCCTGATCACAAAAATAAAGACCAGTCACCGCCAAGTTAGATTTCGGTTCATTCGGTTTTTCTTCGATCGACAGAGGCCGACCGCCCGTATCGATTTCGATAACCCCGTAACGCTCCGCATCTTTAACCCCATAAGCAAAAACCGTTGCACCATCTTCAATATTATTTGCCGCCTGCAAGCAACTACTCAGTCCCTGCCCATAAAAAATATTATCTCCTAGTACCAAGGCACTCGGATCGCCTGCCAGAAAGCCCTCACCAACAATAAAAGCCTGAGCGATTCCTTCCGGTTTTTCCTGAACCGCGTAATGGAAATTCATCCCTAAAGAATTACCATCGCCCAACATCCGCTCAAACCGCTGTAGATCTTCCGGCGTGGAAATAATCAAAACCTCACGTATATTAGCCAACATTAAGGCAGAAAGTGGATAATAAATCATCGGCTTATCGTAGACAGGCATAAGCTGTTTACTAGCCGCTAACGTTAATGGATAAAGCCGGGTACCAGCTCCACCTGCTAGGACTATTCCTTTTCGAGCCATCAGTTCTAATCCCTTAAAAAAGCGATCATTTCAGCCGCCGTTTCCGAGGGTAATTCCTCTGCCAAGAAATGGCCACAAGGCATCCCATGGCCCTGCACATTATCCGACCACTCGCGCCATAGCTCCAACGACCTCTGGCGCTTATGCGGTCGGCCCGCATCCCCCCACAAAATCAATGTCGGGCAACAAATTCTTCGTCCTGCATCTTTATCGGCTTTGTCATTTGCATGATCCGTGCGCGGGTTGTTCCGATATTCGTCACAGGTAGCTCGAATAGTGTCTGGGTCGCTGAAACTCCGAATATATTCAGTCATGGCTTCTGGTGTAAATGGGTTCGGAGCCGCTGCCCACTTGTTGCAGAGATAGCGTAAATAAAATTCGGGATCTGCGCCGATCATTTTTTCTGGGAAGCCAGGCTCCTGGCCCATGAAATACCAGTGAAACCCACCATAAGCTCCCTCTGCAGTCAAACGCTCCAATTGCTCAAAAGTGGGAATGACATCAAGAATAATGATTTTTTCGATTCGATCTGAATGATCTAATGCCAAACGATAAGCGCAACGACCACCGCGATCATGGCCCGCCACTTTAAAACTCTGATAACCGAGTTCGGTCATCAATTCCACCATATCCAAAGCCATTTGGCGCTTTGAATAATTACTAAATCCCGGGACTGATGGTGGTTTTTCAGACCGTCCGTAGCCACGCATATCGGGACAAATGAGGGTAAAATGCTTCGCCAATTCAGGTGCTACGAGATGCCACATAACATGATTTTGAGGATATCCATGTAGCAATAATAAAGGCGGACCCGAACCGCCTATACGCATAAACAATTCGACGTCAGTTACTTCTACGCGTTTTTCTTCGAATCCCTCGAACATCTCAATCAAACTGTGAACAGCCCCTTGACTTTGTGGAACGAATAGGGTTTTGCGTGTCTCTAAACGCTCTTGCAAGCTAAAAGAAACGCTTCAACCTCAGGAGCAAATTCTAATAAGGATTTAAAACATGGCGCTAGACCCGGATATTTTTAAGCAACTTGAAGACACTGTCGCCCGTGTCGTTCGCGAGAGATGGATTCCCTTAGAAGACGACGTTGAAGAAACTGGCGAGGTTTCACAAGATGTCATAGATGAGATGAAAGAAATGGGCTTGTTC
>PAXN01000010.1 GCA_002715005.1 Rhodospirillaceae bacterium
GCGGCTAATTTTGCAAAATCGCCGCCAGCTTTAATTTCTTTTAATACCGCTTTGGCCTCTTTCTTTGATTTAAGAAGTATGTGGCGCGCACTAATTTTCTCATCAATAAATTTTTTTTTGTTATTCTTATAAAAGTCTCGAACCTCCTTTTCAGTGACTTTCCCCTCACCTTCCAGATAACTTTCGACGGTGGCACGAGCGAGTGCGGTGAGTATAAATGCTCGTCGTTGAGCTTTAAACCGAGGCGTTTGGTCGACCTTTTTCTTCTGTCCCTCGCGTGCTAAAAGACGCTGTGAGATTAGATCTCGCATCAGCTGGGCTCTTTTTTGCGGGGGCAAAGTCCGAAAGTCTGTGCTATATTGCGGTAGCATAAGGCGGATATCCCGTTCGGTAACCGTTTTACCGTCGATCGTCGCTACCACGTGATCGTCAGCAGTGATTGGCTTAGGCATTTGAGCAATTGCCGTTGCGCCTGCAACAGCGATCAGCGTTGTCAGCAAGACAAGGTTTAGAGGCCGGAACATATTATTTACCTTTATGGGATTGTTAATCTTCTATTTGTGGGTCTGTTTTGCCAGCATAATCTTCCGGCTCAACTGCTTTGCGTGCATCAGAACGCTCTGCCCTCGCCTGCGCTTTAGCGGCTTTTTTTGCTGCACGAGCTTTTTCGCGCTCATGGCGCTCGAAGCGATAGTTCGGTTTGCGGGGCATTCCTGTCTCCGAGTTGCAGCGTAAGATGAAAAAACGACTCCCAAAGTGAGTAGGACCCAAACTTAATTTTATTAATCAGCATCCGAAAGGTTCTCTGCGGACATGATTGTATCCTTCAATTTAGCATAACGTCCTTAGACACATTTGTTTTGTGCTGCAGGATCTCAGTGCAGGCAACTAGAAAACTAAGACCCACTCTATGGAGAGCGGTAATGTCATACCCTAAAAACCTACATACTGATGTAATATTTATGATGCCTCTAACCGGTCTATGCAAGATTTTTAGCTTATATTAAAGGGATTTTAGCGCCCGTTGAAACAAGCGAGCAGACGACCCAACGCTATTGGCTAAACATCTAACCCTTCAACAAATTCTGCATTATTTTGGATAAATTGGTAACGCTTCTCGGGCTTTCGTCCCATTAGGCTCTCCACAAGGGTCGCCGTTTTCCTACTGGCAGGTTTATCCTTACGATTCGGCACCGAGACCCGCAGCAGTACCCGGCTTTTTGGGTCCATAGTGGTTTTCTTTAACTGGGAAGGCGGCATTTCACCTAGCCCTTTGAAACGGCTAACGTCGACTTTCGCGTTGCTTTTGAATCGTTTTTGCATCAGTTCATCTTTATGAGCATCATCGCGGGCGTAGTAGGTTTTGTTCGCTTGGGTAAGCCGATAGAGCGGCGGTATGGCTAAGAATAATCGGCCCTCCTCGACCAGGCCCGGCATTTCGCGATAAAAAAACGTCATTAAAAGTGATGCGATATGCGCGCCATCTACATCGGCATCAGTCATTATGATAACGCGTTCATAGCGCAGCTTTTCAACATCAAACTCTGCCCGAGTTCCGCAGCCTAGCGCCTGAATAAGATCTGTTAGCTCCTGATTTTGAATTAGCTTATTGGCAGTGGCGCTGGCGACATTTAGGATTTTGCCACGCAGTGGCAGTACCGCTTGGGTAGCACGATTACGTGCCTGCTTGGCTGATCCACCGGCGGAATCTCCCTCAACCATAAACAATTCCGTACCTTCGGCTGTGCTCTGTGTGCAATCTGCAAGTTTACCAGGCAGACGCAGTTTCCGTGTAGCATTCTTCCGTGCTAAATCTTTTGATGTCCGCCGTCGCTGACGGGCTTCAGAACGCTCTACGGCGCGCTCGATTAAGTCCTTGACCCCCTCTGGATCGCCAGAAAGCCAAATCTCAAAATGATCTCGTATTATCCCCTCTACAAGTCTGGTCGCGTCGGGTGAGGATAGTTTATCTTTAGTTTGACCTTGGAATTGTGGGTCCTTGATAAAAACCGAGAGCATAATGCATGCACCGCCGAGCAGGTCGTCAGCGATAACCTGGTCAGTTTTTTTAGTGCCGGTCAAATTACCGTAATTTTTTAGCCCGCGCGTCAGCGCCGTACGAAGGCCGCTTTCATGACTGCCACCTTGCAGAGTGGGAATAGTATTGCAGTAGGAGTTTACAAAACCATCTTCATCATCAGGCCAACATATAGCCCATTCGACTTTGCTCGCTTCATCGCCGCTGCTAGCTCGGCCTGAAAAGGCTTTAGCTGTGAGTGTTCGCCGCCCATTGAGAGTCGCTTCAAGAAAATCCTCCAGACCGCCCGGGAAATGCAGTGTTTCTTTTGCCGGTGGCGTCTCTTTTTCGCCCAATAGTTTTTCATCGCAGCTCCAGCGGATTTCGACACCGCGAAACAGATAGGCTTTGGAGCGCGCCATCCGGTAGAGGTGTGTTGGGTTAAAGCGGGCTTCGTTGCCGAAGATTTCCTTGTCCGGCCTAAATGTCAATTTCGTGCTACTTCGTTTGGCGAGCGCAGTAACCTCCGTGAGTTTTGATTTGGGTTTGCCGCGGGAATAGTTTTGCGTGAATAATTTGCGGTCTCGTATGACCTCGACGGTAAGTTTCTCCGAAAGCGCATTCACCACAGATATTCCGACCCCATGCAAGCCGCCGGAGGTGGCGTAAACTTTATCATTGAATTTCCCGCCCGAATGAAGCGTTGTCAGAATGACTTCGAGCGCGGATTTATCTTTAAATTTAGGGTGTGGGTCGACAGGGATTCCACGACCATTATCCTTGATGGTCACCGAGCCGTCGCGATGTAATTCCATTTCGATTCGACTAGCGTGACCCGCAACTGCTTCGTCCATGGAATTATCAAGTACTTCGGCGACGAGGTGATGGAGCGCTTTCTCATCGGTACCGCCTATATACATCCCCGGCCGTCGGCGTACAGGCTCTAAACCCTCAAGGACCTCGATATCCTCGGCCGAATAGCTGCCGTTGCTCTTTTTTTGTTTTTTTGATGCGGCTGCCTGGAAAAGGTCGGCCATTTTAGTACCTACTTTGTTTTGAGCGTTGTTTTGCTTATTTACCCTTGCGAGGCTTAGATGAGGTAGCGATAGGTTGTACGCTTTTTAGCTTCTATTTTTGTTTTCCAAGTGCCTTGTTTGACCGTGGCGACATATATGTCTCATTTTTGGATTATAAGGTCCAAATTCGTGCAATCAAGCAGGATCCTGTGGTTTTAGCGCGAAGTATCACAATATATTGTGATTAATCCATAATTAGTTTATGCGCTATAGAAAAGTATTAACTCTCTAATTTGAGGTTTTCTTTGTAATGTCGCCAGCGTTTCGCATAATTCGAAGAGGTACGCGCGATCATAGCACGATGCTCGTCACCAGCCTCCTTTACGACCCTACCCGGTGAACCGAACACAACCGAATTATCAGGGATTTCCTTGCCTGGTGGGATAAAGGAGTTAGCGCCGATAACACAATTACTACCGATTCTTGCGCGGTTCAGGATGACACTGCCTATACCGATTAGCGTATTATCAGCGATTTCGCAGCCATGAAGCATAACCATATGACCGATGCTTACATTATCGCCAAGAGTGCACGGAACGCCTGGGTCTGCATGAATGACAGTACCGTCTTGCACTTGGCTGTTCTCGCCGATGGTAATGGGATCATTGTCACCGCGCAGTACACAATTATACCAAACGCTGGCATTTTTCTTCAGCACCACGTCGCCGATGACGACGGCATTATCTGCAATCCAAAAATTCTCTCCATCTGTAGTGATGTGTTTGTCGCCAAGCGAATAAATCATGTCTGCTCCCTTCTGGTGGTAATCAGCCGCATAAGGCCTAATCTTTTCTCAAGATAAGTGTTACTGTGGGAAAGCGGGGCTATCAAGTCTCAAGGATGAGGGTGATATGGCTAAATACAGCATTACCGCATCATTGGATGCAAGGATAGCGCAGACGATTGATGCGTGTACGGCCTGTGGTAAATGTCTTGAGATTTGTCCGATGACACTACCCGGCGAAATTGACATCGCCGAAGCCGAACCTATCACTGCAAGCGTTCTGGAAATTTTAGAGGGCGGGGTAGGCTCCGCCGTTGCAGAGAAATGGGCTAGTTTATGTAGCCTAACCGGGAAATGCATTGACGTGTGCGATTATGGAGTAAACCCGCGTTTCATGCTGGGAATGGCGCGGCGCGCTATGAAACTAAAAAATGTGGCACCTTCCGAAAGGAGAGCAAATGGTAAAGCGAACTTTGCCAAAATGGTGAAAGGTTCGCGCGCGATGTCGCACATGCAATTGGCGAAAGACGAGATCAATAATTTCCACCGCTCCGCTAAAAAGGGGAAAAGACCAGAACTTGTATTTTGGACGGGCTGTAATGTCTGGCGGACGCCACATATTGTGATGCATTGCCTCGATATTTTGGATGGGATTGGCATGCCGTACGAAGTGTTGGGTGGGCCAGGTAATTGCTGTGGCATCATTCAACTTCGTTCGGGGGATGACGAAAATTCAGTACGCCAAGCGAGTACAAGTAATGATCGGTTTGCCGCGACCGGCGCAAAGGAGGTAGTGTCGTGGTGTCCTACCTGTCATATGCAGTTTGATGAAACTGTATTCCATGATGGGCACGAAGAACGTCCTTACGGCACTTCAATTTTCGCTGGTTTCCTTGCGAGCCGGCTCGACGAGCTCAAAAAAACATTTATTCATCCAGTGTCCCGCAAAGTAGGGCTGCATCTTCATGGAGATATGGCGGGTGTTAATCAAGATGTTCGGGAAGTTCTCTCGTCCATTGACGGCTTAGAGGTCATCGATTTTGGCCACGAAATGGTGGGTTACCAGTGCAACTCGATTAGTATTGCAGATTATAAGCGAGATGCTCAGAAGGCCCAGTTTGATGCCGCTGTTGAGGCTGGCATTGATACGCTGGCTGTGGTTTATCATGGTTGCTATCGTGCTCTGTGTGCATCGACCGAAGAGTACCCATTTGAAGTGGTGAACTATGTGGAGCTGATCGGCGCAGCGATGGGCGTTGAGCATCCGAGTAGCTTCAAGCGTTTAAAGCTGCTCGGCGACGGAGATAAAGTTCTTGAAGAAGTCAGTCAAATGATCGCGCAGAATTCCATGGATCCAGACGAAGTGAGAGCTGTGGTTGAGACGGAAATGTTAGGGGTATATGAATCTCAAAGCCTGAAACTTGGTCAGAAATTTATAGAAAAAATGGGCGCTAAACCCGGGGCGGCTGCCGAAAAATTTTGATCTCTGGTAGCTCACCTTTAAACTTCTCAACCTCAACCAGTGTAGAATGTGCGCTTGGCCCTTGGCCGAGTTTTGATGTGCCGTGGTCCGGCGTTAATACATTTGGGTTGCCGTGCACGTCGAGCGCCCCAATTTGGCCGGGCTCTAACGGATCATACCAAGCGCCCGTCGAAAGTTCGATTACACCAGGCCGCACCCTATCCACGATGACCGCGCCCGCTAACAGTGCACCACGGTCATTATAAACTTTTACCACGTCACCATCGGCTATACAGCGCGCGCGCGCGTCTGCTTTATTTAAGCGAACTGGTTCGCGGCCTTGAATTTTGCTTTCCCGGCTGATCTTCGAGTGATCCATCTGCGCGTGTAAACGCGTTAGCGGCTGATTCGAGACCATATGCAGGGGGAATCTCTCGGCGACTCTGCCACCAAGCCATTCCTTCGGTTCCAACCAGGTGGGATGTCCAGGGCAATCGTCATAGCCGAAGCTATCTATTTTTTCGGAAAATATCTCGATTTTACCTGAGGGTGTATTTAGCTTATACCTTTCAGGGTCTATCCGAAAATCGCTCAGCATTACAAAGGGTTCGTCCGGCTCTGGCATTTCCAAATGACCCTCCTCCCAAAACTGTTCAAAGACAGGAAGTTCGATTTTCTTCTTGGCCGCTTGCTTCCGTGCGACATCGTAAATATGGCGTATCCATTCGCGCTCGTTGCGTCCTTCTGTAAAAGTTTTACTGAAGCCGAGGTGTGCGGCAAGATCACTGAAAATATCGAAATCGTTGCGAGCTTGATTTAGAGGCTCAACAACTTTTTCCATGACCATCCAGAAACGGTCGCGGCCGCTGGCGCCTAGATCATTTCGTTCCATGGTTGTAGTGGCTGGTAGAACAATATCAGCATGGCGTGCTGTTGCTGTCCACCAAGGCTCATGGACAATGATTGTGTCCGGTTTGCGCCAGGCTTCTACAAGTCGATTTAAGTCTTGATGATGATGGAAGGGATTGCCGCCGCACCAATAGATCAGTTGCGTGTCCGGATAAAACCGGTTCATACCGTTGAACTGATAAGGATCACCAGGTTTTAGCAGAAGGTCTGCGATGCGGGCAACCGGGATGAAACTTCGTGCGGGGTTCTCACCAGCAATCATGGTAGGGGGCGGCACGTCGAGGCGCGGATTGCCGTAGCCGTTCATGCTTCCATATCCGCAGCCGAAGCCGTTACCTGGTATTCCAATACGGCCCAGCATTGCTGATAAGGTGATGGTCATCCAATAAGTTTGTTCGCCATGGTCGGCCCTTTGGAGCGAATAGGCGCAGCCAATAACGGTATTCTTTTTGGCCATCTCAAGGGCGAGTTTCCGAATATCTTCTGCCGGTATTTCGGATAGTTCTGCAGCCCATTCAGGGGTCTTTGCTTGGCCGTCTGTCTTGCCCAAGAGATACGGTAAAAACTTATCAAAACCGACGCAATATTTGCTTAGGAACTGTAAATCGTGGAGATCATTCTCCACTAATGTGTGGGCGAGACCAAGCATTATGGCGACATCGGAATTTGGTCGTGCCGCCCACCATTCTGCATCTAGATAGTCGGCGGTATCATCTATACAAGGCGAGATGTTAATGAATCGAACGCCCTTTTCCTTTAAAATTGGAAGCCATTTGTGAGTAGCATGTTCACCGGCGCCACCAGGTTCCACTTGGGTATTCTTAAGGCCTACACCACCGAAAGCGACGAACAACTCTCCATGCTCGGCAATGCCATCCCAGGAACTGAAGGGACCATAACCCCCATGTCCCACCACGTGGGGTAAGATAGCGTGACCGGCGGCATTTGAATAACTATAGACCTGATCGGTGAAGCCACCGAAAAGATTGAGAAAACGTTTGAGTTGGGTCTTTGCATGATGAAATCGTCCAGCGCTCGACCAACCATAGGAACCGCCGAAAATAGCTTCGTTGCCGTAAGTGTTTTTCACACGCTGCAATTCGTCAGCAACTAGTGTTAAGGCATCGTCCCATGAGACGGGAACGAATGGTTCTGCCCCTCGCTTTTCGGCGGCACTGCCCGGCCCACCGTCAAGCCAGCTTTTGCGGACCATAGGTTGTTGAACCCTACTTTCCGCATAGAGTGCTTCAGGCATCGATTCTATGATCGCAGATGGGTGCCCATCTTTCGCAAATGGCCTAACGCCGATAACTTTTCCGTCTTTCATTTCGGCTTCAAAGGCGCCCCAATGGGCAGAATGTTTTTTGTAAACGCTTGCGGTCATTATCGGTTCCTTGTTGCGATTATCTTACTACAACAAACTTAGTGATTTAAAACTACTATACGGTCCGCCGGACGTATAAAACCCGTCTATAATTTCCAGTCTCTGAGTTTAAAGATGATAAGCGTTAATTAAATTTTAGAGGGCTAAGCCTAAAGATAAGGTGGTTGGAGCCAGCCCTTAGGGCTTTGAGTAAAAATTTCATAACCGTCTGAAGTCACAGCGAGGGTATGTTCGAACTGTGCAGATAGTTGGCGGTCTTTGGTGACCGCCGTCCAACCGTCTTGCAAAATTTTAACATGAAATTTACCCGCATTGATCATTGGCTCGATCGTGAAGAACATACCTTCTTTTAAAGCGATGCCCATGCCCGGCTGGCCATAATGGAGAACTGATGGTGGGGCGTGGAAAGTTCGACCGATTCCATGCCCGCAAAAATCACGTACTAATGAAAATCGATTTTTTTCACCATGTGTTTGGATAGCGTGTCCCACATCACCCAATGTGATACCCGGCTTGACCATCTCAATTCCCTTCATCATCGCTTCGTAGGTGACCCTGATGAGTTTTTTGGCACGTACGCCTACTTTGTCGCCCACAAAGAACATCCGACTAGTATCGCCATGCCAGCCTTCTAGAATAACCGTTATGTCTATATTCAGAGTATCGCCGTCTTTTAGAATCTTCTGTGGATCAGGAATGCCATGGCAGACTACGTGGTTGACCGATGTACAGATGGATTTTGGGAAGCCACGATAATTGAGAGGTGCTGGGATCGCATTATGATCGAGAATGAAGTCGTGGCAGAGCTTGTCTAAGTCCTCAGTGGAGATACCTGGTTTTACATTGGGAGTGATGAAGTCGAGAACTTCCGCTGCGAGCCTGCCGGCTTTTCGCATTGCTTGATAGTCTTTCGGGCCGTGAAGTTGTACGCCGATGGATTCAGGCTCGACTATCCGTTGGGCTTCACTCATGGTCTCGTCATTTCATTGCTCGTATCGGTCTATCGCATAGCAGTACAAAAATGGCAAACCGTTACCGTAAAATAGGGATCTGTCCGCCGATTTCAATTCCATTAATGGACATATTGCAGTCATAGCAGATCGCTTCTACTCCGTTTGCGGTTGCCTGCGCGAAGCTTTGTGCATAGGCGGGATCGATATCGTCTGCAATACTGAAACTTGCACAATCTCCACGTTGGACAATGTAAAGCATCACGGCGCGATTGCCATGGGCGACCATATTTGTCATCTCAACAAGATGTTTTACGCCGCGTTTAGTGACTGAATCCGGAAATTCGGCGCAATCAGTGCGGCGGAGGGTGACGCTCTTAATTTCCACATAACAGTCAGGTTTGGCGCTATCTTGGAGTAGTAGGTCAATACGGCTGTTTTCTCCGTATTTAACCTCTCTACGGATCATATCATACCCCGTTAGTTGGGCAATTTTCTCAGCATTCAGTGCTTCTTCGGCGATTTTATTTGGATGACTGGTATTGATACCGACCAGATGCTCTCCAACACGAATCATTTCCCAGCGCCAATCTAGCTTTGCTTTTGGGTTGGTATTTGGCGATATCNAGATTTCCGAGCCAGGCTTTGCCAAACCCATCAAGGAGCCTGGATTAGCGCAATGGGCTATGACTTCGCTGCCGTTCGGCAATTTGGCATCAATCAAAAATCGTTTATAGCGTTTGAGGAGTGTCGCTTGTTGCAACGGGGCTGAAAATTTCATTTATTTGCCGGGTGTTTTTGGATCTTTCAGATCATGTCATAATATAGAGATTTGAGTTGGGAAACAAAGGAGGTGGTTATGACACGGTTTTCAGCCTCTAATCCGGACGGTCGTAAGTTGAAATATCTTGTAATCGGAGTTCGAGGTGATATTTTGCGGCGCCGTGCCAGCATATCGGAGAATAATACGGCTGAGCCTAAATACGTCCTAAACGAGAATGCAAATATCCTTTGGTAATTGAGGTAGTCATTGAACGAGATGAGTAACAGATATACGTGCTAAATAGCTCGCGAGGATGCGTTAGCGATTCAGGCGGATAAGGCACCTAGAAAGAGCAATAGCTAAATTACGTTTTTATCCTTAAGAGCTTGTAGCTCTTCATCGGTCAANTTTAAGAGCTCGCTATAAATTTCTTTATTATGATGCCCAAGGGATGGGCCGAGCCAATCTACGCTACCGGNCGTTGCAGATAATCGAGGAACNACATTCGGAACCGCGAGAGTTGCTGTGCGTTCGTCGTCCAGGTGAACAATGTTTTGGCGCGCGGCATATTGTGGATCCTCGAAGATTTCATCTATCGCGGCGACAATCCCACAGGGCACTTGTGCGCTCTCGCACAGTTCAATGACTTGTTTTTGTGAGTATTGTAGGGTCCAGTCGCTCACCATACCGTCTACCCCGGCACGGTCAGCATCTCGTTGTTGGATTGTACCGTACTTTCCATCTGCCGCCACATCTTTATGACCCATCAATTCGGCCAAGCGCTTGAAAANCTTATCATTGGTACATGCGATGGCGACCCAGCGGTCGTCTTTAGTGGGATAGTGGCTATGGGGACATACATTCACAGTTGCAGCGCCCATACGCTGGCGGATCGTACCACACCGATCGTACGCGGGGGCCAATTCATCAAGAATTCGAAAGATCGGCTCATAGAGACCTACATCGATATATTGTCCGACCCCGGTTGCCTCTGCATGGCGAAGGGCGGCGAGTACCCCAAAGCTACCGAATACGCCCGCTAGGTAGTCCGCTAATGTGGCGGACCCCGGCGTGGCAGGCGCACTGTCGGGGTCGCCGGCAAGAAAGGAAATGCCGCCAAATGCATTGCCAATGCGCCCAAATCCAGGCTTATCCATATAGGGGCCGGTCTGTCCATAGCCGGAAACTCGTAGCATNACCATCTGCTCGTTGATTTCATGTAATACATCCCAGCCAAGGCCCCAACCTTCCAAGGTACCTGGCTGAAAGTTTTCGGTGATCACGTCGCATGTGGTCACAAGCTGTTTGAACAGTGATGCGCCTTCCGGCTTACGGAGGTCCAAGGTGACGCATTTCTTATTGCGGGCTTCTGATAGCCAAACGAGGGTATCACCGCAGTCGTCCACAGTGCCGAGCTTTCGGCAGCCGTCTCCCACATTGGGAAGTTCGACCTTAATAACATCAGCCCCAAATTCGCCCATCATGGTGGCGCAAAAGGGCGAAGCGATGTAGGTGGCAATATCTAGCACGCGCAGCCCTTCAAGTGGCCGCTTGGGATTGGATGGCTTATTTGCAGACATGGATGGCTCCGAAAGACGTCAGGTGTGACCGTGTTCTAGTAGATTGGCACATATTTTCAAAGCGACTCCCCTTGGCCGAACGCCGTAAAGGCAATAGAAAGAAGTACAAATGAATTATAGGGAGAACGGAAATGGCGGTCGAAGAAACCGACGAACGGGGTTATTACACATACGCACGACTTAAAGCACCGACGCGCCAAGGGAAGCCGCGAGAAACTGGTTTGACGGCTATGATTGATGTTGGGCCAAGCGATTTTGGTTGGATAGGTCCGCGTGGATTGAAAGATCTTCTTGATTTCGGTGCGGAGTTCATTGATTACGCCAAGATTTTTGCCATCAACGCGTTGGATTATCCGCCGCCGCTCATTCGGAAAATGGTGGGCATCTATAAAGATTATGGTGTGACGCCTTTTGCTGGCGGCATTCTGTTTGAAACTGCTTACCAACAAAATGCCGTCGATGAGATGATTACTCATTTAAAGCGGGTCGAAATTGATACGCTTGAACTATCGGAAAATTATGTTGAATTGGAACATGACGTGCGGATGCAACAGATTGATCTACTGCAGAAAGCCGGACTAACTGTTGTTTATGAGTTTGGGCGTAAGATTCCAACGGAGCCGTTAAGCATTGATTATATGGGCTCAATTGTCGAAGAGATGATGGGGGCCGGTGTCGATCACGTCATTCTCGAACAAAGTGAAATCGATATGCTAGCTGAAGAAACGCCACAGGCTATGCAAGCGTTGCCGCAGCAGAAATGGTTTGAGCATTGCGTCCTTGAGCCGGATCCGTACTCCTTTCCGCATCAGCATATTCAGATGATCAAGGATTTCGGGCCGGAGGTAAGCCTGTGTAATGTAACGCCAGAACAAGTGTTGAAGCTGGAAGGCTTCCGGCGCGGTATTGGGCGGCCTGTCCATTACTCTTATCTCTCCGATGATTTGGAATAGCCTATGGCAGACATGATTCGTGTGCCCGCAGAAGAATGTCGGTATTTATGCA
This sequence comes from Rhodospirillaceae bacterium, assembly GCA_002715005.1. Taxonomy (GTDB): domain Bacteria; phylum Pseudomonadota; class Alphaproteobacteria; order UBA8366; family UBA8366. Next base: position 11,871 of record PAXN01000010.1, read on the forward strand.
CTCAGGCATTTGAGCGTAATGGTATGCTGCCGGAAAATGCTGATCGTGCCGTAGAGCAATTTATTCTATGCGATTTGCTCGGAATTCCAACGCATGGGGTTCTCCGGTTGAGCCACTATATTGGTCGTATTCAAGTCGGTGGGATTGATCCCAAGGGCAAGATAAAGGTTGATAGAAAGACATCCGCGCTTGCGATTGTCGACGGCGCCAATACGATTGGTACAGTCGTTGCGTCGCACGCCGTGGATGTAGGCATTGAAATGGCTCGTCAATCCGGTATTGCTTTTATCAGCGTGAAAAACAGCAATCACTTTGGTGCTAATGCCAGTTTTGCGTGGAAAGCGTGTAAAGCTGGTATGATTTCTATGTCTGGCACCAATGGCGGGCTTACAATGCCGGCGACCGGCGGCAAAGCGCAGGTCGTTGGTAACAATCCTATTGGATACGGGGCACCTAGAAAGAGCGGTAAACATTTCATTTTGGATTTTGCGCTCAGCGTACAATCGCGGGGGAAAATTAGGCGCGCTGCGGAATTGGGCGAGCCGATTCCCGAGGGCTGGGGGCTCGGTCCGGATGGAAAAGACACGACAAATGCGGCCGACGTGTTGCAGGGGTTCGTCTTACCTGTAGGGGGGCATAAAGGATACGGCATGGCACTGGCGGTAGATATGTTAAGCGGCGTACTCAGCGGCGGTGCTTTTTCGCCACACACTAAATCCCAGTTTTTTGAAGCCAATGAACCGTCTGGCATTTGTCATTATTTTACTTTTATCGACCCCGAAAAAATGATCGGCTTAGATGCTTTCCAGGACCGATTGGAAGAATATTGCGACTGGATTAAAGAACAGCCAGTCGTCGATCCTAATGTGCCGGTGCGTGTGCCGGGAGAACGGGCCGCGGANGCTTATGCGGAAAATCTAGAAAAAGGCATTCTTGTGGATGCTAATCACCATAAGCGTAACCAAGGTTTGGCTGATGGTTCCGTTAAAGGTGTAATTCCGAANGGTTAGGCGGCGACCGTTGCCGATGGTGGCGTCATTATGTGGGTAAAGCCTGCGAATTCACCTGACTTAGGATCGCGCAGAGCGATATTGGGGCAGGCATACAGGTGGGGGTACACCGTATTCTCACCAACGAAAACTGGCATCTGTTCGGCTATTGCATCGCGGACCTCGGAAGACAGTTCCGGATCTACAGTGGCGCGTCCTTCGCCGCAGACATCGATGCGAGGTGCATGTGCGACCGCATCCAGGTCCATGTGTGAGACGCCGATCATGGAGAGCACTTGGAAGACTGCTGGCATAATCCGCCTGCCGCCAGAGGCACCGATAGCGAACCACGGCTGTCCGTCTTTTTCGATAATTGCCGGACACATATTGGATAGCGCTTTTTTGTCTGGTGCGAGACTGTTGGGTTTGCCACTGCGCGGATCAAACCAATAAATGCCATTATTCATGAGAATGCCGGTTTCCGGCAACGTTACCCGGCTGCCGAATACAGACAATAATGTCTGCGTGAGGCTAACTAAATTACCATCTTTATCGGCTACTGTAAGATGGCTAGTGCAGCCATCGCCAATATCACCCATTGTGTCGAACCTTTCTCGATAGGCTTGCTCGAGACTTCGCGCCCAATCTGCAAATGTCTTTGCTGTGGGCGGTCCTTTATCCGGGGTTGAAGGTCCAGCCAGTTCTATGACTCGCGCTATTGTTGGTCCTGCTGTCATATCAGGGGCTGCATGGACGGTTATGCCTCTGTAAGGAATGGGCAGTGAGGCGGTTTCGGTGGCCTGGTAGGAGGAAAAATCTTCTAGGCATATTGTATTGCCGCCTTTTCTGAGGTCAGCGACCACGGCTTGTGCGAGATCGCCGCAATAGAAATCATCCCCTCCTGCTTCCGCTAGTCTTCGCAATGTGTCGGGCAGATTACCAAGAGGTGATAGTGGAATCGGTTTCCCTTGAATTGGCTGCAGCGGCAGATTGCACTCGTCCAGGTAGATCCGCGCGGACGCGGGGTAATCTTTTAGTTCCTTTGCTGCACCAAGACACCGCAAGGACATATGCCAGGTGATTGGTAATCCATCGTTAGCAAGCTGAATCGCAGGCTGTAGCAATTCTTTCCAGGGTATTGTGCCGTACCGTTTATGGGCTAGCGCAATGCCAGCGACCTGTCCCGGTACGGCGATAGCCGAATAGCCGATGATGTTGCGATCACCCTCAACGCTTGGCCAAGCAAAAAGGTCGCCGCTTGTGTTGTCGCCTTCCGCGAGAGGATAATCCTTTGAATTAAGATAACGGGGAGAACGCATTCCCATGTGAATGGTTCGGTAATCGTTTTTTTCTGCAAAGGCGAGTTGGATATACCCGCCGCCGCCAAGCCCGCTCATCCAAGGCTCTACCACTGAAACTGCGAAGGATGCGGCTATGGCAGCATCTACGGCGTTGCCGCCCGCACGAAGGACTTCTGCGCCGATTTCGGATGCTAAATAGTGCTGGCTTGAAACTACCCCGTTTTTGCCACGGACGACGGGCTTTTTAAGATCCCATATTTGATGGTAGTACATTATCTAACTCAGCCCCCTCGATTTTCCTGCAGGCCAAACTATACTCCGCCGCAACGAAGGAGAAGACCAATGCAACTTGTATCTACAGATACTGCTGTTAATCAATCCCCGACCGCAATTCTTGCCAAGTTCGCCAGCGGTTTGCGTTATGAACACATTGATGCTGCGAGTTTGAAAACCGCCCGCCGACATAGCATGGATACGTTAGGAGCTATCTTCGCAGGTGCGGGTCAGCATGCGACGGTATGTGCGGCAAAAGCGCTAGATTCGCTGGGGATATCTGGTGATGTGCCGGTACCGGGGCTGGCTAAATGTTATGATCCGATGTCTGCAGCTTATATTGCCGGCACCGCGGCGCATGGATTGGAGTTGGACGATGGGTATCGGGCAGGCTCCGTGCACCCAGGTTGTGTTGTCTTGCCGGCCCTTTTCAGCTGTGCCCATAGTGGCGGATTTAGCGGCAAGCAGTGGATCACAGCTGTTGTGGTTGGATACGAAATTGTTTGCAGGTTAGCTGCGGCTATGCATCCTCAAGCGCGTTACAAAGGCTTTCATAATACGCCGGTTATGGGTGTCATGGGCGCTGCTGCAGCGGTGGGCTCGCTCCGGGGCTTTGACGAAAAGCAAATGGCTAATGCACTTGGCCTTGCGGCCAGCAGTGCGAGCGGTATCTTTGCTTTTTTAAGAGGTGGCGGAGAAGTGAAACGAACTCATCCAGGACAGGCGGCCCGTGAAGGTATTCAATCGGCATTCAATGCGGAACAAGGTATGGTAGGGCCAACTGAGGTTCTCGAAATTGAAGAAGGTTACTTTGATACGTTTGCTGGTGACGTGGACCTGGTGACAGTTATTGGAGGCTTCGAAGAGGGCGCTGAAAATTCAAAGCTGGTTATGGCTGGGTGTTATATTAAACCATACGCTGCTTGTCGTCATCTCCATCCGGGTATCGACGCGATACTCGATATCAAACAAGCCGAACGAATTAAGCCTGAGGACGTCGAGCGTGTGGATATCGGCACCTATAAAATTGCTGTGGGTCACGCTAATCCAACCTATGGGGATATGTTGTCTGCGCAAATGAGCTACCAGTTTTGCATGGCAACTGCTTTGGAGCGGGACGGCGTCGACTTGGAACATTTCGATGATGTGTCGCGCGCCGACGGCGGCGTTATTCGCCATGTGCCGAAAATTTCAGCATCTGTGGACGATTACTGCCAAGATAATTACCCGCGTTTGCGAGCGGCGAAAGTAACGGTTCACATGGCCGATGGCAGCAGCTATGAGCGGATAGTTGAGGATCCTTATGGTAGTGCGGGTAATCCGGTAAAGGATGTGGCACTATCGAATAAGTTCCAAGGGCTGGCGCGTCCTGTCCTCGGCGAGGAACGAGCGACGGAAATTGAACGACTCATTCAGGCCGTGGAGAAGCTTGATGATATGGTTGAATTAACAGAAAAGCTCGGTGGGTAGCGCTTAGGGTAAGGCGGGGTCTGGCAAGCCTGCCTGTGCAAATCCCTTGGCTCGCAATATGCAACTATCACATTCACCGCAAGGAATTTCTCCACCGCGGTAACAGCTCCAACTTAGATGTATGGGGGCTTTTAATTCGCTGGCCATACGGACGATATCGGCTTTACTCATTTCGATAAGCGGGGTGTCGATTTTGAACGGAATACCGTACTGGGTCCAAAGCTTGCTGCCTCGGTTCAGCGTCTTTACCGCGCTTTCATAGAACTCCGGNCGGCAATCTGGATAGCCACTGTAGTCTACCGCATTGGCGGCTATAAAAAGGGTAGCCTTAATGTCCTCAGGCGCTATGCCGTTCCTCTCGATCTCGCAAAGGGCGAGGCTCTCCAACCGGGCAGCCGCTAGTGTTAGGAAAAAGGTATTGCGAAGCGGTACGTAGGTGATCGGAATATCGTCGGCCAGATCAGCCTGACTGCGTCCGGTAGGCAAATCGTGAGTATCTGCATTGGTCAACGCGGAATGTTGTGCCAAATATTTGTAAAATGAGACATCAGCGACGATTTGTTCGATACCGAGTGTCTTCGCGATTTCTGTCGCCGCCGCTAATTCACGCCGATGGGCCTGACCATAATCTAGAGTCAACGCTGAAAGCTGGTAATTTTTTGATACTGCAAAAGTGGCAAGCGTAGTCGAATCAAGGCCGCCTGAAAGTAGCACTAGACCAAGTCGTACGGGCATGGCCTTATCCTGCGAGGCCCGCATGGGCGGCAATGTTTGCAAGTGCGGCGGAGGCAATGCGCGCTTCCGGAGGGTCGGCCCGGCTGGTAAGTATAACTGGTACTTTAGCGCCAAGTACAATGCCCGCCGCACAGCTGTTCATAAAATAAACCATCATTTTAAAGAGTGCATTGCCGGTTTCAATATTGGGTACTAATAAAATATCGGCATGGCCCGCGACCGAGTGAGTGATTTTTTTTAATTTTGCGGCTTCTACTGAAACAGCATTATCGAACGCTAGGGGGCCAAATACCTGTCCGCCTGTGATTTCAGTCGCCGCACGTTCGGTGATTTCGGCAGCCTCCATGCTGCTGGGCATACTTTCGTTTTTTTCCTCTGTTCCAGATAGAACGGCGACTTTGGGATCTTTGTTCCCAAGCGCGNGGGCTAAGTCTATAGCGTTCTGGGCTGCCTGTAAGCGCGTATCAACATTGGGCGCGACGTTGACTGCGCCATCGGTGATCATAAGAGGACGGTCACTGCCGGGGATGGTCATATGGAAAATATGCGTGAGTCGGCGACCCGTGCGAAGCCCANATTCTTTTTTGAGAATCCCAAGCATAAAGTTATCGGTATGAATTTGTCCCTTCATCAAGGCGGTAACGTCCCCATCACGTGCTAAAGCTGCTGCAGTATCGGCTGTGTCTGTCTCGGAAGTTGTGTCGACGACACGTAGTTTGCTGATATCCCAATCAATCCCCTTGGCTATTTTACGAATGGCTATTTCCTCACCCACAAGGACGGGCGTTATTAACCCTTTTTCAAAACCAAGCTTCGCGCTTTCAAGTGGCAGAGAAGCGTGTGCACCGACCAATGCCGTTGGCGTCGGGTGTAAGTCCGCTGCGAGTTGAAGGAGGTATTCTGGGCATTCATATGAATCTGTTTGGAGCATTACTTCGCCTTAGTGATAGGTGTGAGTATGGAGTATAAGTATTAGTTTTAANGCCTTCTGTCCGAAGGTGCACTCGAAAGAAAATCCGTTGGTAGATCTCCTTTATCAAGATTTGCAGAAGATCGGTTTTGAAACAGGGGCGTTTTGTTTGGTTGTTGTTTTCATAGCCGCGGTTATTCGGGGTTTCACGGGTTTTGGTTCTGCTTTATTGTGGGTGCCAACTTTATCTCTCGTGCTGCCACCCGCAGTAGTTGTGCCTGTGGTTCTGATTTTGGAGGCGTCCGCTAGTGCCATTATGTTTGCAAAGGTTCGACTTTCGGTTGATTGGCCCGGCCTGACTTGGATTTGGCTTGGGTCCGCAATTATTCTGCCTTTGGGAATTTGGTTATTGGCAAGGTTGCCGGTCGATGTGACGCGAACTGCTATCGCAGTAACGGTTTTAGCGGCCGCTGTCTTGCTATGGCGTGGCATCCGTTTGCAATCGAAATTTGGGAGGTCGGGCTTGGTCGTTACGGGTGGACTAGGAGGTCTGCTCACAGGTTTCATTGGCATACCCGGGCCGCCGGTGTTTTTGTATTATTTGGCAGCCCCGGTTGAGATAGTCGTCGCGCGCGCTACGATTATGACGTATTTATTTGGACCAGCATTTGTTGCCTGCGTCATCAATTATGCTTATGGNTTATTATTCCCATCCATGATTTTGTTGGCGGTGATGCTGCTGCCTGTCGTGGCTTTCGGGAAATGGGTGGGGCATTTAGGTTTTAAGTATGCTGACCCGGTCATTGCTCGTAAGGTTGCGTTAGGGCTTTTGGTTGTATCTGGTGTTAGCTTGCTAGTTCGGACATGTTTTTTCTAACCATCGTTTTCTCCGAACTATTTGTTATCCGACGATGCGCGTTTATTTGAGGAAATTTTGAATGTCTGATCTTGCAAATGATTTTCGCCATCATTTTATGCCTTTTACTGCGAACCAGGATTTTGCTGAGGCGCCGCGTTTGGTGTCCGAAGGTAAGGGAATCAGGCTGAAGAAGGCCAATGGTGGTGAAGTAATTGATGCTGTGTCTGGTTTATTTTGCACGCCGGCAGGTCTCGGACGAACGGAAATAGCAGATGCAGTTTCTGAGCAATTACGAACACTCTCCTACGTCACCAGCTTCCAGCACGGACATGGTAAGTCGTTTGAACTAGCTAGTCGTATTGCGGCGTTGACAAGTGGCGACCTGAATCATTTGTTTTTTACAAATTCCGGATCAGAGGCGGTTGAGACGGCATTGAAGATCGCGCTCGCCTATCAAACCGCGAAAGGCGAGCCTGGTAGGACACGATTGGTAGGGCGCGAGAAGGCCTATCATGGCGTTAACTTCGGAGGTTTATCGGTGGGTGGCATAGTACGGAACAAGCACGGTTTTAGCTTATCGTTACCGGGTGTCGTGCATATGCGTCATACTTGGCTTGAGGAAAACCGATTCTCGCGCGGTCAACCTGAAACTGGTTCTGAGCTTGCTGATGATCTGCAGCGTTTTTGCGATACCTACGGTGCAAATACAATTGCGGCCTGTATCGTTGAACCGGTTGCTGGATCTATTGGTTGTTTGCCGCCGCCAAGTGGATATTTGGAACGATTACGTGAAATTTGTACTCAAAATGGCATATTACTGATTTTTGACGAGGTTATTTGCGGCTTTGGAAGGCTGGGTACGAAGTTCGGAGCTGATCGATTTGGCGTTGTGCCAGATATGATTACAATGGCTAAAGCACTTACAAACGGTGCTGTGCCCATGGGGGCTGTGGCGGTTAATATTGATATTTATGATACGCTTATGGGAGCCGCCCCAGACGGGGCAATCGAGCTTTTCCATGGCTATACCTATACAGCTCATCCTGTCGCTTGCGCTGCGAGCCTCGCATCGCTGGATATTTATGCGGCGGACAACTTATTCGGTCGAGCGGCGGAACTGGAAAAACCATTTTTAGATATTTTGTTCGGCATGCAGGATTTACCTGTTGTTACAGATATTCGCGGTATTGGCCTTCTTGGTGCAATCGATATGGCACCGGATGGGGCAGTCGGTAAACGAGGTTATAAAGCCTTAAAAGCTTTCTTTGATGAGGGTGTTCTGGTCAAAATGACCGGCGACTCGGTTATTCTTGCCCCCCCTTTTGTTGCAACGGAGGACGAAATTGCGGAGATGCTTCAAAAGGTTCGCGCCGTTATCGAGTCGTTTTAGGTAGCTTGGGTGTCACTGCCGTCAATCAATTCAACGGTGACAAGATCGCCGGGCGTAGCTGCTGCTAATTTTGTAACATTGTCGACGGCCTGCGCCCATATGTTACAGGGACTGGCTAGACGAATTTCATCGCCTTGGGATATGGGAGTTGGGCCGAAGCCGATGGCTATGGCATCACCGTCTGGCCAAAACGCTATTTCGCCGGCCTTGACCACGGTTTTGGCTTCGGTTTCAAGGTCTTCGGATACCGGTGTCGAAAAATAAATTTCATCNCCCCANGTCATTGCCGACCCCGTGAAGGGCAGTGCGGCCAAAATTTTATCGGCGGTTGGCGTTGGTAATGTTTTGGCAACAAGACCGATATCTCCCACGGAAATTCGGATAATTGCCATTAATTTGACGAGCTTTGCGCTTGAATTATTGCTGTTTTGGCGTTGATCTTACTGACAAGACCGTCGAAGCCTTCACGCTTTACTGTCATGTTATATTCGGAGCGTTTGGTTGCTAATTCGCTAATGCTACCCTTGAGGAAAATATCCATGACTTGCCAGCCTTTACCAGTATTACGAAGCAAATAGTTCAATCGAATTGCTTTGCCATTTTGTTTGAGAAGTTCGGTTTTAATAAGTCTTGTGTTTCGGGGAGATTTTACCGTTTTTACAATTCTGAATGATTCCCCAGAATAGCCGTTGAACCGGTCCGCATAGGTGGCTATCGTGAACCTTGAAAAAGCATTTACCAACTCCTTTTGTTGATCTTTATTAAAGGATTTCCATGGCCGTCCGACTGCATATTCAATCATGAACGGAAAATCGAACGTTTTTAAGAGTATAGGTTCTAATCTTGAGTTTCGCCCATGATAGCCAAGCACAGTCGCTCTTTGCATAACGTTTAATAATGTTGCGTTAAAGGTCTCAATGACGTCTTTTGCTGTGGTTTCTTCCTTGGCTTGTGTTTGGGGAGCAAACAATAAGATACCAATTAATATAACGTGTAGAAATTTATAAATTTGCTTCATCATTTCAACCTTAGTTTCAAATTCGTTATACCTGTAATCCGATACGGCGTAACGTTTCAACTCACTTTCAGGAAATAGACAGTGATTAAGGAATTTTTGCGTCGGTGGGATGGTATTTTTGTGCAGATCGTGAGATTTTGCGTCCGTAGGGCACTTTATGTGATTTTGGCAGCAATTGTGCTGTCGACCGGTATCTGCCAATACGTAGTGAATAATGCAAAAATAAACTCCGATACTAGTGACATGTTGTCACCGGCTTTGCAGTTTCGGCAGGATTATATTGATTATAAAAAGGCTATGCCAGCTTTTGGGCCTTCTTTGGTCATTGTCGTGGAAGCGCCAAATCCCGACCAGGCGGAGGATGCAGCGCGTGAATTGGCTGAGCGTTTGCGCAAAACTAAGGATATCAAGGGTCCTGTCAAGTATCTAGCGGCAGATCCGTTCTTTGCGAAAAACGGCCTCTTATATCTCAATCCTCAGGACCTCGAGGAGTTGGCGAATAGATTGGCTGATGCGCAGCCGTTGCTCGCAAGCCTCAGTGCAGACCCAAGTCTCCGCGGATTATTTAATGTACTTACATTGGCATTAAACCAGATGGAGAAAGGCGGCGATGCACCGCCCGGCTTACATCGTATTCTTGATCACCTCTCGGTTGTTGCGGAGGCGCGTGCTAATGGGGGGGCGGATGAGCTCTCATGGAGACGTCTAATTTCTGGTAAAGCGAATGACTCTAAGATTGCTCGTGAATTCATCCGCGTGGGAATTGAGTTGGATTTCTCAAGTCTTGGCCCCGCGAAACAATCAATGAAGATCGTTCGCAAAGTGGCTGAGGTCGCGGCGCTTACACCGGAACATGGTATCCGTGTAAGGATCACCGGTGGCAATGCTATGGCCACGGAGGAATTGGGTAGTGTTACGGCCGGAGCACAAAAAGCCGGCTGGATTTCGTTAGTACTTGTTACGTTAATGCTTTTTATTGGCCTCGGCTCTTCAAGATTGGTACTTGTAACACTGATTACTCTTGTCACTGGCTTAATTTGGACTGCTGGTTTCGCAATCGCTGCTGTTGGACATCTNAATCTAATTTCAGTTGCTTTTGCGGTGCTTTTTATTGGTCTTGGTGTTGATTTTGGAATTCATTTTGTTCTTCGTTTTCGCGAAGAAATCTCAGCGGGAAGAGCGCAAGCAGAAGCATTGGATCAAGCCACAAAAGAACTTGGCGGAGCATTGACACTTTGTGCAGCCGCTGCCGCGATTGGTTTCTTTTCATTTTTACCCACCAATTATGTAGGGCTTGCGGAACTAGGATTAATCTCTGGGGTGGGTATGTTTTTGGCACTTGCCGCGAATTTTACGTTGTTNCCGGCGTTGTTGACGGTGATGCCGTTTAAGGTGAAGCTGCGGCAGCCGCTTTTTCGCGTTGTCATGCCTGATTTCGTCATAAAGCGGTTTGGTAGCGTCCTTGCTGTAGGTGCATTGATAATAGGAGTAGCAAGTACGTCTCTGATACCACAGGCGCGGTTTGACTTTAATCCTTTGCATTTAAAAGACCCGACAACTGAGTCCGTGCAAACTGCGATGGATTTAATGGCGGATCCAAAGGTGTCGCCGGAAACAATTTCGATACTAGTTAAAGAAAAAGCTACCGCTGTTAAACTTGCGCAATCTTTGCCGAATTTGCCAGAAGTTAGCAGGGTAGTTTGGCTTAAAAACTTTGTGCCGGATCAGCAGAAGGAAAAAGCTGATATGATTCAGAATATAGCTTTTACGATGTTATCGGTTTTTGATACTTCCAATAGGAAAGACCCTCCTGGCAAAGCAGATATCAAGGTAGCCACTGAGGAATTCCAAAAACGCTTGTTGAAAGTGGTGGAAAATAAGAGTTTTGGCACAGTGCTAACGGTCAGTGCACAACGATTGGCTGATGCACTTTTGCCATTTACTCTCAACACCTCAGGTTCAAAGTTGTCGGTTACGGTTTTGCAAGATGCGTTCTTGGACCGTTTTGAGGNGCGATTACTGCGTTTAAAACAGTCATTGGAAGCCTCGCCATTCGGAGAAAATGATATTCCAGTGGCGCTTCATGGCCGATATGTCGCACGTGACGGTCGATACCGGGTTGAGATTTACCCTAGAGAGAATGTAAATAATAATGAAGCGATGCAACGGTTTGTCTCGACTGTGCGACGGCATATTCCCTCTGTCACGGGAGTTCCCGTAGTTCTTGTGGAATCCGGGAAAGTCGTTTTAGAGGCTATTGCTCAAGCTTCTCTTACCGCCTTGGCCTTTATCTGCTTACTCTTGCTAGTCCTTTTACGAAATATTTGGGATACTTTACTGGTTTTACTGCCATTAATGCTGGCTGCAACGTGGACAGTGGCTGTATCAGTTATTTTCAACCTTTCATTTAACTATGCTAATGTAATCGTCGTTCCGCTGCTGCTTGGACTTGGTGCGGCTAGTGGCATTCATCTAGTAATGCGCTCACGATTAGGAATGAATGAATCAACGTTACTGCAAACCAGTACGCCAAGAGCCGTCGTTTTCAGCGCGCTTACAACGATCGGCTCGTTTNGAAGTCTTGCAGTTTCTAACCATCGTGGGACTGCCAGTATGGGCGAACTACTTATGGTTGCAATCGGCTTTACCTTACTGTCGACTCTTGTCATTTTGCCTGCCTTGATGGGATGGTTAGACCGTCGAGGGCTTCGACAGACAAGATAGTAATGATTATGACGGTATTTTTGACAGGCGCGACTGGTTTTGTTGGCTCAGCAGTATTACGACAATTATTGTCGGCGGGGCATGAAGTGCGTGTGCTCGCACGTAAGGGTGGTGATCGCCGCAACATTGAGGGGGTTCCCTGTGAGGTTATCGAGGGAGACTTAGCCGACGCTAACACCTATAAGGCGGCTCTAAAGGGCTGTAGTGGCCTTTTTCATGTTGCTGCGGATTACCGTATATGGGCACCGGATGCGTTTGCCATGAATCGAATCAACGTAGATGGAACGCGCGATCTCCTGCGACTGTCAGTAGAAAGCGGTATAGATCGAATCGTTTATACTAGTAGCGTTGCAACTTTGGGCTTGAATAAGGATGGGACGCCATCGAATGAAAGCACACCGTGCAATTATACTGATATGATCGGTGTTTATAAGCGGTCAAAGTTCCTAGCTGAGGTTGAGGTTCAGCGTTTAGTGAGTGAAGAGAGTATCCCCGTAGTAATAGTCAATCCATCAGCGCCCATTGGTCCTCGAGATATTAAACCGACGCCGACCGGGCGTATTGTACTCGATGCTGCTAGAGGGAAAATGCCTGCGTATGTAGATACAGGCTTGAACTTCGTCCATGTCGAAGACGTGGCGGATGGTCATATATTAGCCTTTGAAAACGGTGAGGTAGGCCAGCGGTATATTCTAGGTGGTGAGAATTATACATTATTACAAATGCTTACTGAAATTTCTGAATTTGTTGATAGAAAGCCGCCATCTATTAAATTGCCGCAAAACGCGCTGTTACCGATTGCTTACCTGGTGGAGTCGGCATCGCGTATTACTGGGAACTGGGAGCCATTCGTAACCGTTGATGGTGTGAAAATGTCGAAGAAGTTGATGTATTTTTCTTCTGACAAGGCTAAAGAGACGCTTGGTTATAAAACGCGAGCGGTAAATACAGCGGTAGCAGACGCTGTAGAGTGGTACCGCAAGAATGGCTACTTGCAACCATAGAAATGCTTTCCTTTTCTTGATTTAGTTTTACTTGGAGCGGCTGATGCGGCGATTTGTCGGTACGGATCAATAGGGGCAAATTGTTTACTTGCAGCAAGGTGGCTGGTATGAACATCACGGTATTAGAATGGTTTTAGAGTGAACCGAATAATTTTTTTTAAGGGGCATTCCCATGCGCGTGATTTTGTCTAAACCTAGAGGGTTTTGCGCAGGCGTCGTTCGTGCGATTGATATCGTTGAGTTGGCGCTTAAGAAATATGGGCCACCGGTCTATGTTCGTCATGAAATTGTTCATAACAAGCGTGTGGTTGAAGACCTCAAGGCAAAGGGTGCAGTTTTTGTCGAAGAATTAGATGAAGTGCCAGAGGGCGCCCACACGGTTTTTAGCGCTCATGGTGTTTCCCAGAAAGTCGCCGATGTCGCAGAAAGTAGAAATTTGCCTGTCATTGATGCAACCTGCCCACTAGTCGCAAAAGTTCACAAAGAAGGGCAACGGTATTCGGCGGATGATTTCGATATCATTCTGATTGGTCATGAGGGTCATCCTGAAGTTGTGGGCACTATGGGACGAATACCTGGTCAGGTGTATCTGGTTTCCAGTGTAGATGATGTTGCCAAGCTAACAGTAAATGATCCTGCAAAGCTCGCTTATGTAACCCAAACTACTTTAAGTGTTGATGATACACGTGATGTCATTGAAGCTCTAAAATCACGCTTCCCGGAGGTGGTGGGGCCAGACGTAAAAGATATTTGCTATGCGACCCAGAACCGGCAAACAGCTGTTAGAGATCTCGTCGGTCAGGTTGATGTATTATTAGTGGTAGGAGCGCAAAATAGTTCTAACTCTAACCGGCTGCGCGATCTTGGTGCAGAACTGGATGTGCCGAGTTACTTGATTGAGGATGCGACGGCGCTTGATAAATCCTGGCTCGATGGGGTTGATGCAGTCGGGATTTCTGCAGGTGCTTCAGCACCGGAAGCCTTGGTCCAAGAGCTTATTGAGCGGTTGAGTGAGATTGCGGAAATTGAGGTTGAAGAGTTCGACGGAATCAATGAAAACGTACAATTTAAGTTACCGAACGAACTTCGTGACGTAGCTGCTTAGGTGCTATGAAGAAATAAGAGGGCGTTCTGAGTTTCNGGTGACGCCTATTTAGAATTCGATTTTGGGGAAGTTGAGGCAGAGATGGCCGTACCTATAATTCAACAGTATCGTGTTGCGACATATATTATTAAGCAACGCTTTCTTCGAAATCATAAATACCCATTGGTATTGATGCTAGAGCCCCTATTTCGGTGCAATTTGGCCTGTCCTGGATGCGGTAAAATTGATTATCCCAACCCGATTTTAAATCAGAGACTTTCATATCAAGATTGTATGGAGGCGGTAGATGAATGTGGTGCGCCGATGGTATCGATTCCTGGTGGTGAGCCTCTGCTGCATAAGGAGATGAAGCAGATAGTTGAAGGCATCATTGAGCGCAAGAAATTTGTCTATCTTTGTACCAATGCGCTCCTTCTTGAGAAGAAGATGGATCAATTTACGCCTTCTAAATATTTAACTTTCTCTATTCATTTGGATGGGTTGGAGGCGCACCATGATCGTGCGGTAAATCAGGATGGTGTATTCGAGCGTGCGGTGAAAGCGATCAAGGAAGCAAAGCGCAGAGGCTTTCGTGTAAACGTTAATTGTACGCTTTTTGATCAAATGAATGCGCAAGAAGCGTCTGAGTTTTTTGATTTTGCAACGGATGAATTGGGAGTTGATGCGATCACGATGTCGCCGGGCTACGAATATGAACGTGCGCCTGATCAACACCATTTTTTGTCGCGCAAGAAAACTAAGAATTTGTTCCGTGACATCTTTCGCATTGGTAAGGAAAAGGGTCGTAAGTGGCCATTCAGTGCATCTTCTTTGTTTTTGAACTTTTTGGCTGGTAATGAAGATTACAAATGTACGCCGTGGGGGATGTCGACGCGCAATGTGTTTGGTTGGCAGCGACCCTGTTACCTCCTTGGTGAGGGCTATACTGAAACTTTTAAAGAATTGATTGAAGACACCGAGTGGGAAAAATATGGCACCGGCAATTATGAAAAGTGCGCAAATTGTATGGTACATTGTGGATATGAGGCTACAGCGGTTAACGATACATTTTCTAATCCTCTTAAGGCTTTAAGGGTAGCTATGCGCGCCATAAAAACCGATGGTGAAATGGCTNCCGAAATAGACCTTACAAATCAGCGCCCNGCAGATTATGTNCATGACGAGCTTGTAGATGGGTTCATGTCGCGATTGGAAGCTGAAGATTCTAAACATGGCGGCAGCTTTAAAAGCAGTGAGAAAAATAAGGTGGGGGCCGAAACGAACGTTCAGGCTGCTTAGTCAACGACTTTTGCCTGACAAAGTACTTCTATTGCTGGTCTTGGAATAGTTTTTAGAGCATTCATCGCGGCCTTGCTATTTCTTGCGAGTTGGAGCATCGAAGGAATTTGTCCTGGATTAGAAACCAGCCGCCGAAGTACCTGAAACGGCAGGATGCTGCCCGTTTTGTTTAAACCCGCCAATGCAGCCTCTGGAATGGAATCCTTTGCGGTGTCGGCCACAATACGTATCAATATAAAGGGCAGGCCTCTTTCTTTTGCATATTTGCCAAGAATATGGCTTTCCATATCTACCGCATTAGCTTTGTATTCCTGGAAAAGTCTCTCTTTATCCTTTGTATTAGTTATCGCAACATTCACTCCCATATGGAGGGTAGACGGAGGTTTAAAGGGTAGGGTCGCAGACAAATTTGCACGCCACTGTGGATCAATTCCTATTAGTTGATTGTCCTTGGTAACGAGTGCTGACGGTACGAGGATTGTCCCGGCGGCGAGTGCCGGATCAAGCCCACCCGCGACACCAATACTTGCAATACCGCTAATGGTCTGTTTATCAATATGCTCGCAGGCAATTGCGGCTTGCTCAGGGCCTGGGCCAGCGCAATGAATATAAGGGCGTTGTTCGGGTGGCAAGTATCGGGTCAGCACGCCGAGGCATCGCGCTTCCGTCTGCATACCGGTGATGAAGGCGACTCGCTTCAAATTCCGTGAGGCGTTGTTTTACTATTAGAATCGCGGAGATTCCTGTAGCGACTGAGGGCCCAGATGGGAAAAAATACACTGTAACCGTGATAGCGGAGGTAAAAGACTTTCGGAAAGCCGACCGCGTTATAATACTCTTCATTCCATTTAGCACCGGTGCGCGGTGCTTTGACCAAATATTCAGCGCCTCGCTTAACAGAATCATCGTCCACATCACCTGTGGCCATTAGTCCGAGTAGCGCCCACGATGTTTGAGACGGTGTACTGGCCTTACAGACATCTTTTTGCTCATCCCAGTAGCTTGCACCATCTTCGCCCCAACCACCGTCAAAGCGTTGCCGGGATTTCAGCCATTCGACCGCCTTACGAATATAAGGCGCCTGCATATCTTCCCCGACAGCATTTAATGCGCAAAGCGCCGACCAGGTTCCGTACACATAATTGGTACCCCAGCGACCAAACCAAGAGCCGTCCTCTTCTTGTTCGCTCTTAATAAATTTGATACCCCGACGAATGGGTTCACTTTCGCGCCCGTAGCCCAACTGAGCTAGCATTCCAATACATCTTGCTGAAACGTCCACGGTTGGTGGATCGAGTAAAGCCCCATGGTCCGCAAACGGAATATGGTTTAGAGAATAATGCGTGTTGTCTGCATCGAATGAACCCCAACCACCATTTTTACTCTGCATGCCAATGATCCATTCAGCGGCACGCTCTAAGCACTCTTTGAACGCTGGATCCTTCGCACGTTCGATTGACATGGCAGCAACAGCAGAATCATCAACATCAGGGTAGTGGTTATTCCAAAATTGGAATGCCCAGCCACCGGGACGTAGGTCCGGACGCCTATCAGCCCAATCGCCTGCTATATCAAGTACCTGTCGATCCTTAAGCCATTTCAAAGAAGAATGTGCGGCAGTAGTACTTTTATTGTCTCCGACTTCCAGCAATGCTTGCGCCGCCAGAGCTGTATCCCAGATGGGGGATAGGCATGGCTGGCAGTATGCTTTGTCATCTTTAACGACTAGTAATTTTTCGATTGCTGCCTTTGCAATAATAAAATCTTCATCGTCTTTAGAATATTCAAGGGCATGGAAAGCCATAACTGTATTAGCCATGGCCGGGAAAATACCACCCAGTCCGTCCTCACCATTTAGGCGTTCTGTAATAAAGGAGAGTGCCTTCTTTATGGCCCTAGCTCGTGGTCGTCGGGGCATAAGAGGTTCGATTAGTCGTAAGACTTTGTCAAACAATAGGAAACATTCGCCTGCCCAGGTGCCCGTAGAATTTGTGAGGTAGTATTTCTCATTCTCCGCGGGTATTTCAAATAATTCTTCAATATTAATATTGCCTGGATTAACGGCCTTCGGCTTCAAGGTCATAAGAATTAGTAATGGTACTATGACTGTGCGTGACCAATAGGAAATTTTGGAAAGGTGAAAAAAGAACCATTTTGGCAGATGCATTATTTCGATTGGCATCACAGGTACCGCACGCCAGGGAACCTGACCGAAAAGCGCGAGGGTTATGCGGGTAAAGACATTACATTTGGCGCCGCCGCCAGCAGCCAAAATAGTCGTTCTTGCTCTTTTCATATGGGGCGCATTTACATCATCACCCGCTAATTTTAGAGCAAAATAAGCTTTTACACTGGCACTTAGATTAAAATCTCCATCATGGAAAAGAGCCCATCCACCATGATCGCCCTGACATTCTCGCAGATAAACTGCAATTTTCTGTTGGAGTGTAGGATCAACATCATCGATAAAGTGCTTCAGCAAGATATATTCCGATGGGATCGTCGCATCGGCTTCAAGTTCGAATACCCAATGACCGTCCATACGTTGCATCTCGCGCAAGCCACGCGAAGATTGTTCGATCACAGCAGTTAGCTGTTTATCGAAANCCTCCTCTTTAGCCTCCTCTTTCGTTCTAGCTTGGTCTTCTACGAGAACGCCCGCGGGCAAAGCGTCAGAAAATGAAGTCATGAAGCCTAGTTAACTAAATTATTGCACGTGCGAAAAAAAAGTATGCGCCTTTATTTGATATTGGGCCATATAATGTCAAGGATTTCTGGGCCTTTAAGTCATAATTATGACAGTTTATAGCTATGTACCCACATTTATAGGTTTATGGGGCGGGTTTAGCCGATTTCGCTCAGAACCGCCTTTGCAGCTGATTTTCCGGACCTGATAGCGCCTTCAATGGTTGCGGGTATACCCGTGTTCGTCCAATCTCCGGCTAATTTGAGGTTCTTTATAGCGGTGTCTGTACTAGCGCGTAGTTGCAACGATTGTGGCGTTTGCGCGAAAGTAGCCCGTTTTTCTTTCACGACACGCGCTAATCTAGGTAATGATTCTTTTACTTTTAGTGCTTTCGAAATATCTAACCAGGTTAGGGCGATGATCTCTGATGCGGGTTTCTCGGCGAGTTCTTTCGCAGCACTCACGGTAACAGAGATAATATCATCTCTAATAAAAAGCCATTCTGCGGTTCCACCCACGATGCCCATAAAACTTGCAGTTCCCATAGAAGTTGGGGGCGTGCTGAGACGGAAATGCACATTGACAATCGGGTAATGTAATTGNGGAGGGGATATGTCCTCTAAAATACTCCCAAGCACCGGTGCAGGGAGCGCAAGAATTATGGTATCGTCGTTTCCAAGTTCGACATCCGCATCACTGAAATTTAGAACTGATAAGGTGGATCCATCTTGAGATTTGCGCACACTACGAAGACGAGCACCAAATCGAATTTTTACGCCCGCATTCTCTAAATAAATAAGCGCTGGGTCGACGAAGCTATCTGATAGACCCTTTTTGGCAATTAGCGGACGGGAATATTTCCCGCCACGTCCAAACGTTTCTAATAGAACCGGCCACAATAATTGTGCCGCACCTTCATTGGCAGGGGTGTTTAGTACGGAAACGGCTAGTGGTTCCCAATAGCGTTCAAAGAGAGGATCATGAGGGTCAAATACATCGGTCACAAGTGTTTCTGGGGTCGCTTTAGCGAGTTTTATTGCCTTTAAGTAGTCGATAGCACTACTGCCCGGAACACGATGCTTATTAGAGAAAATCCACCAGGGGAAGCAACCTAAATTAGGCCTCACACACCATCGGTCTGATGTGATTACGTCGAAAAAATGGAAGGCTGGTTCTCGAGGCCCGACCAAACTATTTTCCGCGCCGATAATCTGTAAATAATCCATTACAGCCTTATTGCCACTTAACAATAAGTGGTTACCATTATCTATGATGCGGTTGAGGGTCGTATCATGATAGGAACGGCATCGTCCGCCGGCATGGGTTGACGACTCATAGAGAAATATTTGGCGGCCAGCGTGCGCCAGCGATACTGCGGCAGAAAGGCCGGCGACACCCGCACCTACAATGTGAATAGCTGCCATCTTGGATTAGAAGAGGCCATAGCGGGCAACTATCCAAAATTTCCGTATTTTAGATAATTTAACCGGTTCATCTAATTGGCTCCACCCGCGTGTGCGCAATTGATCCAAGATTGCGTGATAGACATTCAACATGACGATAGCTGGTCGCATGGCTTTTTTCGAACAATCAGTCATCGCGATAACCGTTTCGGTGAAACTCTGTTCGGCCATGTCTGCAAGTTCATCACAGAGGGCACCAATATTGGGGTGCCCCAAGACTGTTTCGGGGTCATCACTTCCTATCTTATGCTTCTCCAATAAATCACTTGGAAGATAAAGCCTTCCGCGGTTGGCATCTTCGTGCAAGTCTCTCAATATGTTTGTGAACTGCAAAGCCTGCCCGAGTGTTAAGGCGACCGTGTCCCTAGCTTGGCTTGTTTCACCGAACACCCTCACAGACAGAAGGCCAACAGCGCCTGCAACCCTTGAGCAATAAAGCTTTAGTTCGTCCATGGAAGGTGCGCGCAGCTCATCTTGGGCATCCATATCCATACCGTCTATTAGAGCAATAAAGTCCTTCTTTCGTAGGTCATAGTCTCGGACGGGACCTAGAAGCGCAAGGGTCGTGGGTTTGGTCGGTGTGCCGGCGTACAGTAAATCGATTTCCTTCCGCCAATCCGCGAGACCGTTTTTCTTCTCTGCATAAGGCAAGGGATCATCGGCGATATCGTCAACTTCACGGCAAAATGCGTAGATCGCAAACATTGCTTTGCGCCGTGCTTCCGGTAGCACTTTCATACCACTGATAAATGATGAACCTGATGTTTCGACGACGCGGTGCACATGTTTCCAGGCGTCTGCCAAGTCGTCGGAAGGGAGAGAAGTGTCCGACACGATAATACCCTTTAAAGAACCTTTCAGGTGTTAAGCACTTTTTGATTCTTCTAACACGGAATTTATACCCAGAGCTTCAAGTGCAGTCGCCGAGATATGACGGGCGTTAAGCTGCGCTTCGTCATACATATCGAATGGGCTTGCCTGGTTCTGGAACTTATCAGGGAGCGTCATAGGGCGGATTTTTAGACCGGGAATAATTTTGTCATGACGGATTAGGTGATCCATCACACGAGCGGCAAACCCGCCTATCGAACCCTCTTCAATAGTAATAAGCACCTCATGCTCTTTGGCCAGTTGTTCCACTAGTTCTGTATCTAAAGGTTTTGCAAATCGTGCATCAGCAACGGTGGCGGGAAGTCCTTTAGCGGCAAGTTCGTCCGCGGCTTTCAAAACCTCAACCATGCGGCCGCCATAAGATAAGATTGCTACTTTACTACCTTCCTGAATTATTCGACCTTTGCCAATCTCTAATACATCTCCAATTTCCGGCATATCTACCCCGACAGACTCCCCACGGGGAAAACGAAAAGCACAAGGCCCCTCATCATAGGCCACGGCAGTAGCCACCATGTGACAAAGCTCTGCTTCGTCAGCGCAGGCCATCAAAATGAAATTAGGTAAGCAACCAAGGTAGGCAACGTCAAATGAACCTGCATGGGTTTGGCCATCCGCTCCTACCAGTCCTGCTCGGTCAATTGCAAATCGCACCGGTAAATTCTGAATAGCAACATCATGGACAACTTGGTCATAGGCCCGTTGTAAGAAAGTTGAATAAATAGCTGCAAAAGGCTTGTAGCCTTCAGCGGCCATACCCGCAGCAAAAGTGACCGCATGCTGTTCGGCTATCCCCACATCAAACATACGGTCAGGGTGAACTTTTTCGAATAAATCCATGCCGGTGCCGTCTGGCATTGCACCAGTTAGACCCACCACCTTGTCATCAATATCTGCATGTTTAATGAGACTTTCCGCAAAAACTTTTGTATAGGCAGGTGCGTTCGATGTACCCTTTTTTTGTTCACCACTATTGACATCAAAACTAGCGACCCCGTGATAACGGTGAGTACTCTTCTCGGCGGGTTCGTAGCCTTTGCCTTTAACTGTTACCGCATGGAGCAAAACGGGCCCAGGCAGTTCAGATTCTTTAAGGTTCTTTAGGACTGGGATGAGGTGGTCGAGATTATGACCGTCGATTGGTCCTACGTAATAGAACCCTAATTCTTCGAAAAGTGTGCCGCCGGTAAACATGCCACGTGCATATTCTTCGGCGCGCTTGGCTGCCATCTCAATGGGGTGGGGAAGCTTTTCTGCAATATCACGACCGAGCTCGCGGAGACCGCGATATTGTTTCGAGGATAATAGACGGGATAGATAGTTATTTAAGGCACCCACAGGCGGTGCGATAGACATCTCGTTATCGTTCAATACAACAATCATGCGGTTGCCATTAGCACCCGCATTGTTCATGGCTTCATAGGCCATACCAGCAGTCATAGAGCCGTCACCGATAACAGCAACGACGTCGTTGTTCCTCTCAGAGAAGTCGCGAGCTTGAGCGAATCCCAGCCCTGCCGAAATTGACGTGGAGGAATGTGCTGCGCCGAACGGGTCGTACTCACTTTCAGATCGTTTTGTAAAGCCGGAAAGGCCATTTTTTTGGCGAATTGTGCGAATTCGGTCGCGGCGTCCAGTCAAAATCTTATGAGGGTAACATTGGTGACCGACATCCCAGATCAAAATATCATCGGGAGTATTAAAGACATAGTGGATAGCAGTAGTGAGCTCTACAACCCCCAAGCTGGCACCCAAATGACCACCAGTTTGGGACACAGCGTCGATCAATTCAGCACGCACTTCATCAGCAATTTGACGAAGATCCTCTTCCGGAAATTCACGCAAATCCGACGGAAATTTTATACGGTCTAATAACGGCGTTTCTACAGCCACAATATTTGCTCCCACGTTCGGGACATAGTGTCCTCGAATTATGCCTTAGGCCTAAAAACAAACACAGGCTAATCGTGTTTATTTCCGCTTAAAGCGCGCATTTCCGATCATTCTATCAGGTTAACACGGAAAATCACCTGCGGAGATAGCTGTTTCCGAGCTCGTGGGCAATAGTTTTAGCTCCTGAGAGATATAAAAATCAAAGATTAGGGGTGTCTACTTTCAAGAAATAGTGACATCGACTCCGCTCTAGTTCGCAAGCTCTTCGGGTACCCGGGGGTATTAGTAGCGGAAAAGGCCTTGCCAGCATCCACGGATACAACAGGCTAGAAACTGGAGTTTTGTGAGCTGAACCCGCTCGGAGATAGGGTCTCGTCGGCGCAGTTCAGCGGATAATTTATGGGCAATTTTTAGTATAGTCGCGGATTCCATGGCCAATCTTCGACTATTAAGTTTGCCGGGTAATTGATCCGCGAGCAACAAGAGCTCATCAGTTCCGTTCAGGCATTGCTCCATAACCTCACGAAGGCCGGCTGAAGTTGCCGATTGTTCAAGTGCTTCTACAGTTTCATTCGCAGCTACCATCCAATCCTGGGGCAGGTAGACGCGGTTCATCTCTCGATAGTCGTCTTGGCAATCTTGTAGATGATTTAAAACTTGTAGCGCATTGCAGAGTGCATCGCTTGCATGATAACCGGCCGGGTCTTCGCCGTGAATATCTAGCAAATAACGCCCAACTGGCGCGGCGGAATACTTGCAGTAATTGATAAGATCGGGCCAATCCTCGTAGCGTAGCTTTACCGCATCCTGTTTAAATGCAGTGATCAGGTCCCGACAATGCTGAATGGTAACGTCACATTCGGACAGGCTCATGCGGATGGCGTGGGCTTTCTCATACGCCGGGTCAGCATTTTCGCCGAGTAAGGCTTGATCGAAGCCGTCAAGGCGTTTGACCTTTTCTTCCGATGCCAAGTCCGGATTGTCGGCGATATCGTCGATCGCGCGCGCATAGGCATAAAATATCGCCACATGGGGGCGCAACTCAGCAGGCAGGAATATGGATCCCACAGGAAAGTTTTCGTCTTTCGCGGCTTTGCCAGAAGGTGTTTCAGCAGTTGTCATTGTTGTATCAGTCATGGCACATCTACTAATTAACGATTGTGTAAGATTTTACGCTATCTGATAGGATAGCAAAATGCTGAAACGTATTTTTAACTTTATAGATCGTTAGACGGCTATTATCGCTAAGCCAGCTCGCAAACACGTTTAGATAGGACCAACTGTATGTCCAACAATTCAGGAATTGCCTCGCGACGTAAAAGTGTCGCGGTTAAGGTCGGGAATGTTACCATAGGTGGAGACGCACCGGTGGTGGTGCAGTCCATGACTAACACGGATACCGCGGATGCAGATGGTACCGCGCAGCAGGTAGCGGATCTGCATCGTGCGGGGTCTGAGATCGTGCGTATTACGGTTGATAGAAAAGAAGCGGCCAAAGCGGTCCCCTATATTCGGGAGAAGCTTGATAAATGGGGTTTGGACGTCCCGCTCGTTGGTGATTTTCATTATATAGGCCATCAATTACTGACGAAGTATCCTGATTGCGCCGAGGCGTTGGCGAAGTATCGCATCAATCCTGGTAATGTTGGTTTCCGCAAAAAGAAAGATAGTCAGTTCTCCACTATGATTGACACGGCGATGAAGTTTGATCGCCCGGTTCGCATAGGGGTCAATTGGGGCAGTCTAGATCAGGAACTAGTCGTTCAAATGATGGATGAAAACGCCAAGTTGGAAAACCCTAAGCCTGCTGCCGAAGTCACTCATGAAGCTTTAGTGGTCTCCGCTTTGAGTAACGCGCAGCGGGCAGAAGATTTGGGTATGTCTAAAGATAAGATAGTCTTGTCGTGCAAGGTGAGCGAGGTGCAGGGGATGTTGGCCGCCTATTTCAGCTTGGCTGAACGTTGCAATTACGCGTTACATTTAGGACTTACTGAAGCCGGAATGGGCTCCAAAGGCATTGTTGCCTCAACAGCAGCGTTGGCAGTTCTATTACAGCAAGGGATCGGCGATACGATCCGTGTTTCGCTTACTCCGGAACCGGGCGGAGACCGCACACAAGAAGTTACCGTCGCTCAAGAGGTTCTGCAAACCATTGGCCTGAGGTCTTTCATGCCATTAGTGACGGCATGTCCCGGCTGCGGGCGTACTACCAGCACAGTGTTCCAATCTTTGGCTGGAAAAATTCAAGGTTATGTGCGCGAGCGGATGCCCGAATGGCGAGATTCTTACCCCGGTGTCGAGGATCTAAATTTGGCGGTTATGGGCTGTATCGTAAATGGCCCTGGCGAAAGTAAACATGCAGATATCGGCATTAGCCTGCCGGGTACTGGTGAACAACCAGCGGCCCCGGTCTTTATAGACGGTGAAAAGAAATATACGCTTCGTGGTACTAATATTGCCGAAGAGTTCCAGGATCTAGTCGAGGATTATGTCAAGAACCGCTATGGCAAAGCTAAAGATCGTTCGGTGGCGGAGTAGCTAACTGAGCACCGAAATTTTATCATTCGGCTTGATATTACCATCAGTTAAAATTTCGCATTTCACACCGCCCTTATCCCAGAGCGCGTCTTTCAAACCAGGCTGCTTAAGCTTTTTCTCAAGATAGGTGCATGGTTGACACAACCGGTGGACCATCAGTTTCACCTCACCGACCATAATTTTCTTGCCAACAAGTTTATTTAAGGAGATCCCGCGTGAGATAATATTGCGACGCGACTGGTTTGATGTGCAGTGAAGGCCAATTTTTATGAGTGCTTCCAATTCTTCACTCTCAATGATCGTGAGCTGCCGGCCTGGTTCGGGCTTCTTTGAGTAGGTGCCAGTACCCAGCATATATCGGTCGCCGTCGATGCCTTTCCCGGCAATGCACCTTAAGATCAAGGCCTCGTTCATAACCTCAGCCATTTTTTTTGTTGTGTATAAAGTTAAAACCGTACCTACGCTCACAATGGTGCTCCGATGAAGTTAAAGTTTAACTAGTAGAGGACTTTAGGATGTCGCGCATGGATATTTTGTCGTTGGCGAGGTTGCCGATATTCACGGAGGTGTTTGCATCCATAAGGCGCCGAGCGATGCGCATTTCCCTAGCGCGATTGACCGCAATTACCGCCTCAATTTTATCATGAGCAAATTGGAAGGCTATAAAATTACGACCGGGAAGATCGCCACGAATAATCAGATCGTTCCAGCCGGCGGGTTGTCCCGCAATCTGGAGATTTACGTCGTATTGGTCGGACCACACCCATGGGGTTTCTGCATAGACCGTGTTGCCGCCGCACATATTATTTGCTGCAGCTACTGTTTGGTTCTGCGCATTCTGCCAGGTCTCAAGCCGGACATGCCTATTTAGAAATGGATTGAAGTGGTTGGTATTATCGCCGGCCGCAAAGATGTTTATATCCGACGTGCGGGCGAATTCATCGACTATAATGCCATTGTTAATATCTAGGCACGCCGATTTCGCGAGTATGGTTTCAGGAATGATACCTACACCTACCAAGACTAGGTCGGCGGGGATGTTTTTCCCGGACATTGCTTCAACACTAGCCACGTTATTTGTTCCGCTAAAAGCTTTGAGGCCATCATTGAGGTGCACTGTGACATTATTTTCTTCATGGAGATTCAAAAAGACGGCAGCGATGTCAGGAGGAAGTGCACGTCCCATCAATTGAGGGGCTGCTTCAAGGACGGTTACATTTACACCACACGATCGCGCGCTAGCTGCAACTTCTAAACCGATGAAGCCACCGCCTATTACAACAAGTTTACTGCCTTCTCTTAGCGATTTCTTGAGCGNGCGGCTGTCATCAATAGTTCTTAAATAGTGAATACCGTTGAGATCAGCGCCAGGAACATGGACTTTCCGAACGGCGCCACCGGTGGTTAGTAGTAATTTATCGTACGGGATATCACTGCCGTCCGACAGTGATATTCTTTGATGTGAGGCCTCTATGCTAAGCGCCGTAACTCCGAGTTTTAGAGTGACGTTATTCACTTCGTAGTATGCTTCATCACGCATCAAACGAAAGCTAACTCCGTTATCCAACTGAAGTAACTCTTTGGAGAGAGGGGGGCGCTCATAGGGGGGGTGGAGTTCATTTCCAATGAGCGTTATTGGACCTTTATGACCAGCCCTTCGAAGAGCTTGCACAGCTACGCCGCCAGCGTGTCCTGCACCGATGATGACGAAGTAATCATTAGCCGCCATAGTGCCGAAATTCCTATACTTTAATGAAAACGGTGCCGTCTTCGACTTTCGTTTGGTAGATCTTCAGGTCTTGCTCTACAGGTGGGCAGAGTGCTTTGCCGGTTTTGATGTTGAAACGACCATCATGCAGTGGGCACTCGATTATATCACCCTCTTGAAAACCGTCAGCCATAGATGCAAACGCATGGGTGCAGATATTAGCGGTAGCAAATATCTCACTATCTACATTGTAAAGTGCAATATCGTCATCGCCGACTTGTACTTTAATGGGTTCATCCGGCTTAATATCGGCCGCGGATGCTACCAGGTGCCACTCACTCACGATCCAATCTCCTCGAAAAGAATGTCGACCAACCACATAGAAGGTCCTTTGGGTTTATAAGGTTGTCGTTGGGTTAGTTCAACGCTGTGCGAATATCTACTAAGGCAACTCCGCCGGCTTCCACATCTGCGACCGCTTTCTTTAGGTTCGCTGCAATATCATTAGGATTATCGATCGGGCCATAGCCGGTTGCGCCGAAAGACCGAGCCGTACTGGCGAAATCTATATCGGGTCCAATCATTTTTTGGCCAATCCAGGCATTTTCCGATGGTCGTCCGCGATACTTGGCAAGCTTGGATTGATGTTCCTCGTCATTGCCGAACGAATTATTGTTATGGAGTACAATTAAAACTGGGATTTTATAATGGGCCGCGCTCCAAAGCGCTGCGGGATTCATGCTAAAATCACCGTCGCCCATAATACAGACAGTAAAGCGACCCATATCGCGTGCTGCTAAAGCTGAACCAACTACGCCACCGGGCCCATAGCCAACGCCGCCACCGGCGTTATTGCCAAGATATTGATTACAACCTTCAAATTTCCAAATACCTTCGTACCAGCTGCGGTAATTTCGGTTAGCGACAACATAGGGTTTGTCCTTAACCGCCTCCCACACTTCATGGATGAGGCGAGGAACCGAAATGGGGTCATTATCAAAATTCTTTTCCAAAACATCCTTTTGCATTTTCCGAAGAGCGTCGTGACGTTTTGCAATAGCTTTAGNATTCGCTTGCGCCTTCTTCTGCCATTCAGGATTTTTCTCGGCTCGGTTCTTCAGCTCAACAAGAAGCTGTTTCATCCCGTAAAGTGGGTCGGCGAATAGGTGCAGATCAACCGGCGGAAGGGAACCGCCAATTGCTGCCCAATTATCGATGGAAAGGTCGTTAAGTGACAGATCAATNACTATTTTTGGGTTATCACCTTCGACGATATAACCGTAACCGCCACCACGTGCTTTGCCATATTCACCTGTCAGGTCCGCCACATCTTGATTGTCGATAATCAGGATTAAGTCCGCCTCGCCGCGAATTTTGCTTTCTTTCGTGGGACCGAAGCCACCGGTGAGATTTTGTGGGTGGTCGGTCGGCATGCAGACCACGTCTTTACCCTCTTGATAAGCGGCGCCGGTGAGCTCAACTAGTTCCTGAAGATACTTGGTTGTGCCAGCGATACGGCCAAATCGACCGCCAATAATAAGCGGTAATTTGGCTTCCATCATCATATTGGCCGCTGCTTCAATGGTCTCCTGCGTGGCAGCGACCGGGGGGGAAGTTTTGTAACGAGGGAGAGACATGTCAGGGATGGTAACTGCCTCATCGAGTTCTTCCTCTTGTACAGTTGCATCAATAGATACGTAAGTAATACCTTTGGGCGCATTACCCGCAATACGGTACGCTTTTGCTAGTGAATTCAATGTGCCTTGCTGAGTTGGGGGCTCATCCGTCCATTTTGTATAGGGGCGCATTAGTTCAGATTGATTATTAGCTGCATGTAGCCANTCGATTAGACGCCGCTCTGCTGGGTCTAAAGGGCCGGAGCCACCAATGACCAGCATTGGCGCTCGATCAGCAAACGCATTCCAAAATGACATCATCGCATGCTGAAGACCAACCAAATTATGTAGTATTACGCAGGCAGGTTTGTTGGTCATTTTTGCATAACCATGGGCCATCGAAACGGCTATCTCCTCATGTGCACAAAGAATCATTTCCGGCTTGTGGTTGCGACCATAGTTGACCAATGAATCATGAAGCCCGCGAAAGGTCGAGCCTGGCGTGAGCGTCACATAGTCGAATCCCATTTCACGGATCATATCGACCATGATATCCGATCCGTATTTAGGGTCTTCTTGGTTGGCGGGGAGATTTACTGGTACCTCGGTTGTAGTGTCCTTCATAATAGTTCGTCCGGTTTAAGTGTGGGAAAGAAAGGTACGCCATCTAAATCGCGGCGCCGCGCAACTTTTTTTAATTCGACCTGATTAGAAGCAAGGCTTGAGTAAGGTTCCTTTGATAATAAAGTCGATAAATTAAGTGAATTTTTGCATTGAATGATTGGCGCTATATTCGCAGCAGCTCCGAAAGGGCTAGCGACAGGAACAGACGGTACCGCAAAAGTTCTCTTCAAGGAGTAATCCAATAATTTTCCTCTCTAATAAAAAATCATTTTTTTTCGTGCAAAAGCTATGCGAAATGTTGATTTAACGCAACTGGCAGGCCGAATTTATACGTAATTTCCGTTGCTTATACGTTTTTATTGCATGCCTCAGGCCGAATAGGTGTTTCTGGTCGAATATCCTTTTTTATTTTTTGTTTGGAAATTTCACCGTTCCTCAAATAATGCCCATCTGTCGCCCGTTTTGCTGCTTCATCCCATTCATCAGACCAATCACCAAGGGTATATCCGTGCCACGGGCTTTCGGGTTTCAGTGGCGGTAAACCTAATTTTTCCCAGAGGTCTTTGGCGTGTTCCATATACTCTTTTTTCGGTAGGGCGAGNGGGGGCATGGGTCCCTTCATTGTGGCATCAATGAGCAGGGTTGAGTCATGCTCAATGGAACGCTTAATACGAGGGCCTTGGCCATGGCCGCGATGTTCCAAAATATGGCAATCTAGGATCGGATTGCAACGATAGGACATCGCCCAAAAAACCGCGTCTCCGTTATCCGGGTCAATATCGTCATTAATGGCAATAATAAATTTACCCACATTACTTTGTAGCGCAGTGCAGCCATAGAGCGCGCGCCAAACTTCGGTTGATGCGGCGTCGCGCTCCATTTGCACGAATATTACTTTGCGGAGGTTTGTTAGTGGCTCGTGTAGTGAAACCTTGATCACCCCTTGTATACCCAAGCTATCGCGTAAATGGGTCAGGTAGAGCGGCTCATACGCAAGGCGTTTGATGACCGAAGATTCACTCGGTGTGACTTGGCTAATTATAGATGGAATGACCGCTTTTTTGCGCCGCGTGATAGCGGTGACCTGCAATATCATATTGTAGGACTCCAGAGCCACGTAGCCAGCGGATTCGCCGAATGGGGCTTCTGGTTCGACATACTCCGTTGAGATCAAGCCCTCAATTACTAGTTCAGATTCGGCCGGCACATCTAAATCGACCGTTTTGGCTTTGGTAACGTTAATGGGTTCACCTACAAGACCGCCAGCGACATCGATTTCGTCATAGCCCATTTTGAGCTTTTGCGGTGACATGTAGTTGAATGCTGGTGGACAGCCGATAACGATGGCGCACGGCATAGGTTCTCCGCGTTCTTTCCATTTTTTCCAATGTATATATCCCTCTGCACCGCCAGGNCGAATAACCATTCGGACGGCCATACGGTTGGAGGCTTTCAAGCCAGCACGATAGGTGCCGGAATTTTGGATGCCCGTCTCCGGGTCCTTAGTTATTACGTTGGTCGCGGTAAGGTAAGGGGCAGAATCGAAACCTGGAGTAGAGATAGGAATTGGCAAAGCGTCTAAGCCCTTACCTTCGCCAATTAGGTCCTCACCGGTCTCAATCACTTCATGGCAAGGTGCGTTATCCACATGGTTGGGTTTAATTGGATTAGAGATCGCGTGGTTCCAAGTCTCTCCAATTTTATTGGGNTCGCAGCCAATACCGATTTTATAGATTTCTGGATTGGTTGCGAGCGCGCCAATTACTACTGGGATATCATATTTTCGGCCTAAGCTGTCCGTAATATTGTTAAATAGGAACGCCTTACGATCGGCTTCGTCGATACCGCCTCGGAATTGCCACCGCACCAGAGGGTGCATCTCGGTATCTTTATTAATTGGCTCATCGA
This sequence comes from Rhodospirillaceae bacterium, assembly GCA_002715005.1. GTDB lineage: Bacteria > Pseudomonadota > Alphaproteobacteria > UBA8366 > UBA8366. Next base: position 42,254 of record PAXN01000010.1, read on the forward strand.
TTTCGACCAAGAGCCCGGCCTTTCGGAGGGCTTCGATATGATCGTGGAGGTCCGGATATCCGCGTTTTGGTGGNGTCATGAGGGCAGTTCCTTTTTCTATCTGTCGTCCGGCACCTGATCAGTAGGTGTTTCAGGAATCAGGCCTTTGCGAATACGCTGTGCGGTCAGCGAGCCATTTTTCGCATAAAGCCCTGCTGCAGCACGCTCGGCCATCTTATCCCAGTACTCGGTCCAATTACCAAGTTCATAGCCGTGCCAGGGGATTTCAGGGCGTAGGGTTGGGAGCCCAAGCTCCTCCCAAATCTTGGCAGCATTCTCCATATATTTTTTTTTGGGTAAGGCAAGTGGCGGCATAACAGATTCCATTGTCGCGTTAATCAGTAATGTGGAGTCTGGATCAGGGCGTGTATCGGCATCAGGGCCGTGGCCCGGAGCTCGGAAGGGAAGAATTGCAGCATCTTCTGCAGGATTCGAGCGGTAAGCCATAGCCCAGAATATGGAGTCTGGATTATCCGGATCGATATCGTCGTTCACTGCAATGACAAATTTCGCACAGTCTGCCCGATAATTGGCCGCACCATAAAGGGCTCGCCAAATTTCGGTCTTGGCTGCGCCCTGTTCCATGATCACTATAATAAAGCGTAATACCGACGTGAGTGGCTCATGCATTACAAGCCCTTTAATACCTTGGATGCCGAGATTGTCTTGAAGATGGCTCAGGAATACTGATTGCTGTGCTGTACGTCGGATAACCGAAGATTCGCTTGGTGTTACCTGGCTGATAATAGATGGTAATACGGCTTTCGTTTTGCGGGTGATGGCTGTGACCTCAAAAGCCATATTGTAGGCTTCAAGCGCAACATAGCCGTGGCTTTCGCCGAAGGGTCCTTCCGGTTCGAGATGATCAGTGGCAATTAATCCCTCAATAACGATCTCGGCTTCCGCAGGCACCATCAAATCAACGGTTTTGGCTTTTACTATATTGATGGGTCCGCCTGCGAGGCCGCCTGCAATGGCAAGTTCATCCATGCCATGTTGAAATTTAGCGGGGGAACAATAATTCACCAGAGGAGGGCAACCGACCACAATAGCGCAGGGCATTTTCGCCTGCCGTGCCTTGTATTTTAGCCAGTGCTGATAGCCATCCGCTCCACCAATACGCGAGGACATGCGTACTCCGAGGCGGTGCGAATCTTTTAGTCCCGCGCGATATGTACCCATATTTTGAGTGCCGTCGTCCGGATCTCTAGTGATACAATTGGTGTTAGTGAAATAAGGGGCGGAGTCGAACCCGGGAGTTGATATGGGGACGGGAAAGGCGTCTAGTCCGTTGCCGTCGCCCAACAGTTCTTTACCCGTAATAACTATTTCTTGGCACGGGGCTTCTTGCACTTCTGCTGGCGGAATAGGGTTGGCAACCGCATCTTGCCAGGCCTTATTGATCTTATCGAGCGGTTGACCCATGCCGATGCCATAAATTTCCGGCGTTGCGGCAAGTGAGCCTACCGCAACCGGCATATCATATGCGCGACCTTTACTATCGATGATATTGGTAAATAAAAAAGCCTTACGGTCTTTAACGGGAATTCCCCCCCTGAACTGCCATCGCACTAATGGATGTAATTCGGTATCTTTATTGACCGGCTCGTCGATGCGCTGCAATAGGCCCGCTTTTTCGAGCGCCTGTAGATGCTCCGGTAGGTCGGCATAGGTACGTTTAGGACTGGGCATGGTGACTAATTATTCCTGCTGACTAGCCAACGGATAAAAATACCAACACCGGCACCGATGATGATGAGGACGACGATTTCTAAATTCTGATACAATCTCTTATTCCTTCGCCGGTTTGCCCAGTGTCATCTCGATGTCCGTAACGAGGGTTTCCGGTTTGACACCTTGGACAAGGCGTTTTTCGGTGAGCTGCCCGTTCGTTTTGTAATCGCCCGCGGCTGCACGTTTTGCCATTTCGTCCCAATATGAATTCCAATCGCCTAATTCGTAGCCATGCCAAGGTTTTTCTGGTTTTAGCTCGGGTAGGCCCAGCCGTTCCCAAAGTGCTTTGGCGTTTTCCATATATTCGCGTTTGGGCAACGCAACCGGCGGCATGTCTGCCTTGATTGTAGCATTGATCAACATGGTAGCGTCATTTCCATGTCCTTTGGGACCGTGCCCACCGCTGCGGTGCGGTAAAACGTGAACATCAAGAGCTGGATTCGAGCGGTAGGTTATGGACCATAAAATGGCATCTCCGTTCAGTGGATCAATGTCTTCACTCACGGCTATGACATATTTGCCGCAGTCAGCGCGAAAATTCGAAATCCCGTAGAGCGCGCGCCATACTTCGGTGGGCGCAGCCTCGTGGTCCATGACGAGAAAGGTAACCTTACGAAGGTTTGTGAGTGCCTCATGAAGAGCGATATTCTTGATACCTTGGATACCCAGATTATCGCGTAAATGCGCCATAAACATGGGCTCGTAAGCAACCCGCTTAATAACTGACGATTCGCTTGGTGTGACTTGACTAATAATGGAGGGAATAACCGGTTTTTCTTTCATACAAATCGCTGTAATTTCCATCTGCATGTTGAAACCTTCAAGCGCGATATGGCCGTGGCTTTCGCCGAACGGGCCTTCGGGTTCAAGGTACTCTGTATCAACCAAACCCTCGATCACTAATTCCGATTGTGAAGGCACGAGTAGATCACTGGTTTTGCATTTCACGATTTGGATGGGTTCGCCGGCTAGGCCGCCCGCTACATCGATTTCATCAATAGTACGGGGTAGTTTTTGCGGGCCCATAAACGCAACGTGCGGTGGACATCCGATAACGAATGCTACCGGCATTTTTTCGCCGCGTTTCTGATACTTCACCCAATGGGCATAGCCGCCTGCACCGCCGGTCCGGCTCGACATCCGGACCCCTAGTCTATTGGAAGATTTTAGGCCAGCTCTATAAGTACCGATATTTTGAATGCCGGTTTCTGGATCTTTTGTTACGCAGTTGGTCGCGGTGAAGTAGGGTGCGGCATCGTAGCCAGGCGTAGATATAGGGATTGGCAAGGTATCTAGGCCCTTACCTTCGCCGATCAATTCNTTGCCTGTAATAACTACTTCGTGACAAGGTGCATCGGATACTTCAAGGGGTTTGATGGGGTTTGAGATTGCTTGTTCCCAATGGGAGCCGATCTTATCCATCGGTACATTCATGCCGATGCGGTAGATTTCCGGCGTGGTGGCCAGAGCGCCAACTACAACTGGGTAATCGTATTTGCGGCCCCTACTATCCGTGATGTTGGTAAACATCCATGCCTTGCGATNGTATTCTGGAATNCCCCCTCGAAATTGCCATCGTACCAACGGGTGCATTTCNGTATCTTTGTTNATTGCGCGGTCGACGGTTCGGAGTAGGCCAGATTTNTCCAGCTCGGCTAGATGTTCCTGATAGTCTCTATATCCGCNTTTAGCCACGAGCCGTATCTCCGAGTGCTGTTACTTGTTAGATTCCGGAATACCGTCCCAAGTCACTTCTTCGTTAGGTTCTTCCTCTCCGACGCCTGGGTTGCCGATATCGAGGGTACGGACTTCGGTGTTCATTTCTACATCGTTGCGGCGATAGCCNGCGATGGTTTTACCGGTTTCCCAATAGTCGCTCCGAACAGCACGGCGCGCCATAATGTCGAGGTCCGCATTCCATTCGCCAAGGTCGTAGCCATACCAGGGCCGCTCCGGTTTAATTTCCGGCAAGCCTAATTCGTCCCAAATCTTTGCCGCATTTTCCATATACTCGCGCTTTGGTAGGGCAACAGGAGGTAAATCCTCCTTAAGCGTGGCATCTACCAAGACTGCAGAATCTTCGGAATCGAGGACACTGCGGGGGCCGTGTCCTTCATGCTTGTGGGGCAGCATATGAGTGTCGCGATGAGGTTTGCAGCGATACGACATTGCCCAGAAAATCGCATTGGCATCGTCAGGATCTATGTCTTCGTTAATAGCGACCACCCACTTACCTTCTGCCATGCGGTGGGCAGCTGTCGCGTAAAGTGCACGCCAGACTTCGGTGCTAGCTGCATTACGGTCCATAGTGATCAGAATGAGCTTATGGAGTGACGTTAAGGGTTCGTGCATAGATACGCCGACGAAGCCTTGAATGCCTACCGTATCGCGTAAATGTGCGAGCAGTTTAGCTTCATAAGCAGGTCGTTTGATGGTCGCCGATTCACTTGGTGTCACTTGGCTCACCCAAGATGTAATGACCGCATCTTTACGCCGGGTAATCGCGGTCACATCCATATAGCCATTATATTCCTGTAAATTAACGTGGCCGTGGGATTCGCCAAATGGGGCTTCAGGCTCTAGCCATTCGGTACTGATATAGCCTTCAACAACGACTTCAGCTTCCGCCGGTACCAACATATCTAGGGTTTTTGCTTTAACCATATTCAGCGGTGTATTTACTAGGCCGCCTGAGACGTGGTGTTCATCAAGCCCATGAGGCAATTTTTGTACTGATGTAAAGGAGACGATCGGCGGGCAGCCAAGCACTATACAACAAGGCATGGGTTCGCCACGCTCTTTCCATTCAAGCCAATGGAGGTAACCGCCAGTGTGATGTTCGATTGATGGATTAAAGCCAATACGATCCGGAGCTTTAATTTGGGCACGGTAGTTGCCATTGTTATAGGACCCGTCTACCGGACTTTGAGTGATAAAATGAGACGATGACATGTAAGGTGCGTTGTCCCAGCCAGGCGTCGAAATTGGAACAGGAATGGCGTCTAAGCCATTTCCATTTAGAAGATCTTTGCCTTCGAAAACCAGATCGTGGCATGGTGCGTCGTTAGTATCCATGATATTCGGCGGGATCGGGTTNTTCATCGCTTTGATCCAAGTATCACCAATTTCTTCGATTTCACAGCCCATTCCTGTTTTGTAAATCTCGCGGCTACCAGCGAGCCCGCAAACCAAAACAGGGATATCAAATTTACGGCCTTTACTGTCAACAACGTTAGTAAACAGCCATGCTTTACGGTTTTTCTCTTGAACGCCACCACGGAATTGCCATCGTACCAGTGGATGCATTTCCGTATCTTTATTGATTTCGCGATCAACCTCGATCAGCAAATCAGCTTGACGTAGAGCTTCAATATGATCATGCAGATCGGAATAATTGCGTTTGGCGCTCATCGGAGCCTCCCCTTAAAACTCGAAATTTGTGATCATTCCCGGGAGCAGAACTGGTACATGATCGGAGGAAAGGGTTCAACGAAGATTTTTTTGTCACTTCCATTCTTGATGATTGACTGATGAGACTTCAGTTGCCACTCTTTGCTGCCTGAAATTTTAGTATATGGAAAATCTTTATGAAGGCTGCTGCCTTTGATTATAAAAGGCCTGACACTCTTGAGGCCGTGCTTGCTGAACTCGCAGAAGTTGGTGATGAGGGGCTCATCATTGCCGGTGGGCAAACCTTAGTTCCGTTGATGGCCATGCGCTTAGTTCGGCCTTCTTTGTTAATTGACATTAACCACGTGAGTGAGCTTTCGGGTATTAAAATCGACGGCGATATGCTCGTAATAAAAGCATGTACTCGGCAGGTTTTGTCGGAGCAATCGAATGATATTAGCGAGGCAATGCCATTGCTNGCCAAAGGACTTCGCCATGTAGGACACACCCAGACCCGCAATCGCGGTACCGTTGGCGGCAGTCTTGCGAATGCAGACCCGTCAGCTGAAATTCCCATAGTCGCGCAAAATTTAGATGCAATTCTAGTATCTGAATCGGCTAAAGGTGAAAGAAACATTGATGCTAGTGATTTCTTTTTCTCGGCAATGGATACCGCGCTTGAAGATGATGAGTGCTTGAAGGAAGTGCGATTTCCTATTTGGCGAGACCAGAAAGTGGGAACTGGCTTTCAAGAAGTCAGTATTCGCGCAAGCGATTATGCCATTGTGGCGGCCGCGGCTCAACTTGGAACCGATAGCAAGGGAATTTGTTCGCGTGCGGCAGTAACTGTTGGCGGATGCGCTCCGGTCGCTAAGAAGATTAAGGCAGTTAGCGATGTCCTTGTTGGCAGTGATTTGTCTGATGCAGCACTAAAGGAAGCAGCGCATTCAGTGATCGGTAAACTTGACCCAGAATCTGATGTTCATGCGACCGCGGCCTATCGAAAGCGCGTCGCCGGGCAAATCGTGGAGCGCTCGCTGTTTGAAGCGCGTGCGGAGGTGTTTGGTTAGGCTATGGTGGATAATTTTGAGAAAAAAATTTCTATAACCGTGAACGGTAAGGCCTATCAGGCATCCATTGAGCCGCGTATGACTTTACTAGATTTTCTGCGCGATGAAGCAGGGCTGACTGGGACACATGCNGGTTGTGAACATGGGGTGTGTGGCGCTTGTTCGGTTTTTCACGACGGTGCGCCCGTGCGTTCTTGTCTCATGTTTGCGGTGCAAGCAGATGGTTATGAGGTGACGACCGTTGAGGGTCTCGCTCAGGTGGATGGTACGCTTAGCGTTCTTCAAGATTGTTTTTGGGAAACCCACGCTATGCAATGTGGCTATTGCACTTCCGGCATGTTGATAGCTGGGCAGGCTCTATTGCAGGACAATGCAAATCCGTCGGAAGAGGATATTGTTGAAGCCATCGGTGGAAATCTGTGCCGGTGCACCGGGTATCGTCAAATTATAGATGCCATCTCATTAGCTGCTAAAAAGCTAAAGGAGGTAGTATGACCAAGTTTAGTTATGTTTCTAAGCCGAGACGCACAAAAGAGGACCTGCGCTTTATCACCGGCCAGGGGAAATTTGTTGCCGACGTTAAACTACCAAATATGAAGCATGTGGCGCTAATAACGAGCCCATTTGCGGCTGCAGAAATAAAGTCTATTGATATTTCAGAAGCCATTACACTAGACGGTGTGCTGTATGTGCTAACCGGAGAAGAACTAGAAGCAGCGACAGCGCCCCTGATGTCCGGGCTAGACTTGCCCGAGTACCATCGTTATCCGTTGGCCTCCAAAGTGACCCGCTATGCGGGCGAATGGGTTGCTGCGGTAGTGGCAGATAACCGCTATATCGCAGAGGACGCAGCTGAACTTGTTTACGTAGATTATGAGCCGCTTGATTTTGTTGTCGATCCTGAAGAGGCGATCAAACCCAATGCTCCGTTAGTTCATCCTGAGATAGGTAGTAATATTTTCTTCCAGCGGACGTTCGAATGGGGACCTGTCGAACAGGATTTTAAGTCTGCGGATCACTCGATTGCTTATCGAGCGCGCTGGAGCAGGAACTCTACAGTGCCTATCGAGACTTTTGGTGTTGTGGCTAAGTGGAACCCTGCCGATGAGTTGCTGGAATATTGGGCCTCAATCCAAATGCCCAAATATCAAGAGCAATTGGGCAGTGCATTAAAAATGGCCGCCAACAATATCCGCGTTTATTACGATGTGGATGTGGGGGGGAGCTATGGCGTAAAGCGTGGAATTAAGCACTCGGTTCTGGTTGGTTATTTGGCTATGAAGCTTGGCTCTCCGGTTCGCCTTATTGAGGATCGGTTAGAAAATATGATCGGTGGCGATGCTCATGGGCCGGATAGAATTTTTGATGTAGAGATGGCATTTGGTAGTGACGGAATTGTCCAATCCATGCGCATGCGGGCGATAGATGATGCGGGCGCATCGCCGGGCCGGGCGCCTTTACAATTGGGTAAGCCGGTGACCGCAATTGTTGGGCCTTATCGTATTAAGAGCGTTCAGTATGAAGCTATTTCCGTTAGTACTCATAAAACCACCCAGGAGGCGGTGCGCGGCTTCGGTCAGTCGCCTACGAATTTTGCCATTGAAAGTGGGATAGACAAGATTGCTCGGACTTTGGGAATGGATCGATTTGAATTGCGCAGAAAGAACCTAATCCGGGCTGATGAATTTCCGTATCAAATTCCCAGCGGCACTGAATACGATAGCGGTGACTATCATACAGTTCTGCAAAAGACCGAGAACTTGGCTGGATTGGATGCATTATTTAAAAAGCGTGATGCCTTGCGTGCGAAAGGCAGGCTGGCGGGAGTCGGTGTTTCTACTTGCTTGGAACCATCGGGAGGTAATGCTGGCTTTGAGCCGTTGTTCAATCCTAAGAACCCGACCACAACTTGGATGGAATCTGCGCAAGTTAAAATTGATCTTGCTGGCACCATCACGGCGATTATGGCGACAACGTCGGCCGGGCAAGGCCATGAAACACTGGCATCGACAGTCGTTGGTGAGGTTTTACAACGCGATCCAGATTCCATTCGTGTCACGCGGACAGATTCTTTGGCTAGCCTTCCCAGTAATAGCCCGGTGGGGAGTCGGATGGCGATTATGCTGGGTGGTGCAATGCATGGTGCTGCGGAAAAGTTGAAGTCAAGCCTTCTCGAGATAGCAGCGCATAACCTGCAACTGAGCATCGAGAAACTTGAATACCGAGAAGGCGATATAGTGGCGAAAGATAATCCTGATATTAAGATTGAGTGGGGTGAGCTGGTCGAAATAGCGCACCGCCGCTATCACGATATGCCTGATGATATGGAACCGGGTCTGCAAGCGCGGCATGTTTGGGAAGTACCAACCGGAGGCATGATGCCAACCGCCGATGGGAGGGTGCAAATGTATCCTTGTTATTCATTCGAGGCACATATTCCTTTAGTAGAAATAGATCCAGTTACTGGCCAAGTTACGATACTTGATTATTTCATTGGTCATGATTGTGGCACTATTATCAATCCTCATATTGTTCATGGTATGACATACGGTGGGATCGCGCATGGAATCGGTGCAGCCCTGTATGAGCAGTTCCAGTACAATGAAGATGGTCAACTTTTGTCAGGGACTTTCATGGATTATTTGTTGCCGTCTGCTCACGAGGTGCCGGCTGTCAAAATGATTGATCATTGTACACCGTCTCCTCATACGGCCATGGGACAAAAAGGTAGCGGCGAAGGCGGTTATTTAGGCGCGCCTGCAGGTTTAGCGAGTGCTGTTAACGATGCGTTAGCCCCGCTGGGTAAGGAAATTCTGAGGTTACCCATGCGCGTGCAGGATATTGAAGCGATTTTAAGTTCGGGCGGCTAAAAAGCTGCGGTCTATCACCTATTGATAACTTAACCGAATACAAATATTCCAGAATTTAATTAGATGACGTTGCTGCTAGGTCGATTAGTATTTTATGAATTTAAAAGTATTACAATTGCAGATGAAAACTACTAACGTTTTAACTGAGTGCGGCAGTTTTTTGTCTGGCGCTTTTTGTGATAATGGGGTTGGTCATGAACTCAACCCCCGCTTTCTCAGTCTTTAATTTTAGCTCTCAGTAATCGGTTAAGCGATTTTCCGTTCTTCGATAATTTTATCGTAGACGCTGTCCACTTCAAGTAACCCCCAGTCTACCATCCAATCTTGAATTTGGCCGTACTCTTCGGGTGTGTAGTAGCGTGGCACCTCGAGATATCGAAACCGTGGGAGATAGAAATCGTTTTCTGTAAGCTTGCAAATATCTTCGGGCACTTCGNTGATCATATATTTGAGATAAGGTTTTACACCGTCGCCAGTATTTAGTTTAGCGACTGCTCTATTTAGAGCCCGATTAACAGAATCAAACATATCCGAATCTACAGACGGGTCAGCAACTTCTGCGCCGTCATAGAAGGCTTCACTTATTATTCGGTAGCCNAGTTTGGTGGCAACTGTGATCCAAGGTTCCATAATCGCAATTGCATCCACCTTGCCGTCTTCGAGGAACTTCAATCTTTGTTTTGGCCCGCCGACATGGCCAACGCGAGTGTGCTCCTTACCCAAATAACCACCAAGCATACTTAAGCTGATATAATGCGAGCCGGCATGCATATTTACGGCGACAAGCTTATCTTTCAAATCCATTGGGATTTGGTAAGTTGAGTCTGGGCGTACAACAATAGCTTGTGTGGCGACGGATGACCGTTTGCTGAGGACGCGCACATCTTGGCAGCTGTCTTGGGTGCGGCGAATTTGTCCCCATTCGCAAGCGCGATACAGCGCGAATTCACCTTTCTCAATACCCTCATGCCAGCCATAAGATGGCACTTGTGTGTGATCTTCGATTGGAACTTGCGGCACCTCTTTGTCTCGGTTGCGACCTGACCCAGCCCGTATCAAATTAACGTCTAAGCCTTCGTCTTCGAAAAACCCTTCTTCCTTTGCCACATGATAAGGCAATGAAAATACGGCATTATTAACTTCGATCTTCATTTGTTTGAGCGTCATGGTATTCTTCCGCTTGATGACCAGTAATTCAGCTACTGTTTTATTTTACTCATCATGTTACGGCAATTTCTTTTTGTTCTTAGGATCACATGGTAAATCGAGACAATCATCCCNTTTGGCAGTTTTCGATCGACGTATATGCGCAAGACGGTGTGTCGGAAGCCTGTATCACGTTACAAGAGGAGTATGAGATCGACGTGAATTTATTGCTATTTTGTTGCTGGAGTGCATCAATTGGTAATGGTGTTTTGACGTCTGCAGAAATTGCTGTAGCGCGTAATGCGGTTATGTTTTGGAACAGGGAAATCGTAAAAGGACTTCGTGCGGTGCGTAATTCCTTGAAGGATGGGTACGACGGGTTTGATGTCACAGATACCGAGGCGTTACGCCAGCGGATTTTGGGGATCGAAATTAACGCTGAACACAAAGAACAGATTCGATTAGTCTCCGCATTACCGGTTTCTGAGAACTTGTTAAGGGCAGCCCCAGATAAATTAATGGATTGCGTTGATACGCTCTCTCAATATTTTGGGTTACTTCGAATAAAAATTACCAAAAGTGACTGTGCTGCTTTGGTTGTGTTATTAGTACAGGTTTTTCCTGAGGTATCGTTGGAAGAGATTACCGAGGCTGTTGCTGGGGTCTAGTAAACTAACCTGCCTCTTGTTCTTTCCAGCGATGAACAATATCCGTATCGATGCCAAATTGATCAAGCGCACGGCCGATTGTTTGATTCACAATATCGTTGATGGTTTGCGGCCGGTGATAAAAGGCGGGCATTGGAGGAATGATCATGCAGCCATATTGCGCTGCTTTAACCATTAGCTCTAAATGACCTTGATGTAAGGGCGTTTCACGAACCATGAGGCCGACTTTACGTCGTTCCTTCAAGCAAACATCTGCGGCTCGCGAGATTAAGTTATCGCTGAAACAATTGACCACACCGGTTAATGTCTTGATTGAACAGGGGGCAATAACCATACCCTCTGTTTTGTAGGAGCCCGATGAAATCGATGCCCCTATATCTTTGAAGCTATGGACTTCGTCCGCAAGCGAACGGACATGCTCTAGAGAAAAATCGGTTTCAGCCGAAATGGTTTGTGCGGCTGAGGGTGACATAATCAAATGGCTTTCTATGTCTGGTAGATCGCGCAACACTTCCAAGATGCGAATGCCATAAACCGGACCCGAGGCCCCTGAAATACCTACAATTAATCTTTTAGTAGTGCCCATGCGTCCGGCCTTCTCATTTGTGCGGTTGATTTAGAAACAAGCCTACTAGGCTCGCGCAAAATTTCCGAGAAATTTTTTTTAAATTCAGTATCGTTCGGCAAGTCAAATATTATGCCCAGGCCCGTCTTGGCTTTGTTCATCTGGGCGCAGCTTCTTAGGGTTCTTTCGTCGTATAATTATATCGCCATATTCATTGACAAAAGGCGCCTCATATTGGGGGATTTGCGTGAGCATCAATTGTAGCGCTTGTATTAGTTTCTTCATGCCTTGATCTGCTAGTTCTGAAGCCTGCTCCTGGGGTGTTTGAGGTTTAGAGAAGACAGGGGTGGTAATATACTGGGCTATGAAAATCGCAAGGATTAGAAATGGTCGCTTCATGGCACACCTGGGCGGTTGCGGATTATATTTCTACATATCGCTGTAGAGCCTTTATTAATCAAGTTAAGGCTTTCATGTTATGAAAGGGGTAAACCAAGAGGAGAGGGATAAGTGCCGTCTGAAATCAAAAATGTGGCGATCGGTGGTCTTGGAGCAATTGGATTACGTACCGCTGAAGCTATTGATGCGGGCATAGAAGGATTGAAATTAAGCGCTGTTTCGGCACGTAACGTTGAGGCTGCGGAGAAGCGTGTTTTAAATTTCCGAAATCCACCGTTGGTACTGGCAATCACCGAGCTCGCTGAACATGCTGATATTATCGTGGAATGTGTACCAGCGGCCTATTTTGATGATATCGCCGTGCCTGCGATTGAAACTGGGTGTATATTTATCCCTTGTTCCTGTGGTCAATTGATTGAACGTGGTCCACTTATAGAGCGCGCAAGAAAGACAGGCGCGCAAATTCTTGTGCCGACCGGCGCGTTAGCGGGTTTCGATGCAGTACGCGCGGCTGCGGAGGGAACGGTCCACGAAGTACGGATGGTTACTCGCAAGCCACCGAGAGGTATTCATGGCGCACCATATATTCGGGAAAATAATATCGATTTAGACAACGTCCGAGAGCCATTGAAAGTGTTCGAAGGAACAGTTCGTGAGGCTGCCGCAGGATTTCCTGCTAATTTGAATGTGGCGGCTGCCTTAAGTATGGCCGCATTGGGCCCGGATAAAACCATTGTCGAGTTATGGGCAGATCCTACCAAAACACGGAATGAACACACAATCATCGTAGATTCTGATGTTACACATTTCGAGATTAAGATCGCGGGCATTCCGTCGCCCGATAATCCGGCAACAGGTTTACTCACGCCCTTGAGCGTTATCGCCACCCTGAGAGGTTTGGTTTCTGCGTTTAAAGTGGGTAGCTAATTAATATTTAACCGAAAGAAACCGGAAGCCGGCAGCAAGACCGAGTACACCAATGATCGAGAAGCCAGTGGCATAGCTACCAATTAATTCCACATACAAGGTGAAGAGAGGTGGAATAATAACAAAGGATCCAAAAGCGTAAATTTGGCTGCCTGCGGTGGCCGCAGCTGCCTTGCCTTCGGGCGCTAGCTTCGATACTTCCGAAAAATAAAGGCCGACCCAACCAAGATTGGCGTTTCCGAGTACAATTCCCAGAATGCAAAGCAACCAATATGACCCTCCTGCTGGGAACGAAGCCAAAATAAGAAAGCAGACTCCGGTGACGATTCCGCTGTAGCCAAGTATCAGCTTTGTAAGAATTACCCTGTCAGCGAGGACACCAAGATAGACGCGTGCGACTATACTAGTGCCGTGCGCGAGGCCAAAGATCAGGCCCGCCCATTGTAATTCTAAGCCAATATCTTGAACCAAATAGATAACAAGAAATGCAACAATGCAGGCTTGACAGCCAATGAGAGTGAAGGCCGCAATCGAAATGGCGCGGATTGGACCTTTTTCAAACACCAATCGGATCGGTTCCATGATGTCATTTGGGCGCAATGGGTAGTTTGAGTCTCGGTCCTCATCAGCCCGCGATCGAAAAGGTTGTGCAATAATTGCTGCGAAAAATATTGCGCCACCAATGAGGAGCATTGCCATTTGCCAACTTGTGGTGAGAACTAGTGTTGGCACTAAAAAACCTGCCAATGCACCTCCGACAGGGACACTTATTTGCTTAAGCGAAAAAAGGAAGGGACGCCACTCCAGTGGTCCAACGCGCATAATTACATGGGAACCGGCTGGGTTCATCGGTCCGTGCGCCATGCCTAGCAAGATTGCACTTAGAATGAATGCCCACGGTGTGGCAAGTGTGAAGATTGCCATTGATGTCGCGCCGAAAATCAATGCGATCTGGCAACTCCGCATTGCTCCATAGCGGCCAAATGGGCCACTCACCAAAAGACCGAAAGTAAGCGCCGTAAAATAGACAATAGCGGTGTAGATCCCAGTAAAGCTGACCGGCATTTCATAGCCGCGTGCCACTTCGGCAGGGGCGTTGGAAAAAGCATGCATACCCATGGTGGTTAGGCCCTGAAAAATAATCAAGGCAAGGACCGGCGCTACCACGTCACGGTTTAAAAGTTTATGCATGAGAGGCCCAGGTTAGTCGGTACTATTTGCCCTTATATTCAGGTTTTCTTTTCTCGTTAAAGGCACGAATACCTTCTTGGCGATCCTCAGTAGGCACCATACGATTGTAGGCTTCTATCTCGAATGCATAGCCATTTTTCAAATCCACCTGTGTCGACACGTTGAGCGCTTTTTTCGCCTGCTTGATGGAGATCGGTGCGTTTGACGCGATACGTTCCGCAGTTGTGAGCGCTTCATTCAAAAGATCTGAGTCTTTGCATACCTTGTTGAAAATACCCCACTCTTTTGCCTCATCAGCGGAGCAAGGTGTGCCAGTTAGGAGAAATTCCTTTGCTCTACGGATACCCACTGCGCGCGGTAAAAACTGAGTGCCACCAGCACCTGGCATTATGCCGAGGGTTACTTCTGTTAATGCTAATTTGGCAGTTTCCGAGCCGTAGGCAAAGTCTGCGGCCAGAACGAATTCGCAGCCGCCGCCATATGCCGCGCCATTACACGCTGCAATTATTGGTGTTGGCACATCGAGCATAGTCAGAATAGCTTGCTCGAATATGGCATGTTGGCGCTGCCATTGTTCGTCGCTCATGCCATTTCGTTCTTTTAAATCTCCACCAGCGCAAAACGCCTTGCTACCAGCACCGGTTAAGACTACGCAGCGCACATCTTCTTGATCCACATAAAGGTCACGCCAAAGATCTCTCAGGTCCAGGCCCATTTGCGTATTTAAGGCATTGGAGAAGTCAGGTCGATCTAAGAAAACGACTAGTACGTGTTTGCCGTGTCGTTTGAGCTTGAGTGTTTCGTATTCTAAGTTCATTAATCCAACTCTCCAAAAATTTCGTCGTTGTGTTGGCCAAGTTCGGGCGCACGCATTCGGAAGGGCGGCCTTTCACCGTCGAAGGAAAGGGGCAGTCCGATTACTTTCACTGATTTGTCCGGAGATTCCTGGATGATTTCTAAAGCTTGCGTTTGTGGATGGGCATCCATTTCAGCGGTATCTTGGATTGGGGCGTTTGGGACACCTGCATCGTCTAGGGCATTTTGCCAGTAGGACCTCGGCTGTTCTTTGATAATCGGTATCATCATTTCATTTAATGCGTCACGATTGGTAACGCGGTCTGGGTTGGATTTAAAGCGCTCATCATCTGTCCATTTTGGTCGGCCGAGAACTCGACAAAGGCGTTTGAATAAATTGTCGTTGCCGCCCGCAATAATTAAATACCCATCGTTACATTCATAGGCTTGATAGGGCACGATGCTGCGAATGCCAGAGCCAAATTTCCCGGGGATATTTCCGCCTGCGTGGTAGGCAGCGGCGTGGCTAGTCATCCAGGCTACGCAGGTTTCATACAATGAAGAATCGACTATTCCGCCCTTATTAGTGAGCTCGCGTTCACGGATAGCGGAAACAATACCAATTACGGACCAAAGGCCGGTTCCCATATCGATAATTGAGGTGCCCACACGGACCGGCGGCCTGCCTTCTTCGCCGGTGGTGCTCATAATACCCCCAAAAGCCTGCATCAAGGGATCATAGCCCGGCCGATCTTTATAGGGGCCTTTACNGCCAAANGCGCCAAANTTTGAATAAATTANAGTTGGTTTTTCANTNACAAGTTCTTCAGGTCCCAGCCCTAGTTCTTCAGCTTTACCGGGGCGCATGTTTTGAATCACTACATCAGCACTTTTTATGATGAGCTTTCGTAAACGTGCACATTCTTTAGAATCGCGTAAATTGACAGTGATCGACTTCTTGTCGCGATTATAGGCATGAAACATCGCACCTGTTCCGTGCCAGAAAGGCGGGCCCCACTGGCGCGCGTCATCGCCATCTCCGGGTTTTTCAACCTTAATTACTTCAGCACCTAGTTCCGCAAGCACCCAAGCACCATATGGAGCGGCCACACTGGAGCCGAGTTCGAATACCCGTATACCGTCAAGCGGCGCACACGAAGTCACGCTTTATTCTCCTTAAGAGTTTTTGCAGTTACCGGTATAATAGCACTTACCGAGAAGCGCATGGATTCGTAAACCGACGGTATTTGCAATTTTATGCACAGTGCAGTTGAATACATCATGCATCATCCTTTTCCCTAATTTAAGTATATGATCAATATAATATAATTATCATATCAAGGTCTGGAAGTTGTAATGGTTAAGCGTTTCGTCGGGAAATTTTGCGTGAACAAGTTTGTAAGTGCGTAAAACAATGTACCGTGAGCTACTCGAAAAGATGAGCGTAAGCCAAAAATTTGGCATCTATTGAGCCTTGAAGACCAATATGTCGAAGATGATGTTGCAGTAGCGATCTTTGCGCGATTAGCGCCTGAGTTAGCCGCAGCAATAAGCTCGTCCTTACTTCGTAAGAGCTACGTATATCCCATCCCAATCTTTACCTGGGGGGGTTACCCGGTAGTCAGCTATTCGATTTAAGTACATCTGGTATAGCCCGGTTGGGGCTTCAGCTAAGTCCATGCACTTTAATGCGAGTTTTTCCGCCGTGTCCCAGTCCTGGGCTAGGTAAGCGTTGCGCATTTTTTGGGTAGTATCGCGGTAGACTTTGAAGCACTGGTCTACCATATACTCTTCATCACCCATTAAACCAAACACAGTTACAGCTTCGGTTTTACCTTTCACGGCAATTTGATCAAGTTCCAGAAGCGCAAACCTTGTATCGACTTTGGAGGCAGTTTCCTCACCTATGACTATATTACAGCCATATTCTTTGGATTGTCCTTCTAGGCGGGCAGCTGTATTTACAGCATCACCGAGCACTGAATAGTCAAATCGCTGCGCGGACCCCATATTACCAACGACTACATCACCTGTATTCAAGCCTACGCCCACATTAAGTGGCAAAAATTTTAGTCCTTGTTCTTCCGCTTCCGCTTCGCGCTCAGCGTTAAGGATCGCTAGATCTTTAAACATTTTTAGTGCCGCAGCACATGCATCACCTTCTTGATCTGCTGCGTCCAGCGGTGCATTCCAAAATGCCATGATGCAGTCACCCATATATTTATCGATAGTGCCGTTATGGGCAAGTATAGTGTCAGTGAGCGGAGTTAGTAATCGGTTGATAAGAATTGTGAGGCCTTGAGGATCAGATTTGAATAGTTCTGAAATTGAAGTGAAGCCGCGTACATCACAGAAAAGTAATGTCATCCTTTTGGTCTCACCACCAAGTTGTAANCTGTCGGGATCTTCTGCTAATTGCTCCACAAGTGCAGGGGACAAATACTGTCCGAATGCCCCACGTACTTGTTTCTTTTCTGCGGCCTCTTTTGAGTAGTTGGCAAAAGTTAAAAGTGCATACAAAGCTATCGTCACAGCGCCTGGAAATGTCATATCAATCAATAACTTATCATTTATATATAGATAGGCGGAGAGAGCTAATAAGCCACTGCCGGCTGAGGCAAAAGCTACGAGTGTGAGGATTGGACCTAAGCGGGGAATAAGGATGATGAGCAATATTCCCGATAACAAGATGAGGAACATTTCCGCACTATTGGCCCATGCCGGATACCGTAAAAAATAATCTCGTTTATCAATAGCGCGAACTTGTTGGGCAGCCTTTTGCTGAGGCATACCGNTAGCGATCAAATCCTTAAACTGTTTTTGCACTTCCTTCTGAAATTCACTTTCCGCGGCGAAAACGGATTCCAAAATATTTGCATGAACTTCCACCCCTGGAAGGCGACTTTCAACCGGTGTGTTTCGAATATCTTGTAGACCTACAGCGGAGGTGCCGACGAGAACTAATTTTCCCTTCAAAAGATTTGCTGGAACACGGCTGGCCAATACATCGGCCGCAGAAACATAAAGACGGCTGTCCCCGGGGGGCACCTCTTTTTTTGCTGGCTTACTAAAATGGACCCAAATTCTNCCATTACCATCCAAAGGTATGTCAAAGAATTGTCCTCTTGCACCTTTGATTTGCATTGCAATCGATTCCATGCCAGCTGCATTGGCCTTAGTTAGTAATGTATTGGTACCATAGGCAGCGCGAAGCATTTCGATGGTTAAGGCGGGTCTTATGTCTTTTTCGCCAACGCGCATGATAAGCGGGACCCGCCGAATTATGCCATCGAATTCCTCCGTTACTGAGAAAAAGCCATGGCCCGCAGCGTGTTTTTCTAGCAAGGGTACATTAGCTAAGAGACTATTATACTTGAAGAGAAATGGTTTTGGATCATGGCCCTTGAAAACTCGGAAGGGCGATCGTTGCTTGGTTGTTTGTTTCCCGATTGGAAGCCGTGCAGCCCGCCCTACATGCCCGACAACAACAGGTACTTTTTGCATCGCATTTGCTAATACGGATTCATTGGTTGGTAATGCTTTTAAGCTGTTCTTTGCTTCTTCAGGTAAATTAGCGAAGGTAGCTGCGATTCTATCAGGAGAAGTTCGGTCCAGCTCTGCGAAGATAATATCAAAACCAATAACTTTGACGCCAAGCTTGCCAAGCTTTTCCACCATCTCGGCAACCTTATTCCGTGGCCAAGGCCATTGGCCTATTTCTGCCAAAGATTTTTCGTCTAGATCAATAATAGCAACTGGATAAGGCTTTATAGGCCTGGGAGATAGGCGTTGATAAGTATCAAAAGTTTTGTTGCGTAACGTTTCAACATAGACCGGGTCTGCCCACCGTAAGACCAGCGCACCTAACAAAATTATAATAGCAAGAAGGGTACTACCGCGAACGCGTCGCCAAATAGGAATCTTTTTAGGTAGTGGTTTGTGGCGTTCAATCTCGAAATCTCCAGCTTGCTCGGCTGTTAATTCGTCGCCAGGTTGCCATCCTTTTTCTGAAGCCGATGTTCCGGCCATTCTTTTCCCCCACGCAATTTATTGCGGCCGATTAATATTAGTTGTGTTTAAAACTATAACGTCTCGAACTCGGCGCGTCACCCAAATGCCACCTATTTTATTGAGTACACTAAAGAGTAATATTTTGGTACTTGCGGCCCTTGTTGTACTTTAAAAAAAATCATGATGGCGTTGGTTGTCCCGTTAAAGCAGAAATCCATTATTTTTTGATTCTAGTTATTATTTTTTCACTCGATCTTGAGTGTATGCTGAGCAATAGCGCAAAAGGTGATTAGATATTCGCTCTTCGATTCGCGCAATTTATTTTTTAACGCTAAAATAGGCGTTCTATAAATTTCTGAAGATAATGAAAAACCTGTTCAATCCCGGGCTTTTATGTTGTCCAAAATATGAACTGGCACTGAGTCCGGTTTACCGGAAATAATGACTGCTGAAATTGGAATTCTTGACTTCAATGATGATTTAAAAAAATCAGGCAAATTATTTTGTGTTACGACTAGGCATCATACTCTTTTTTTGTCTCGTACTGAGTAGCTGTATCGGATGGATTTCTGGAGAGAAGAATTCGGCAAAACAGTACTATCCTGAACCCGAATTTTCGGTGGGTGATACGTTTGTGTTCGACAACCCCTATGTGCGCTGGCAGGTCGTTGCTGTTAAGGATAAGAAGGTTCATTGGGTTAGCGATGACGGTGATCTGCAAATCACTTATGTCAATCCGGTTTTGCCTGTATTGGTATGGAAAAGTCCGGTTAACGGTAAAGGACGTCGTCTTATTAGTGGTCAAATAGGCCGATTATTTCCAATGAAAGTGGGGAATAGGGCTAGCTTCCGGGCAACCGTGAGCACAGACAGGCCGCCCTTTGATTGGGTGTTTAATTGGAGTTGCGATGTTTTAGCTCGGGTTCCCGTTAAAGGGCCAAAAAATAAAAAATATGATACGTTTAAGATAAAATGTACTCGCGAAAAAGGCGATGCGTTCACTTTTTTTTATGCCCCGACAGTCGGTCACTATATCGTAATGGAAGCTAGTTCCAATCTAGGAAAACCAATTATTCGTCGAATGGTCGCATATCAGCGGTCAGGAAGAGAGATGGTCGGAAGAATAATGACCGCAGCCTCGCGCGGGAAAGCGCCAGCGCTGGAACAAAAGATCGCGAGTTCTTCGCCGCCAAAGAATTTTTCAGCTTTATCGGACGTCCGCCGGTCACCCCATCAATCTTTAGTCGAGCCCGCTACCGCCTCTAATGGGCCAGCGGTAATCGGGCACGATTTTGTGTTGGCGGCACCGCCTCCACGTTACAAACCGGTAGCGCCAAGAGAGCAACAATCTCGTCTAAATACTCAACCGGGTGCAGCTATAGCTGCAAAGAGAGCACCCATTAAGGCGACAGCTGTTTCTATACCGGCCGCAGCGGAGCACGATATTCGGCCCATAACCCCTAACGCACGTGTGCCTACTCATGTTTCAGCACGGGGGGGGGATAATGCATCGGCGTTGCAAGATAAACTGCGACGCCGCTGGCCTATTAGTGTCCATCTGGCATCTTACAGTAGCCAGGCTAATGCAAAACGAGGGTGGAAGCAGTTGCTTAGTCGTAATGCCGATTTATTAGGGGCACTGCAACCAGACCTCAAAAAGGTCAATATTCAAGGCCGCGGAACTTTCTTCCGATTACGTGGTAAGCCGCTGCCTAGCAGGAGCGCGGCTAGCGAGTTGTGCCGAAACCTTAAGGTTCGGGGCACTTATTGCCGTGTAATAGCTCCCTGAGTACCCTCCTTGAGGTGAATATCAGCAATGCTAGCAAAAATTTTATCGTAGTCGATGAAAAAGTTTGTCGCAACGTTGAATAAAATCACCAGCAAGACCTGACGTTCTCGAGGGCTTTTGGAGTATCTATATCGGTCAATACGGCGTCAGATTCTATTTCGACCTCGCAGATAAGTTCTGGATAGGCACCCAACAAACCGCGTGCGCCGACATCGCCAGAAATCGAATGGATTTCGTCGAAGAAGCGGCTGGCAAGGAGGACGGGGTTTCCTCGTTTGCCATGCCAAGTCGGGATGCAGATAGCGCGTTGTTCAGCAGGATTAAAGGCTGCAATAAGTTTATTAATGACAGTGCTAGCGACCTTTGGCATGTCTCCCAGATAAATAATAACCCCGTCGACGTCTTTTGGTAATGCCGCGAGGCCCCGCTGAAGGCTTCCACTGATACCCTCTGCATAACGCGGGTTATGGACGATAGTGAGATCGTACGGCTCCAGTGCCTTGGCCACATTAGCTGTTTGGTACCCGGTTACGGCAATGACGGGTGATGCTTCGGACTCGGTAACAATACGCGCGGAATGACTGACCATTGGCTGTCCGTCGATATCTGCTAGTAATTTGTTTATGCTACCCATGCGCCGCGACTGACCCGCTGCCAGAACCAATCCTGCGATCCGAGGGCGGCTAGGTAGAGTGTTTATATCTGATGAGCGCGGAGAAGGCCGGTTCGGTATTTCCTTTAAGAGCCCGCCCACGCCCATCGCCATGATATCGCTCGAGGTGACCGGTAAGTCAGCAGCGAGACGCCTAAGAACCAGGTCTATGCCGTTAAACTTTGGTGACCGTGCACAACCCGGCAGGCCAATAACGTCCATATCATCGAACTTGCCCAGTAATAGTAGATTACCAGGGTCAACGGGCATGCCACAGTGGATAACCGTACCACCGGCATCCACTATTCCCGCTGGTATAACATCGCGGCGATCAGTGATGGCGGATGCACCTGCAATAAGAAGAATATCAACGCATCGTGCACTCGCGGCTCGCACCATTTTTGCTACATCATGCTGGGTATGAGAAATTCTTTCGTCGAATAACACGCATGATGAGAGCCCATTGACGCGCGATATCATCACGTCACTTGTTTTTTGCAGTACGCTCTCTTTGCCTTTTGACAGTGTGGTTTGCGCTAGCCCCACTTTCTTTTCGGTAAACGGAGCTATGGTAATTTTAGCTTCGGCTTGTTCTGCTGTTAGGAGACAATCGGCCAGCACCGTTTCCGATAGCCCGTAAGGGATTATTTTGATTGTTGCGATGATTTGTTTTGGTACGACTAAGTCAAATAGTGGTGCCGTTGCGATTGTAACCGCTTCGTCTGTGAGATTAACTTGGTCGATAGCGGACCCGTCGTAGGTAATAAGTCCAGTCGCCGCTGCAGTTAGATTGACGCGGCCTGTAAACGCTGCACTGGCAGTAACGTTTGGGCCGGCCAGCAAACGACCTATTCTGTTTGCCGCCTCATCTTCGCCAATATCGCCCGCCTCCAATCGTGCCGCAACGACCGTTTCGATCCCAGCAGCCTTTAGTACTTCAATATCGGCTCTGGATAAGCTGCGTCCCTTCCTGAAAGAGAGCCCACCATTTTGTAAGCTGTGGGCGAGTAAGGAGCCCTCCGCATCATTGACGGCTATTTTGCCAAATTTCATGCGGAATTATCCTGGCGCGGTTGATGGAGTACTTCAGTTATTTGACCTAATATGGAGATGGCTATTTCCGCCTGAGAAATAGCACCGATATTTAAGCCAATAGGGCCATGAATACGCTCAAGGTCAGTGTCTTTGAGCGATTCTTGGCGTAGTCTTTGAAGTCGTAATGCATGGGTTTTTCGGCTACCAAGAGAGCCAATATAGAAGGCATTGGTGCGTAACGCAGCTATTAAGGCTGGGTCGTCTATTTTGGGATCATGTGTCAATGTGACAATTGCGGTGCGGTTATCGGGGTTGAGTTTGGGCATTGCTTCATCGGGCCATTCGTCACAAAGCATAACGCCAGGAAAGCGCTCGACAGTTGCGAATGCACCACGTGGGTCGATGATGGTTACGTCGAAGCCTGCAATGGCAGCCATAGGCACTAAGGATTGGGCAATGTGAACTGCGCCGACGATAATCATACGCTTTGGGGGATTGAATACATGAATGAAGTACTTTGTGTCTTCGACAGTTATAATTTTACTGCGATCGGATTCCACAGTAGCGGTAGCTTCTTTGAGGAGTCCCGAGCTTGATACGTCACCATCGGCAATTTCACCATCAATGATAAGAGTTTGGTGTCCATCAGTTATATTAGTTATCAGTGCTATTTGACTTTTTTCTAAGCGTGCTTTGTTCAAGGCTTTGAGGAGCGTAATTTTCATGATAATCGTTCCACAAACACTTCGACCTTGCCACCGCAGGCTAGGCCCACTTCCCATGCCAGTTCATTGGTGATGCTGAATTCCAATAATTTGGGTTTACCGTCCACCATAACCTGCATAGCAGTTTCAATGACTGCGCCTTCTATACAACCGCCTGAAACAGAGCCAACAAAAGACTGGTTTTCATTAACTGCCAATTGACTGCCTGCAGGCCGAGGGGATGAGCCCCAGGTGTTAACGACGGTCGCTAGAGCAACTTTTTGACCGTTATCTAGCCAGTCGATGGCTCGGGCAATAATATCGTCTTCTTTGGTAATTTCGGTCATACTGCGCGTTTCCTCCATTTGGCCATCTTAGCTGAAATTTTCAGCCCGTCTTGGCTTAAAACGTCTGCCAATTGGCGTAGGCTGTTGAGATTATGCACAGTCCGGAAATCGTCCACATAAGGTAATATTGCCCTTATGCCCTGAGATTTAGGTTCAAACGCATCGTACCTCAAGAGTGGATTTAGCCAAATGAGTTTTCGGCTGGATTTATGGAGCCTTTCCATTTCTATCCTGAGCCCGGCACCTGCATCACGATCTAGACCGTCAGAAATAAGCAGTACGACTGCGTTTTGGCCGAGCACGCGGCGTGACCAATCACGGTTAAAATGCGTGAGGCAGTGTCCAATGCGGGTCCCTCCGGACCAATCGTCAATGGAACTGGCTACTACATCGAGCGCCATATCCACGTCCTTATGGCGAAGGCAACGCGTGACGTTGGTTAATCGGGTTCCGAATAGAAATGTATGCACGCGGTCTCGGTCGTTAGTTAGCGCGTGGAGAAAATGCAAAAGCATGCGTGAATAACGTTCCATAGATCCCGAAATATCACATAGAACAACCAACGGAGGCNCGCGCCGTAGGCGGGATTTCCGCTTTATTGGGATGAAGTCCCCGCCATATCTCAAGGAGTAACGTAACATGGCCCGGATATCGGTTCGTATTCCTCGCGCATTTACGCGAAACCGTCTCGTGGGATACTCCATGATTGGTAAGGTCAGGCGCCTCATCATAGAACGGGCTGCAGCCATTTCTTCGTTGGTCATTTTCTCGAAATCTAGTTCCGAGAGCACTTCGTCGTGGCTCCAGGTCATCGCCGCGTCGAATTGTTGTTTAGGTTCCTCTGACTGGTTAGCGACAGTTTGGTGGTTGGTCTTTGAGATCGCTTCTGCTAGCCGAGGGCTCAAGGCCTCACCTTCTTCATCGTCATTAGCGATTTGCGACGGTAATACCATAGACATCATTCGTTCCAATAATTTGGGATTTCGCCAAAATATGTGGAACGCCTGATCAAATATTTCCCGCTGGTCATATCGATTGACGAAGACAGCGTGCAATGCCCAATAAAAATCGGTCCGGTTGCCAATACTAATTTGCGTCACGGCATTGGCGGCATCAATTGCCTTTCCCGGGCCCACCGGGAGACCAGTGGAGCGAAGTAACCGACCAAAATTTATAATGTTTTCGGTAAGGTAGCCGTCTGTGCTTTGGTCAGGGTTTATCACCCCTCTACTCCGGCAATTGCTAGTTCCGCCCGAACTTCGTCCAGGATATTGCTGGCTTCAGAGCCTTTTATCCGTTCTATATCATCTTGGTATTTGAGTAATGCACCGACTGTGTCGCTTATGATGTTGGAATCTAACCCCATGCAATCAAGTTGCGTGAGAGCGTGAGCCCAATCTATGGTTTCGGCGACGCCAGGTACTTTGAAGAGGTCATGTTCGCGCAATTTTTGCACGAAGGATACGATTTGCGCAGATAGTATTTCTGGTATGTCGGGCGCTTTCGCTGCTAAAATTTCGAGCTCCCTAATTGCATCGGGATAGTCGACCCAATGATAGAAACAGCGCCGTTTGAGCGCATCATGAATCTCCCGTGTTCTATTTGATGTGATGATAACAATAGGTGGGCTCGCTGCTTTGATTGTTCCAAGCTCGGGAATAGTAATTTGAAAATCCGAGAGTATTTCGAGTAAATAGGCCTCAAAAGGTTCGTCGGTTCTATCTAGCTCGTCGATAAGAAGGACCGGCGCGGCACTATTATCGCCAGTTCTTATCGCTTGCAGGAGCGGGCGCTCGATCAGAAATCTTTCATCGAATATATCATCGGCCAATTTTTCCCGATTGCTGCTGCCTGAAGCTTCTTGCAACCGAATTTCTAACATTTGCCTAGCATAATTCCATTCATACACTGCCGTGGCGGCATCGAGCCCCTCATAACATTGCAAGCGAATTAATGGCCGCTTTAGGCTTTCGGAAAGAACGCGTGCAATCTCGGTTTTGCCAACGCCAGCCTCACCTTCAAGAAAGAGAGGTTTTTTGAGCGAAAGGGCTAAATAAAGTGCGGTTGCAAGACTACGATCCGCTACATAATTATTCTCTGCCAATAGCGTGAGTGTGCCGTCGATATCAGTTGGTATTTTTGCCATAACTTCGCACCGGCCGCGCCTTTGCGCGCGCTTTCAATGGGTTGAAATAGATATTTTGAGTTTTATAAGGCAATCGACCTATTTTCGCACCCACTGATCAGATTTTAGAAGAAACCAAGCACCCGATGGTGCATTTTTATAAATTTGTTTAGCGTAAATGTATCCGACCGCTGCTGGATCAATTCCCTCAGAGGCAGTGCGTTTTTTATAGATGACTATTCGTTGGGCATTAACCGCATCGATAGTTTGTTGCTCCGCGCCTGAAGCACCGGTACGCGCGATGGCAATGCCGTCATAGCGCTTACCGGCTTTTCCTGCTAACTGCGCATCGTCAAGAAGGCGCGACTGAGCCGTACCTGGCGAAATTTATTAAATAAGACATACTATCTGCGAATTGGGAGCGCTAGCGAAGCTTTGTATCTGTTTGTGGATTACGCGGTTTAAGTATGTAATTTTCTTCAAGCCATGAGAGCAGGTTCTCGGCGGTTTCAAGACCTTGTATCGTGAATTTTGTAAGGTTATCGAAATTGCTTTCCAAATTGACATTAAAAATCAATGGATGGTTCGTATAAACTTTAGGGTTGGAGCCATTCATGCTTAGTTTAAGAGCCCCATTNCCCTCTCTTGATTTTTCTAAACCCATTATCATCGTTTGAAAATGGAAGTCAGAAAGTGTCTTCAATGTCGTAGCGACCGAATCACCCTTTTGTTTTAGAGATTTGGTAACCGGACCTCCATTAAAGCGAATTACTCCAGGCCCATCTGCTGTAAGCTTGCCGTTTTTCACAATAACCTTTTTTCCCATCACTTGAATGGGAATAATGCCACTGAAACGGCCTTTACCACTTAATCCTTTAATGCCAATTAGGCGAAAGATCTCGGCAACATCGACTTTATTAACGGCGAGTAAAAATGATTCCATTTCCACATTTGGATGAAATAGAACGGTGTTGGTTGATAATGTCCCACCAGCAAATTGAGCGATAAACGGTGTCAAGGCTAGGGAGCCGTCTGGGTTTAGGCGCCAATTAATTTCTAGGGGAAATGGTTTAAGGTCTTCGACGCTTAGAAGTGCAGTTAATTTTTGGATCTTGTTTGTTGCTGGAGGAGAAATGGAGGTAAGCGCGAGCGTTCCGGTTATCTTTGAGATGTTTGTGGCTTCCGCTTTTGCGCTCAGTTTATTTAATCGCACCTGTACATGGCCTTGAGAAGCGGCGCCGGCACGCCAATGGGCTCCGCCACTTACGGCGATCTCCCCCTGCACAGATTTTAATTTTGTAGCGAGCAATGGGGAGACATTTTTAATATCATCCCCCTGATGTCCAAAATTAAGTTGTTCAAGCGTGTATTCAAAGTTTCCTTGGAAGGACCGAGAATCGTTATAAAATTTTGCATTAAAAATAAGGCCTGTATTAGGCGCTGTTGCTTGAATAGTTCCATTTAACAAGCCGTCTTTTCTTGAGGCTTTTCCGTTTACTGACAGGGGGACTAGAACCGGCGTTTGGTCTGTTTGTTTTAGTTTGCNAACCGATAAATCAAAGGTAGTTTTGCCATTTTGAATGGTCGCGTTTAGCTCAATATTGCTCGCTTTTAGGGCGTAAGTGGGAACGCGAATGTCATAGACGGAGATTTTTAAAGCGTGGCGCCCCCCACCATCGCTTTTGGCTATAATTTTATCCAAATCCCAATTTGTTCGAACAGTAGCGCGGTGAGTGGGGACGGATAAAAATAGCGGCAATGGCTGAAACTGAAGTAGGTAATCTATAGTGCCCTGTTTGTATTTATAGCGAATATAGTTCTTCAGGCTATGGAGACCTACCTCAATTTGATCTCTCAAAAAAACATCACCCAAGTATACTGGCAAGTCGATTGCGAGATTGCCTCTCTCCATCCGAATCTTTGCTTCATTTTTGTCAGTTCTGACAACACCCTCTAAATTTAGTTTTATACTCTGATAGGTGAAAATATTAGCAGTCCGTCCGGTAGCGTAGGAGTATAGCCTAAAGCGTGCGCGTGCGGACTCCGGTGTAGCTCGGATATTTATGAGGTCTAATGATAGTTTGTCAGAGCCAGCCGTTCCCTCGGGAAGCCCCAAGATATTAGCGAGTTGCCGGGCCCGTAATTTGATCGAAATCGCGCCCTTTAATGCTTTATTTTTATCATCATTACCTAAGAGGGCGCCAATTGCCTCGAATTTCCCTTTAGCTTGAACGCTCAACCATCCCGATACTTGCTGATCTAGTCCGATGATTTTGGTTAACTCTTTTATATAGATGAGGCTATCGACAGAGATTTTAGTCGCCCAGCTTTTATGCTTTAGCTTCGTTTCTGAATTGATTTCAAGGCGCGTCAGATCAACTTGAATAATGAGTTGGCTTTTTGCGATCCCGCCACCTGTCTCTGTTCTAAACTGGGCTGATTGAATAGGCTGGTCGGTCACCTTAATTTTTGTCATGGTCATCTTTAAGGTGGATCCGTCTAGCGGGTTTTCCCGGTTTGCATTGGCATCACCAATAGTGCGACCAATAACGATCAGCGCTTTGCTACCGGGTGGTGTGTAGATCGTGTTATTGATTTCGAAGGAATCTATCCTGCCTTCCTGCAAACCCTGAATAGAGTAGCGGGTAGCTACACGCTCAATGTTGATATCGCCATTGTGATAGAGGTGAAGATTCTGAATTATTAAACCATCCGTATCTGATTTTGAAACGGTTAGATCTTTAACCTCGATACCTCTGCTTTCGAAGAAGTTAATTATGGCGACTTCTGCAAAGGAAGCGCGATTATCCCATAGAAGGAAGCCCACGATAGCGAAAATGGTCGTGACGGTTGTGATAATAATGAGAATCCTACGCCCAAGACGTTTTGGGGAGAGTGGTTTTTCGTCGATCTCACTATCCATGAATTAATTTTAGGTAAAAGTGCTGCTCCAGGCGACCATCTATATGCTCACACGACACCAAATTGCAGTTAGCTTGCGGCTTCCACCGCACGCTTAGCCATGATACCGATCAAGTGGGCACGATATTCCGCACTTGCATGGATATCGGACATAAGCNCAGCATCGGATACAGTAATGTCGGCAATGGCATCAGATGCAAAATTTGCATCTAGCGCTTCTTCCATTGCGGTTACGCGAAAGACACCNTCATCGCCTGCCCCGGTAACTGCTACACGTACGCCATCGGCTGTCTCAGCAACCATGACGCCAACCATTGCGTATCGGGATGCGGGATTTGGAAATTTCATATAAGCAGCGCGTTTAGGTTTCGGAAATTTTACCGATATGATTATTTCGTCTTCCTCGAGAACCGTTTCAAAAAGCCCTGTGAAAAACTCATCCGAGGTACTCTTTCGTTTTGACGTAACGATTGTTGCCCCAAGGCCGAGCGCACCAGCTGGATAGTCAGCAGCCGGATCATTATTAGCTATCGATCCCCCGATAGTTCCTCGATGGCGAACTTGTGAGTCGCCAATATGGCTCGCTAGAGAGGCTAGGGCAGGGATAGCTTCCGCAACCTCGGCGGATGCGGAAACATCACAATGGCGCGTCATTGATCCAATGATTACCGTATCATCATCAACCGAGATTCCCGCAAGTTCGCTCAAGTCAGCAAGATCAACCAAATCAGACGGCTGCGCTAGGCGTTGTTTCAGTGTTGGAATAAGGGTCATACCTCCAGCGACGAGTTTTCCATCCTCGGCAGAGCTCAATGTTGTTGCGGCCTCGTCCAGTTTCTTCGGGCGGTGATAATTGAAATCATACATTTGACTAAAATTCCTTAAATCGATCCCATTCGAAGGTTTTTAGTGAATCGTAAACCATCTAGTGGCTGGTTAGCCACGCATTGATTTTGCACCTGCGGCAATCGCTTTAACAATGTTGTGATAACCGGTGCAGCGACAAATATTGCCTTCTAGCCATTCCCTAATTTCTGTTTCCGAAGGATTAGCGTTTTCATTAACCAAATCGACAGCGCTCATCACCATGCCTGGCGTGCAAAACCCGCATTGAAGACCGTGATGCTCTCGAAAGGCGGCCTGCATGGGGTGGAGCTCGTCGCCATTAGCTAGCCCTTCAATAGAGGTGACGTTGGTACCTTCTGCTTGAACAGCCAACATAGTACAACTTTTTACGGATGTATCGTTTACGTGGACAACACAACAGCCACACTGGCTTGTATCACATCCTACGTGTGTGCCCGTGAGGCCAAGATGGTCTCGTAAATACTGGACGAGTAACGTGCGATTTTCCACTTCGGCACTGACTGACTCGCCGTTTACCTTCATTGTAACTGTTGGCATATTCTCCCCCTAATAGAGGCCATTACTAAGAAAGAGTTTGGCGTTGAGAAGCGCTCTGGTCAAGCCTTACCTCCGTAAATTGTTATTTGATGGAAAATGCCAGGGTTGTGGAGAGGGTAATGAGTATCACAAGCCCCACCCATATTGCTGGATGGAGACCTTTACCCGTATCTTTAGATGCATCGCCTTTTGCGTTTTGTTCCGCACGACCCATTAATTGGCACTATCGTCGCCGACGACTTCCGCAAACTTTTTGAAAAACTCATTGGCCAATTTTTTCGATGTAGAGTCAATTAGGCGGCTGCCGATCTGCGCTAATTTGCCGCCGACTGTTGCTTTGGCCGTATATTTCAGCAAAGTTCCATCGCCGTCTTCCTCCAGCGAAACTTTCGCTCCACCTTTTGCAAAACCGGCTGCTCCCCCGGCTCCTTCGCCGGTTATTGTATATCCATTTGGGGGATTGATATCAGAGAGCGTTACTTTGCCGCCAAACTTCGCTTTCACTGGTCCTACTTTTGTGGTCACCTTTGCACTTAATTCGGTCTCCGAATGTTTTTCTATCTCATTACAGCCTGGGATGCATTGCTTTAGAATGTTAGTGTCGTTTAGTGCTGCCCAAACTATTTCGCGAGGTGCGGGAATATGAAATTCGCCGGTCATGTCCATGGGAGGTTCCTTCTTGCGTCATCGAGCGAGAAAATAGTGCACTGCGGCGTGACGCGCAAACAACAGTTACAGTTATTTTTGTATAGGAAAAATCTGGTGGGATAATGCATAGAAGTATGGGTTTCTTTAAATATGCGGTGCATGAGGTGTTAGTATGAGTTCATGTGCGGTTGAATCGACAATTGATGTCGCGGTTTGGTTTCTCGATCGAGCCCGATTAGATGACAAATATTTGCAGGCTCAGAAATTACAGCGACTTCTGTATATTGCCTATGGATTTTATGGCGTCAAATATCATGGGCGTAAGCTGATGCCTGCAACGTTCGTTGCTCACGAGCTTGGGCCCACTGAACCCAATATATTTAGATTGTTTGAAGCCGGACGACCGAAGATTGAAGAAGTAAGATTGCCAGCGGAAGTGGAAAACTATTTAGAAGAAATTTGGCGGCGGTTCAATTCTCATCCCATTGAAAGGCTTACACAGATGGTCACCCAAAAAGGCCCTTATCAGGATGCCTTGCAGAGAGGTGAATGTGAAGAGTTGGATTTCGGTAAGATTGTTTCGGGATTCCAGAAAAAGGATTGTCAGCCAACGGAAACAATTAGGATGGCAGACGGGAGGACAGTACAAAAATGGATGCCTCAAAAGACCAAACAGCGCCCAGCAAATTCTTAAATTTTAACCGTAGTAAAAGATTCTGCTGGAATTTGAGTTGGTTTTAACTATTTTCTCATAGGATTAGGGATCGAAGAAAACGGGTCGAGACTTTTAGCGAAGCTCCCGAGGAGGAGAATTTGCTCCATACAATTGGATTAGGTATCGTTCTTTCGTGCTTGTGGCTGCTACTATCCGGGCTCTTCAATAATTTTTTGATATTAAGCCTTGGTTTGGTGTCGGTTATTTTCGTCCTTTATATCGCGCATCGAATGGATGTAATTGATCACGAGGGACATCCGGTCCATTTGGGATGGCGGGCTATTACCTATTGGCCATGGTTAATATGGGAAATTGTAAAGGCTAACATTGATGTTGCCAAAATTATTATCAGCCCCAAATTAGAAATACAGCCTCATCTTTTTGAAGTGGATGCAAGCCAATCTTCGGAATTAGGGCACGTAATTTATGCAAATTCTATCACCCTTACACCAGGCACCGTCACTGTTGACGTTGATGATGGTGTATTGCGTATTCATGCATTGACGAAAGATGCCGCAGATGGCGTAAAGTCTGGAGAAATGGATAAAAAAGTAGCCCACGTGGAAAGTGGTGACGGGGGCAAGTCTAGTGTTTGAGTTTGCCGCGGCGATAACATTGATTAGCATGGCTATTATAATGGCCAGTGCACTAAAGGGTCCTACCGTCTATGACAGAATTCTTGCGGTTAATACGTTTGGAACGCTCAGCGTAATATTGATTGCGCTTTATGGTTTTTTGGATGGTCGCCCCGAGTTTCTCGATATTGCCATGGTTTACGCATTAATCAATTTCATTGCGACTATCGCGGTCACAAAATATATCAAATTTTCTCGACTGGGTCGTTCAGCTGATGTTGATGAGGCCGAAGATATATGAGTGTTTTTGTCGACATTGTAAGTTGGGTTTGTATTGTGTTGGGTGCTGCTTTCACACTTATTGGGTGTCTAGGACTTTGGAGATTCCCAGATGTGTTCTCTCGAATGCATGCCGGTGGAGTAGCGGAAACGCTGGGCGTCTTATTTTTGTTTCTGGNAATGGGTATTCAAGCATTTGTCATTCTGCCGGAAACTAAAATAGCTCTTTTAGTCGCGGGTAAATTGGCAATGATCGCGATATTTTTACTTTATACAAACCCGACGACCACCCATGCGCTGGCGCAAGCTGCATTATGGGGAGGAGTTGATCCTGCGACAGGTCAACAAAAGAAAGAGGAGGGCAAGTCATCGAAAACATAATTTTCTATGCTCTNCTGACTTTCATGGTTGTNAGTGCGCTNGCATTNGTTTGGTTTCGNAACCTTTTTGCNGTTGTAATGCTNTCTGGCAGCTTTAGTCTGACAGCAGCNGTGCTTTATGTGGTTATGGATGCGGTCGATGTGGCTTTCACTGAAGCGGCTGTTGGCGCAGGTATTGCGACTGTATTGATGCTAGGCACACTGGCGTTGACAACTGACAAGGAAAAGGACGAGCCACATATTTCTTGGCCGCATCTAATCATAGTTATTTTGACGGGATGCGCATTGATTTATGGCACTTTGGACATGCCGCGCTATGCAGATCCAAATGCTCCAATTCATAAACACGTTGCGCCTGAATATCTGGAAAAGGGACCTAAGGAAACCGGTATTCCCAATATAGTTACGGCCGTTTTGGCAAGCTACCGTGGTTATGACACGCTCGGGGAGGTGACTGTAGTATTCACAGCGGCGGCGGGGGCGTTGGCGCTGATTGGCCGTCGGCGGCGCAAGCGCAAAGACACAGATGATCTGCCGAGTCGCCCGGGAGATAACTCATGAGCGAAATATCCCAAAAAAAGGAAGAGCGTAAACTGAAGGAGATGAAGCACAAAGAAGTGCTGCGTGTTTGCGCTAAACTATTGATTCCCATGATAATGGTATTTGCGTTGTATGTGCAGTTTCATGGAGACTTTGGGCCTGGTGGTGGATTCCAGGCGGGGGTCATTTTTGCCAGCGCCTTCATACTATATGCATTAATATTCGGAATTGACGTGGGGATGGAGGTTTTGAAACCAAGTGTCCGTCGTTTCCTTTTGTCGGCAGGTCTTTTACTTTACGCCGGCGTAGGTGTGGTGGGTATGTTACTTGGGGGCCGGTATTTGAATTACTCCGTCTTGGCCGATGATCCTGTGGTGGGTCAGCACCTTGGTATTCTGCTTATTGAATTAGGTGTTGGCATCACGGTGGCGGCCGCCATGATTACGATATTTTATGTTTTTGCTAACCAGGATGGAGTCGAGTAAATGGGCGACCTGACTGGTTTGTACAATTATTGGATCTTTATCGTGTTGATGATGATTGGATTTTACATTGTCATGGCACAACACAATCTGATCAAGAAAGTTGTCGGCCTTAATATTTTTCAGGTGTCCGTTTTCATTTTTTATATCTCAATGAGCAAGGTGGAGGATGGTAGCGCACCGATTATTGCGGATGGAGTTGCAGTCTACTCAAATCCACTACCCCACGTTCTTATTCTGACGGCCATTGTTGTAGGTGTCGCAACTACCGCTCTAGCATTAGCTCTCGTAGTTAGAATTCGTGATGCGTATGGGTCTATCGAGGAAGATGATATCGAAGCTGCGGAACGTGCGCAGGAGAAAGATTTCTGATGCTCGCTAATCTACCCGCATTGCAAGTTGTGTTGCCGTTAATAGCTGCACCCATTTGTTTGATTTTACGGCGAGCGGGCTTAGCTTGGGCCTTTTCCCTTGCAGTGACTTGGTGTTGTTTGGCGATTTCTATCCTGTTGCTGATACATGTTCAAACCGTTGGAAATATATCCTATCCGATGGGCGACTGGGCGGCACCATGGGGTATTGAGTATAAGGTAGACCTACTGAGTGCATTCTTGTTGGTCATTGTGTCCGCTATTGGAGCGGTAGTTATGCCTTATGCACGCCGCAGCGTAGAGGCTGAAATACCCGAGCCCCGCATCTACCTTTTTTATACAATGTATCTGCTGTGTTTGTGTGGATTGCTGGGCATAGCTATTACCGGTGATGCCTTTAACCTTTTCGTTTTTCTCGAAGTTTCATCGTTATCTTCTTATGTGCTGATTAGTATGGGGAGATACCGTAGATCTTTGACCGCGGCCTATCGGTATTTGATCATGGGGACTGTCGGTGCGACCTTCTACATCATCGGTGTCGGCATGATGTACATGATGACAGGTACTTTAAACATGGCTGACCTGGCCA
>PAXN01000011.1 GCA_002715005.1 Rhodospirillaceae bacterium
CTGGGTTTGAATATGTAACTGATGATGCTGGCAATCACTATTGCTATGATATCAATACCAATACGAATTATAACAGCGAGGCTGAAGCCCGCTATGGCAAGTTTGCAATGCTGCGGCTTGCAGACTATCTGGGTGCTGAACTGTCTGCTATTTATAAAAAGCCACTTAGAGTAGCCGAATAAACTAACTGCACTATCGGTATTTATTAGTTTTGTTCAGTCAACACATCTGGTGGTTCGTTCAAGGTATTAAAATACTGCAAAAAATTTGCATGGTGCTATTAGCGGGGTGAGTAGTGGCAGATGATATCCTAAAAAGCATATCAGAGTTTTCTAGTGGTCTTTGCTTTGACAGCTTACCTGAAAAGGCAGTCATTGCGGCAAAAGAAAGAATTATTGACGCACTTGCTTGTACGTTAGGTGGTTTTAATTGCAAGGCTGGCGTGATTGCACGCAAGCATGCTGGGCCAGCGGCATCGCAGCAATATGCGGGTCGTATCGTTGGGCAAAATGAAACCGTCTCGGCTGATTCTGCTGCATTCGCTAATACCTGCATGTTACGTAACCTCGACTTCAATGACACCTATCCTGGCAGCCATCCGACGGACGCGTACGGGGCGATTTTTGCTTTAGCGCCTACCGTGGGTGACGGGGTGTCGGGCGAGGCCTTAATTACAGCCGCGGTGATCTCACACGAAACTATTATCCGCCATGTGCGCGCTGCTAATCCCAGCGACCAAGGTTTCGATCAAGGTACTACTATTGCGATGGGGGTGGCAGCCGGTGCGGCCAACCTACTTGGCCTCACGTGCGAACAGACTGAACATGCTGTTTCTATAGCCACCGTTGGTAATGTGCATCTGCGCGCGACCCGTTCCGGAGAGCTCTCGATGTGGAAAGGTTGTGCGACAGCGCTTGCAGTCCGTAACGCCGTACAAGCAATTTTGCTCGCCTCTGATGGTATGAGTGGTCCCCCGGAGCCTTTCCGTGGGCGTCATGGTCTAGCAGACCACTATCCATCTTTTAAATGGACACCCTACGGATTGAATACAGAGGATTTTTATATTGATAAGGCCAATCTGAAATATTGGCCTGTAGCTAATCAGATGCAGGCAGCCGCATGGTGTGGTATTGAGCTTGGCAAACAGCTCGGCGTGACTCAGATTGATAGCATACTTGTGGAAGCCAATGAGTTTGCCCACTTTGAGAGTGGTAGCGAACCGGAAAAGTGGGACCCTCAAACTAAAGAAACTGCGGACCATAGTCTGCCATATATTCTTGCTTGGGGTTTGATGCATGGCACAATTGGTGCCGATGCTTTTGACTCTGAGGCGTATCTCAGTCCTGAAATACGGCCGTTTCTCAAAAAAATTAATGTAACGATCAATGAGCAGTTCACGACCGAATATCCAGATGAAATGCATATGCGTGCAACAGCGAAGACAAAAGATGGCAAGGAGCATGTCGCTGATATCCTCAATCCGATTGGTCACCCGAAAAACCCCATGGGCTGGAATGATATTGAAAATAAATTTATGCGTTTGTCAGAAGGTTTTCTTGGTAGGGAAGAGGCCTCGAAGATTTTTAGGTTGATGCACTCAATGGAAACAATCGAGAATATTGCCGAGGTTTTCAATTTAATATCCGCTGGAAATACTAAGGGTATCGAGTAGAGCTCCAAGTCCAATCCTCCGATCGACAGGGCGGATTCATATGGCAAAAATGAGGCGTCAAGCTCACTGTTTAGTATCGTTTAACGAGAGGTTCAGATGATTAAAAAGACATCCCTATTAATCGGCACTATTTTTGCGCTTATTTCGTTTCCTGCAGTTAGCGCTGGGATTGATAAAAAGGCCAAGACTGTTTATTGCAAAAATCTTCTTGGCGATATTTCTGTGCAAATGAACATTGCGAACAGCGAGCATAAGGAAAGGGCAAAGTTGTCAAAAGAAATGCGAAAATCCGTTGCTGCCAAAGATAAAAAACAGTTCAAAGATCTCGAAAAAGAGATGAGAAAGTTCGCTATGAGGGAGGAATTTACTCGGAACGAACTGAAAGCAATGGCGGTAATGTGGAACGCATTCTGTAAATAAATATTCTACAGTCACCCAAGTTTGTTCCAGGTGACGTGTGAGCAAGCTTAGCAGCTCATTTTGAGCTTTATACGACTTAGCAGCCTAGCGGTATGGCTTGAATAGAAAAATGCATTGTGTTCGTCTTGTGTCACGCCAACTCTATAGCGAGGGCAAGATCAAGCTTTGATATCAACAGCTGAAGTGCGGCTGATAATTTTGTTCAGGACGTGGGGTAGCTGAGTTGTAACTTGGTTCTCTATCATAAGTATTTTTAGGAACTGACAGCCGTTCGCAGCTGCTCCCACGCTATTTGTGCGTATCAAAATGCACTGGATCCTAGTTAAAAACCCTACGAAACAGTTCAAGCGTTTGCCGCCAAGAATCCTTNTCCGCTTTGGCATCATAGGCCAGAGGTAATTTCAGCTTTTTTCCCTTCTCAGTCGCCGCAGGATTGGTGAAGCTATGAACCACACCCGGATAGTAGATATGCTTGTAGTCGGCGCCTGATANTTTCATGACAGCATCAAAGGCATCCACGTTAGGTTTCTTAAGGAAAGGATCGTCTGCACCGTTNAACACGCGAATTTTGGTCTTAAGGCTTTTCGGCGTATCCTTGATCCAGCGGGTTAGCGTGCTGTGAAAAGCGACCGCAGCATCCAGGTCGACACCAGCAAGCGCCATATTTACCGCCACATTGCCACCAAAACAATAACCGATAGCTGCCGTTCTAGATCGATCGACGGTGGCGTGCTCTTTTAATAGATCGTAGGCAGCAAGAAAGCGGGCTTTCATGATGTCGGCGGATTTGGTTGCCGCCGCCATAAAACTCATGGCATCCTTGGGATGCTTGGCTAGTTTCCCGGTACCGTACATATCTAGCGCGAGGGCAGTATATCCTTGCTTTGCAAGCATATCTGCTCGCTTGCGGGCATAGGCATCATGGCCCCACCATTCATGCACGACGATAATGCCCGGCCGTTTGCCAGATTGCGCATTGTCATAGGCGAGATAGCCGGTGAAAATTTTATTTCCGACCTTGTAGTTGATGGTTTGCGACTTTACGGCTGCTTTAGCGCCTACCGCAGATAGGCCCGTTATTACTATGGCCGCAATAGCTACAGTGATAAGTGTTTTGAACATCACAATTCTCCAAATATATAGCGCTAAATTCTTCAATTTTATCCACCGTAAAATACAAAGCGAAAATTACGAGTAGGCGTTTTGTAATGACCCTTTATCAGCAATGCTAGCACGAGGAAAAAAAT
Organism: Rhodospirillaceae bacterium; assembly: GCA_002715005.1. Classification (GTDB taxonomy): domain Bacteria; phylum Pseudomonadota; class Alphaproteobacteria; order UBA8366; family UBA8366. Next base: position 3,340 of record PAXN01000011.1, read on the forward strand.
GTGTCACAATATGTCAAAACTGCAAAGAAATGGCTGTAAAAGGGTGGAGTAAGGAAACGAGAAACCCTGCAAGTCTAGGACTTTTAGGCCTACCTGATGCCGGTTGATGAGTATTGTATTAATTCAAAGCCCGCTGTCGGCTCTGGGTCCTTCCAAGTTTTTTTTGATACTTATGGGATGGTTTTGCCGCTTGTGCCGCAATGAGGCCGAATATTCTAGAGGTAAATTCGAAGTGCAAAAGGACTAAATACGCTCTTGTGTAGGCTATCGAACCCCAAGCGGTGGTAAATTCCAAAGTTTTTCAGCATTTTTGTGAGCTACTGCATGGGCTACCTCGGGTGGCAAAGATTGAAAGACTTTTTGCCAAGCGCGTGCCTGATTGATGTAGAACCAACCCCAATGTTCCTGCCATACATTATCGAATGCGAGAATGAAACGCTCCGGATAGGCAAGTACGAGTTTGCGCCACCTTGGAACTAACTCGTGGCCGTCAACCATCACAGTCCAGGGTTGGCTCGATTCGCGAGTAAACCAGGTATTTGCATGCGAGGTAATAAGATAAAGGTTCTTATGCTTCGCCAGCAGGGAAGCAGCTTGGTTTGCGTCGAGTTGTCCGAGATGCGTGAGTGCTACCGGGTGAGTTTCTTGCGACTTCAGAAAATTTTCGAAATCGTTCATGAACTCTTTTTGTGCGGATTCGTCGCCGGGCAATGATGCAAATTCGATATGTAGTATTATCGGCCAACCCTTTTTGCGAGCAGCTTGTATTGCAGCGTGCGGTTGGGGTTCGGAAATATACACATCGACTTCAGCGGCAAGACCTTTTCGTTTTTCGGCGTGATATATCATGATTTCTGCCATCGCACCAAATATTGGATCCGCTATTTGTTTAGCGAGGCGGCGATAATATTTGGGTTTGTTATTACGATAGTGACTACCCTTACTTCGCACCGATGCAGTAATTCTGTCTGGGTGTGCCCGAGCAAGGGCCGCTATTTTTCGCCATTTTAGCCCGCGCCTAGCGGATAGAAGTGTGCGCTTAACACCAGCCTTATCCATTAGTGGAATTATGTCATCGAGATCAAGGTATTTGCTGGCTTGGCTGTGGGCGTCGATCATTGGAATCGCCGGGATACTTTTATTCTGATCTTTCTGGGAAATACAGCCGGGAACTAGCAAAATAAAACAAGCACAAAGAAAACGATATTTTCGGAAAGTTCGAAGAAAGGGCATGCAGATACCGACCCAGTGTGAATTTATTGATAGTGTGCCATACTAGATGTACGCTGGTTTTAGTCCAACGATCTGTGCAATACAATTGTATAAAAGTAACCTTGCATATGAGTATGATTGGATTGTGATAATTGCTGTTGAGCGGCTCACTTCGAAAGTGCTAGCCAACATAGGTCCAAATTAAAGGTTGGGGGAAGATGATGGTCAGGAGAATATGCTTAGCAATCGGTGTGCTGTTGTTTCTAAGTTCGGAAGGCATTGCTGATCAACTAGACCTTCACAATAGAGCAACGAAGCAACAAGTATTAACCATTGTATCTGGCTCAGTAGGTGAATTCAGTAATGGATGGACCCGCACTTACCGCGAAGATGGAACCCTTCATGCGGCATGCAGTATCGATTGGAAAGAGAGTGAAGGTACTTGGAANGTCACCGNTGATGGCAAATTATGCANTANGTATGATAGCTNCNNAACACCGTTNATATGCGGTGGCCGTGATGGATTTTGTTGTTGGCAAGTTTACACAGTCCCGGAGAGCCCGGATCAATTACAGTATATTGGGAAATTTTCTGGTAAAATAAATACAGCGATATTTACCAAAACAAATTGGAGCAACCAAGCGAGTAACTAGGATTAGGGTGTGGCTAAAACTCATGGTTCATCGATTGATGAATAGGCCATAACTTTCTTTATGTTACTGTGGGCCTTTGTGCCCATCGGATTTTTCCAGTTTTTGCTCTATTTAAGTTTCTTCTATACGCGGCAAAATTTGGTTTTTTGCGCGTTCTATATCTTCCTGAAAATCAATCTCGATCCAGGGCAGACCTGTGGCGTCTTCACAGGCGAAGGTCCCCGACGGAGCGGTCAGGAGGAGGTCACGGATGGCTTCTTCGTAAGGGGCCTCACGGTTACTCTGAGCGATATAGTATCCAGTTTGATCAATTAGCTGTCTCGCAATTTTTGGGGATAGCTTAAAGAATCCGACGGATTCACCGCAGTAATCAAATTCAGCCGTTAGCCATTTTCGGAACTCAATGATTTTATCGTCGCGAATACAAATTTTTACCGGCTCATCGCCAGGATCGAAGTCGCGGTCGATGAGCAGGCAGTTTTCGTGTGATGAATTGATTAAACGGATAATAATTTCTTCGTCGTAAAGAACATCCGCGTCCATTAGCAGAACCGGTTCGTCCGCACACAATTCCTCTCGTACGGTCCACAGCGTAACAATATTTCCTTCAGTGAAATTTTTATTTAAAACAGTGCGAACGAAACCTTCGGCACCGATGGCGGTAATTTCGCGCTCAATATCGTCATGACGATACCCAACAGCCAATACCATTTCTTTAATACCATGGCGCTGAAGGATGTCGATGTGGCGCTGGAGGAGGGACTTTCCGCCAAAGCGTAACAACACTTTTGGCATTTGTTTCTCGGGCGCAGCTTGAAGTCTTGACCCGACACCGGCTGCCAACATAACGACTTTCATGGAATAGGCCTCAGAAGTTAACCGATAGACTAATTCGGGATTACAAGCGTGATCAATAATGGGGGGCACCCACCTTATCAAGAGTTATTCACCAGATACCCAAATTTCTTACGGTCATTTATTTGATAGTGGTCAAATTGATTAACTCTCAAAACCCGAAGATAGACTACTTGAATCTATAATATATAGGAAAAATCTATTTCTGATATAAATTTTACTAATTTATAAATGAATTAAGTCATTTTTGTTACAAATGAAATGAGGAAAATAACAGATGAGTGCGACGCCGCTATTAAATCAGACCGTTGATAATCATGCGGGCAAACTATCTAGCTCGAAACCTGAAGCCTTCCGTTCCATGCTTCAATCGGCTGATCTGGAATTTATTATGGAGGCTCATAACGGGCTGTCAGCGCGTATCTGCGAGGAAACTGGCTTCAAAGGGATTTGGGCATCTGGGCTTTCCATATCAGCGGCACTTGGTGTGCGAGACAGCAATGAAGCGTCCTGGACGCAAGTTTTAGAGGTGCTTGAATTCATGAATGATGCAACCTCTATTCCGATTCTTGTGGATGGGGATACCGGACACGGGAACTTCAATAATATGCGCCGTTTTGTGCGGAAGCTGGAGCAACGCGGCATCGCAGGCGTTTGCATTGAAGATAAATTATTTCCGAAAACTAATTCTTTCCTCGGTTCTAACCAACCGCTTGCCGATATCGATGAGTTTTGCGGTAAGCTAAAGGCTGGCAAGGATAGCCAAACGAATGATGATTTCTCTATCATTGCCCGCATCGAGGCCTTGATTTCCGGTTGGGGGATGGACGAAGCGCTGAAGCGCGCCGATGCTTACCATAAGGCTGGCGCTGATGCGTTGCTTATTCACTCAAAAATTTCTGCCCCGGACGAAATTCTGAAATTTTGCAAGGAATGGGCAAATCGTTGTCCGATTGTGATCGTGCCGACTATGTACTACGCGACCCCGATGGATCGATTCCGCGCCGAAAATGTTTCACTGGTTATTTGGGCTAATCACAATATGCGGATTGCGATTCAGGCAATGCGAGATGTGAGCCAGCAGATTTTCGAAGAAGAGTCGTTAGTCAATGTTGAAGGATTGTTACCGACTGTGAAGGATGTCTTTGCTTTGGTTGGTAACGCGGAATTGGCAGATGCAGAAAACCGATATCTGCCGAGCACCAGTCGTAAAATTAAGTCGGTAGTATTGGCGGCCTCGCGTGGATCGGCCTTCGGTGAGCTCACAAAAGATAAGCCGAAATCAATGCTGGATGTTCGTGGTCAGCCTTTGCTCAGGCGTTTGGTCCAGACCATTAATGAAACAGGATTAAACGACATTACAGTAGTACGTGGTTATAAAAAAGAAGCCATTGATCTTCCGTCCATTACCTATATCGATAACGATAGATATGCAGAAACGCGATCGGTGGGTTCACTGGCATGCGCTATTGATAAGTTGGAGGGCGAGTGCATCGTGAGTTACGGCGATATTTTGTTCCGCCCTCATGTCTTAAATGGCTTATTGGACCGGAGCGAGGATGTTGTGATAGCGGTAGATGCGCAGCGCCAGGAAGATAAGGAGGGAAAGGCGGAACTTGTTCGTTGTTCGAAGCCGTATGATGGAGATTATTTCGATGACGAGGTCGTCTCACTCGTTGAATTTGCTGATGCACCAGACGATAACATCAATGGTGAGTTCATTGGACTTTTAAAGTTAAGCGAGATAGGCGCTGCCGCGATGCAGAAAACGCTCCGCGAGATGCAAGCAGATGGAAGTATTGACGGGGCCTTGCTGTCGCAATTACTGGAACGAATGAGGGCCGACGGAAACCAAATTATTGTTAGTTATGTGACTGGTGATTGGCTCGACCTAGACACCGCGTTTGATTTGGCTCAGGCGCGTAATGTTATGTGAGGGAATAATGAGAGCTGAAGCAGTTACCGGCACATTACAGGCCCATGGGTTCGATTTTTTTACCGGTGTACCGTGTTCTTTCCTCACACCACTAATCAATCGAACTATCACGGATCCCGAATTACAGTACGTTGGTGCGGCGAGCGAAGGAGAAGCGGTGGCAATCGCCTCCGGAGCCTGGTTAGCGGGTAAAAAAACAGTCATTATGTGTCAGAACTCAGGTCTGGGAAACACCGTTAATCCGTTGACTTCATTGAACCACCCTTTTGAAATTCCGACATTACTATTGGTCACTTGGCGGGGTGAGCCCGGCATTAAAGACGAGCCGCAACACGTGGTTATGGGGCGCATCTCTCAAGGCTTGCTATCGCTGATGCGTTTTGCGCATAAGGATTTTCCCGAGACTTTGGACGGCCTCAACGATGCATTAGAGAAAGCAAATAAGTTGATGGAGGAAGAACAGCTTCCTTTCGGCTTTATTTTGCGAAATGGTCTTATTGAGGATGAACCGCTTGATCAAGCGGTGCGGATGCCATTACCGTTAGGTAATCGATTTGATTTGGTATCCGGAGGTGAGCGACCTACGCGCTATGGGATATTAGAAAAATTTTTAGAAATAGCACCAGAACAAGCCGCAGTGGTGGCTACCACAGGTAAATGTGGGCGCGAATTATTCACGCTTGATGATCGTAAGCAGCATATCTATCAGGTCGGCTCTATGGGCTGCGCAGCTCCAATGGCGTTGGGGGTAGCACTCAATAACAATAAGCCAGTGGTGGCGCTAGATGGTGATGGAGCGGCGCTTATGAAATTGGGTGCATGGGCGACTATTGGTGCTGAACAACCGAATAATTTTATCCAAATTTTACTTGATAATGAGGTTCATGATTCGACCGGAGGGCAGGCAACGGTTTCGCCAATGATTGATTTCTGTGGTGTGGCGATCGCGTGCGGTTATCGTAATGCTTGGCGTTGCGATTCCTTAGATGGATTTTCAGAAGCTTTACTAGCGGCCGTCGGCAGTGCTGGCCCCAATCTCATTCACACGCAAATACAGCCTGGCTCGCTTGCAACGCTTGGTCGTCCCACGGTAACGCCTCAGGAAGTTGCACGGCGATTTAAAGATTTCCTATCGGAAGGAGAATAGTACGCAAGGCAAACGGGTTTATTCTGCCGTAAACTGTAACTTCAAAGCGCAGTGGATATAATTTTTCTAGATTAGGTATTGGATATTTTTATGTATCTCACTCAATTGCGTGCTTTTCATGCGGTAGCGAAATGTGGTGGTTTTACAAGTGCCGCTGAGAAGTTAAGCCTATCGCAGCCCTCTGTTTCAGAACATGTTCGGACCTTGGAACAGGGCTTTGGTGTGCTCTTATTTGACCGTCAGAAGCGTTTGGTTAAACCGACGGCGCTGGGCCTTGAGCTTCTCGCTATTACAGACCGCCTGTTTGAGACAGAGCAAGAGGCGATGGATTTATTGTCGGAGGTTCAAGTTCTGAAGCGAGGGTTCTTATCGATTGGTGCGGATGGTCCGGCCTATGTAATGGATTTGATCGCTCGGTATCGTGAGAAATATCCCGGCATTACGATTAACTTGAATACCGGTAATTCAAGCGAGGTCCATGCACAATTATTGGACAAAAGGGTTGATGTCACGATTGGTGGTCCCATGCCTGAAGATGACCGTGTCGTGCGCTGGTTGATACGCCGGGATCCAATGGTGGCCTATGTTGCGGCATCCCATTCATGGGCTGAGCAGTGCAGTATTTCCATTAGTGCATTTCAAGATATGCCAATTGTAATGCGCGAGCGTGGGTCTATGACGCGGCGGCTTACGGAAGAAGCATTTGCTCATCATGATATTGAACCTGGTTATGTTTTTGAAGTAGACGGACAAGAGGCTGCCCGTGCATCGGTTGCGGCCGGTGTTGGGGTAAGCATTATTTCGATTGGTGAGTTGGGAGAAGACCCCCGGCTTAAAGCCGTGCCACTGTCGGATTGCAAGATCTTTATGGATGAGTTTGTCAGCTGCCTGAGGCAACGTCAGCATCTTCGTACTATCGAATCCTTCATGAAAATTGTTAAAACTGCTGCATAATTTTAGATAAGTGTCATCACGAATTACGTGTAAAGATCAGAGTAATATCCCCTCAGACGTGATGTCTTCTGAAACCCTTTGCAAATTGAAGCATCCAATATATTTGTGCTCCGATTGCTGCAGCGGGAACCAATAGCCAGGTTGAATTAAATAGCGCTAGGCCTAGGACGATAAAGCAGAAATCGGTACGGATGACGCGCGACGCATAAGCAGTCTGGTCTGTCTTTGAATCGCTGGGTCCATCTTCGACCATGCGTTCTTGACCTTCGAATAGTTTCGTGCCGTTGTCTCGCAGTGTATCAAGGATATAATTAATGGTCCCGCCAGCGGCTGCTAGAATCCCGCACCATAGCCAGATGTGTTGGTCTGTCCGTTCCGTGGTCGAATAGCCTAACGCCAAGAATAATGCGGAGTGGACAATCCAGTCCACGAAAGTATCGAAACGTTGGCCAAAGTCCGAGGAAAGGTTTTTCATTCTGGCAATTTCTCCGTCGCTATTGTCTAGTAAATAGCAAATGAGGAAAAACACAGCGCCGGTTAGTCCGGAGTAGTAGCTTGGATTAAGAAACATCCATGCGGCCGCCACACCAAAGGCTAGAGATACAGCAGTGATATGATTGGGTGTTGCCGGCGTTTTATAGAGTAATTTTGTTGCCCAATAGGAAAGATGACGAATTAGCGGGAATAGGGAAATTGGCTTAGGGTTTCCTAAATCACTCATCGCGGGTAGCACCGGTAAGACTAAACTAGCTCATCCTCGTAATAATCGAGGCCTGAATGGTTTAGTAGTTCTTCACCCATGAGTAACCGTAACGTGTTAGTGAGTTTTAAGTGTTGAATGAACAGATCGTTTTCAGGCTTAAGGGTTGGTAATGCCATTGGTGACTTAAAGTAGAATGATAGCCATTCTTGGATGCCTGACATTCCAGCACGTTTGGCCAGGTCCATGAAGAGGATAAGATCGAGGACAATGGGGGCAGCTAGAATTGAATCTCTACATAAGAAATTCACCTTGATTTGCATTGGCTGACCGAGCCAACCTGATATGTCAATATTATCCCACCCTTCTTTAGCGTCGCCTCTTGGCGGGTAATATTGGATCCGGACTTTGTGGTAAATATTCCCATAAAGCTCCGGGTAATGTTCGGGTTGTAGGATGCCCTCTAAGACATTTGACTTGGATACTTCTTTAGATTTGAAAGATCCCTCGTCATCGAGTACTTCGCCATCTTTATTACCAATGAGGTTTGTTGAGAACCAGCCGTCGAGGCCAAGCATACGTGCTTTAAGTCCCGGGGCAATGATGGTTTTCATTAGTGTTTGGCCGGTCTTAAAATCTTTGCCGGTCACCGGAACATTTAGCTGATCTGCTAGTTCGATCAGCGCGGGACAATCAACCGATAAATTCGGCGCGCCGTTGGCATAAGGGACGCCGCATTTTATAGCGGCATAGGCGTAAATCATCGATGGGGGAATTTCCGGTGCATTGTCACGGAGGCCTTGTTCGAATGCGTTAACCGTTTCGTGTACAGGCCCCGACTCAGAATAGACCTCTGTCGAGCCACACCAAACCATGACAGCACGTTCAAGATCGTTATTCTTCAGAAACTGCTTTATATCGTCTATGAGTGCTTCGGCTAAGGCCATTTTGGTGTCACCCGTTTTCACATGGGTACCGTTTAATCTGCGCACATAATCGTGTTCAAAGACTCCTGGCCAGGGTTTTACGGATTCGAGTTCCTGGCGTACATTAGTCAGAACGTTTTCGGAAAGTACGCCTGAATTACAGGCAGTTTCGTAGGCATTCTCCGGAGTAATATCCCAACCGCCGAATACCAAATCATTTAGACCGGCTAAAGGTACAAAATCTTTAATGGGGATGGCACGAGGATCAGTGCGTTTGCCCAATCGAATTTTTTGCATTTGAGTTAGTGAACCAATGGGTTCACCCAAACCTTTTTTGACTAGATTGACGCCTGCGATTAACGTTGTTGCTACCGCGCCCATACCCGGCAATAGAACCCCTAGTCGGCCTTTGGCAGGCGCTATCTCCCGATTTTTTTTCGGGTTTTGTGAATTTGATGCGTCCATAGGTTCACTTCGTCTTTACTTTTGCCTCACTGTAGGCAACCCACAGGAGGAGGAGGAAAAACACTGGCGCGCCAATGGCTGCCAGAACTAAAAACCACGATGCTTTGCCAAATGCCGACAATAGCAAAACGAGGTAAATAAAATCTCGTCGCGCTAACCCATCCAGAATTTTGGAAATATCGGTTCCGGAGGATTGCGCAACCGAAGTAAACACAGGTCCTTCGGCTTTCTTATGTGTGCGATTGGTACGCATCATGGTGCGCCAATGCACAAAGCTCGCGGAGCCTATAGTGCCGAGGACCGCTGTGCAACCGCCGATTAACGGCCAGTGAGACCAGGATGCACCCGCATTGAGGCTCCAGCCAATTGCCATACAGGCGAAAACTGCTACGTGAACTATGTTATCGCCCCAATAGTCCAGTAATCCCCCGAGGTGGGACTCCGAAAACCGCAGTCGGGCCAGTTCTCCATCACAACCGTCGAGAATTGAGTGCAGTGCGAAAAGTAGGCCACCGATGACCTGATACTCGGGTTTCGATGATAAGAAAAAGGGTGCGCCGCTTAAGCCAATCGAAGCGCTGAAAACCGACATTGTATTAGCAGAAATCCGGGTATTAATTAGGTGATGCGTAATCGTTAACGAAATGGGTCGTGCAATAATACGCGCCAAAAAGCCATCCGTGTCTTTGACGAGACAAGAGCGAAGCCAGTTTTCGATATCAGTCGGCTTTGTTTTGGGCTTTAGCACGAGGCTACCAGGCCCGCCAAGATCAACTATTTCCGTCGCGAGACTGTTTTGTAATGCGCTAAAGGGGTCGCCGTTGCCAACAAATGAATCTGCAACAGCCTCGGTTTTAAATTCTGTTTCGATGATCGCCGCTCGACGTTTGTCTAAGAGCATTGAATCAGGATTTGTCTCCATTGATCGTAGCGATGTTAGCCACTTACGATCAGCTAAAACATCACCTGGCAGAATGACAATCCGCTGTGCGCCCAAGTATTCACTTATATTTCTAGGTGATATAGCAAAAGCTGGAGTGTTCTCTAGATGCTTTGAACTTTCTCCGATTTGGTTGGTAGCGGTCAATAATAATACTTGGTCGAAGCCAGCGCTTTTAGCAGATAAGGCAATGCGACGTGCGATAGAAATGCCATATATTTCTGTAGTGGGTTTAAGATGGGGATTTTGGTGAGGCAAAACGATAAGAAGGCTAGCCGCAACGTTTGTGCTATCTTCTTCACTGATAATAGGATCTTTCGGTTTCATTTCGGTACCTTAGTTGACGAAACGAATTATGCGTCACCGAACGTCGTCTGAGGGCGCTTCTTGATACGTTGGTTCTGTGACATCATTATGTCGAACCTTCACAGGTGTAGATGCTGTGCTTAGCCGATATACGCCGTGCTTAGCTTTGTATAACTCCTGCATTTCTGCCTCGCGATGCGCTTCGGGTGTGTCCACATCAAGCCAGAAATGGCCTGTAACATCTACGGTCCTTGCTTTTTTTTGTTTAGCCAGTTGGCGTAATCCATCGGATAGCCCGTGTTGACCGTTAGCCGCCGCACGTTCAAGCCCGTCAAATAAAGCTGTACTGCAAAGCATTACACCCGTATCAGCGGCATTCCAGTGTTTAAGGTCTTTTTCAATCGCCTCTATTCTCCCATTGATAGTATTTACGCGGGTTACATCATCTAGATCGAAAATGCCGTCCTTTTTACGGTCGATAGCAAGACACATCTCGCCTTTTTTAGGGGCTTCTTCGGACAGAGCTGTGAGGATAGCCGGGTCAAAAAGATGATCCGACATAGAAATAAAGAAGGGTTGTTTGCCAGTGTGGCCTTTTGAGGCAAGCATGCTGGTGCCGTTGCCCAGATGCCAATCCTTTGCGGGTATCGGGATGATATCCATATCATGACGGTGCCCAATTTGTTCAAAGTGCGCAACAACCTCCTCGGCGCGGTGCCCTACTGGGATAACACAACGACTAACATCTCCACCTATACGTAAAGATAAGAGGACGCGTTCGGCCAAAGTAATACCGTTTACTTTCACGAGCGGCTTTGGAACGCCAGTTTGTAGGTTGAGGCGTGATCCTAACCCAGCTGCTAAGATAACGGCTGTATTAGGCTTTGCTACGTCCACGCCGGACCGACTGTATTAGATTTAGTAGGAGAACTAGCTAGGATCAGTGATATTACGCATAATCGCAAAGACTTTAGTCGCGAAACCATGCTGCTGCATAGCGGTGAAAAAACGTTTAATCTGGGCATATAACACGCATCCTAAAAGTGGGCTCGACCGCCAAGCGTGCGTTGATGTATTCATCAAACGAAGTATTTCGCAAGCCCCAGTCCCTGTTAGATCTAAATAATGCTGATTAAGCAGCAATGTCAAGGCGAGTATTTATTGTAATATAATTAGAAATATTGAATTTTTATATTTAATAAATAGAAAAATTATGCAAAAAATAAATAAATATTATTATTTTTATACTTAAATAATTATAATGATACTCACAAAAAATTTGTGATGTTTAAGTCATCGAGGTCTAATTACCTGAGGAAAGCTATTTTAGAAAGATACTAAACGAGGAATGAATCCTCTGCCCGGGCGTCGTCAAGTTTGTTGGGGCCATAATTCTTCCATTTATCTTGGTAATACCGTGCTCGATTATCCCCTTCAGACAGCCGGTTGAAGGTCAAAAATATGTTACGTCTACCTTTTTGGCTAGTATTAGCGGGCGAGCCATGAGGGACATAGGCATCAAAGAAAATGACGTCGCCTGGATCAACCTCGAGTATGGCGTATTCCTCTTCACGTGAATACGGACTTTCACCATCTGCCAGAGGTTGCCACTCCTCAGTCATGAGGCGACGTTCGTAATTACCAGTCTTAAGGACTGCCATCGCGGCATTTTCCCGCCGGTTCTCATCTACGGCCACCACCATTGTTACAAAAAAATCACAATACTGGCCCCACCCGGCGGCTTGGTCTTGGTGCAGTTTGTCCTCTCGACAGCCGGGTAGCTTATAATTAACTTTGTCCTTGAATAGGATTGGTGGTTCGCCAAGAATTCTACGGAGTGCGTCGATAGACTCTGGTGACAATAGTATGTTGCTAAGTTCATTGTTATGATCGCCGATGATGTTTTCAATCCGGACGAGCATATTCTTGCCGGTAACTGGGCTTATTTCATAATATTTGGCATCTAGATTGCCCTCAGATTGTTTAGTCTGGATAGTATCTAGGCAGCTAGAAACTCGCTGCATCGTTGCGCTGTTGAAGAAGTCTTTGAACACGACGAAGCCCTTTGATCTAAAGTCGGCGAGTTGTTGGTTAGTCAGCGGCATGGGCGTCGTCCAAATCTGTTGTGTAATTGTACGGTCGTTTGACAGAAAGTATCGCCATTAGGTTTCGTAACGCAAATGTAATTTTGTTTTTCACCGCGTTGATACTCGACGTCATTTAATTTAGTTGATGCGCAAAAATCGTCGTGAATCACTGCGGACAGGTACGCCTCAGCTTGATAGCTTGAATGCGATATCATTAATGGCGAACTAATACATATCTTCTTAAATGAAGTAGGTCACGCTGGCCGCCTTAGCGATCAATTAACCCATATAAAATCGCTTGCCTTCGTTCCGGATCCAAATCCGGGCTAAGTGGCGTTTACGGCTGGGTTCATCCCAATCTATAAAGGCTGTCCGCCGGTGTCCTAGTTTACGATTATTCACGATTTGTATTTGGCCTGGGGAAAAGGTAAACGTTTTACCAAGGCCCGGCCGTTCAAGTACTTTATCCAGTGTATCTAAAGCCGTCGCCGTTTCAATATCCAGCGTTTCGTTCATCAGCTTATAGCCGTCATTTATTCGACTTAAGCCCAGGCTTACGCCGAGTGTCTTCCCGTCATATTCAAACATTGGCTTCCGGCTTACGAGATCGTCGTTAGGTGCATGTTCCCGATGGCGCTCGTACCAGAAAGGCTCGTAAAGGCGAGGTAATAGCTCGGAGTATTCTTCTAACATAATGTTGTGCACAGTATAAAAGCTAATCAGCCCGCTTAAACCACCTTCCCTGGCTGTTTCAAGGCAAAGTAGGGAAACATAATTTGGAGGTAAGTTGTAGGAATTATCAGTGTGGTAAGTCTGGCCTTGGTTTGTCTTCGACCCACGCACTCCTTTGCCTGGTCCGGATTTCTTGCCAGTATCCGTAACGTCATAGATCAGCAACCCATCCCACTTCTGTGCCACCGTATTGCCAAGCATTGAAAGGAGGATCCAATAAAGTGCTTTTGATTCTTCTTCTTCAAGCCGGTCGACGGGGAGCGCATCTAAAATCGCGAAACCAATGCCGTTGTTGAGCGTTTCTTTGATGCCGTCCATCATTTGTCTGCATGCGGGTAGCTCGAAATCGTCTGGATCAAGCGCAATGATTGGCATCGGATTGTCTTGAACTATTTTAAGCGCAGCATCTAGTTCTGCCTGACACTCCTTATTAATGGCCACTAAACCGTCGTTAGGCAACATTGTTTTTGATTTCCATGCGACAGGATCATCGACGATAAGATCAAGCATTCTAGGCATCTTGTTTCCCCACATTTTATTTGTGCGAAGATCATAGCTTAACAAGCTGTATTGGAAAATAGATGAGTCCGGTGTTCCTCAGAAAGAATACGGGGAGTGATGTTCTATAATTTTTAGAGGTTCTTTACTTTCTCTAAACAAGATTTCTCCAGACTAGCAAAATAAGCCGCGTCTTCGGGTTTTTGAACCCATTCGGGTTTTTCGTCCCAAGAAAAATGCCGCGAAACCTTGTCACCACCGTAGCGGACTCGGAATAGGATCGTGCGCTTGTCGCCATTAATGAATTCGTGTACTTCGCCCGGTGGATGATAAGTGAAAGATCCGGCCCTTACGTCGACTATCTGGTCTGCAGTTCGCATGATGCCGCCACCTTTGAAGCAAAAATAGATTTCACTTGCATGAGGGTGGCAGTGGTTAGGGCTTGTTTGGCCTGGTTCCCAACAGGCGATGGTTGCGTCGCCTTCTTCAACCTTTGCTAGTACTTTGTGGACGTGATGGTTTGGATCGTATTCTTCCTCGTCTGCCATAGAGAATGATTGCATGGAGTTGTCTCCCTAACGGTGTTTATAGTTTGTTACCGGTGGTCTAAAAAATCGATATCTATCTTAGCGTGTCATACGGCTACCTAACTTTTAAGTTTTTTTAATGTGGATTACTTTTTTAATGGAAAGAGACGATATTGTCCGAATATCAATCGGTTGACTGATTGCTGAGGTCATACGCTAAGTTTATGCCTTCCTCTTGGGGGTTTCGGTATTACCTGACCGACAGCGGGTTCCAGTAATTGCGTCTGTTATAGAATCCGCATAACATCTCCGACCAGTTTATAAAGTAATAGCGAGACGAGGAATGTCTATGGATTTAGCAGACGGATTGGATGCTGGTGTTGATGGTGTGGTCCAACACGTTGCCCTAAATATTCGGCGGATTGGGCGGGTTGCTGGCGCTGAGATACCCGGGTTCGATTTATCTAAGCCATTTGATGATGATGTTCGCGATTCAATATTAGCCGCACTTAACGAGCATCATGTACTGTCTTTTCCGGATCAAAACCTAACCGATGAGGAACAAACAGCGTTCACTATGCGTTTCGGCGAGATTGAAGGGCACGTGGCCCACGACCATGATGGCAAACCCTTTCCGGTTGTTCATGTAGTGTCTAATTTGGATTCCAGTGGTAAGCCCACTGCAACGCCGCGAAGTCACGGCAATTACTTTTGGCATAGCGACAAATCGTATCATGACATTCCATCTCTTGCTACGATTCTGTATGCGATTGAGGTGCCGCCCTATGGTGGAGCAACGCAATTCGCAAATATGCAAATGGCCTACGACGAACTTTTGCCGGAAATGAAAGAAATAATTGAGGGCCTCAACGTGGTGCATAGCTGGGAGCAGAGCCGGCGCAATTCGATGAACAAGCCGGCTACACAAGAACAAATAGACGCCCGTCCACCAGTAACCCATCCTATTATCCGCACTCACCCCGACACGGGCAAGAAGGGCGTCTATATCGGTGTGCATGCATCGCATATTGACGGTATGGAGTGGCACGAGGGTCGTGAAATTCTCTATCGTTTGACAGACTTAGTGACCCAACCGCGCTTTATTTATACCCATGAATGGAAAAAAAACGAGCTTGTTATGTGGGATAACAGATGTTTAATGCACCGTGCTACAGGTGACTTTCCGCAAGATGTCTATCCCCGTGTGCTGCACCGGACGGTGATTCGTGGCACCAAACCATATTGAAGTTTAGTTTTCAGAAAATGGTGACTTCAAATAGTGAAGATATCAAAACCGTATTAGAAGCCGCTCGATAGGTAATGGTCTATGAAACGTCCGCTAAATTGCTAGATATAGGCAATACATCGGATATTCCTAGAATAAAAGACGTTAGCCAGATAGTGCGTTTTTGTAGCCGAACAGTGCTAATAGAGACGAAGGGACAAAGTAAGGCAATTATAGCCACTCTAAAATGCAACCTGCGTTAGGCGTGGGCTTTAGCTTTAGCTTCTTTCCGCCTAGAGTGCAGAATATACTCTGTATAGCCGTTCGGTTGCTCGCACCCTTTAAACACCAGATCGCAGGCGGCTTGGTACGCTATGGAATTTTCAAAATTTCCTGCCATAGGCGTGTATGAGGGGTCGTTTTCATTTTGTTTGTCAACTACCGCAGCCATTTTTTCCATTGTAGTCCGGACATTTTCTTTGGTGCAAATACCATGGTGGAGCCAGTTTGCAATATGTTGGCTGGAAATTCGCAGTGTTGCTCTATCTTCCATAAGACCCACATTACCAATGTCGGGAACTTTAGAACAACCGACGCCTTGGTCGATCCAGCGCACCACATAGCCCAAGATACCTTGGGCGTTGTTATCGAGTTCTTGCTGAATATCATCGNCAGACCANTTTGGTCGTTCGGTAACGGGAATANTCATGATATCGTCAATACTAGCGCGGCCGCGAGCTTTCAGTTCTTCCTGGCGTGCCTTAACATCAACTTGATGATAGTGTGTTGCGTGGAGGACCGCCGCGGTGGGTGATGGTACCCAGGCGGTATTGGCGCCCGCCATTGGATGACAGATTTTTTGTGCCAACATTTCGGCCATCAGGTCGGGCATGGCCCACATACCTTTACCTATTTGGGCATGGCCTTGGAGGCCACTCTCAAGACCAATATCCACATTCCAATCTTCGTAGGCGGCGATCCAAGGAGCCGACTTCATATCGCCTTTTCGAATCATAGCACCAGCTTCCATCGACGTATGTATCTCATCACCGGTGCGGTCTAAGAAGCCTGTATTAATAAAAACGACCCGGTCCTTGGCCGCCCTAATGCATTCTTTGAGATTTAANGTTGTTCGCCGTTCTTCATCCATTATGCCCATTTTGACGGTGAAGCGCTTTAAGCCAAGCGCGTCTTCCACACGATCGAATAATTCATTGGTGAAGGCGACTTCTTCCGGTCCGTGTTGTTTAGGCTTAACTACATAGATTGAGCCTGTTTGGCTATTTCGAAGGTTGCCGGTTTGCTTTAAATCATGAATTGCGATGGTGTTCGTGATCATCGCGTCTAGGATGCCTTCTGGAACTTCTTTACCGTCAGGATCAAGCACTGCATCTGACCACATATGGATCCCTACATTACGGTTTAACATTACGCTACGCCCATGAAGAGTGAAGTTGGTGCCGTCGGGAGCTGAGTAAGTGCGGTCTGGTTCCAAGGTACGGGTGACATCTTTGCCACCTTTGTCAAATGTGGCTGTTAGATCACCTTTCATGAGACCAAGCCAATTACGGTATGCGAGTATTTTATCTTCCGCATCAACCGCGGCAACGGAATCTTCAAAATCCTGGATTGTGGTCATGGCTGCTTCGACTACAACGTCAGACACATGCGCCTTATCATCCTTGCCGATGGGGTGGTTTGCATTAATCTGAATTTCGATGTGAAGGCCGTTATGTTTTAGTAAGATAGACGTCGGATTTTCCGCGTTCCCCTGATAACCAGCAAATTGATCCGGGTCTTTCAAGCCGCTCTCTCCGCTATCGGTAAGCACTGACAACGTCCCGTCCTTTATCGTATAGCCTCTTGCACCCTTATGCGAAGCATTTGCAAGTGGTGTCGCATTATCTAAAAGGGTTCTCACTGTTGCAATTACTCGCTCACCACGGGTGGGATTATAGCCGCCGCTGCGTTCTGCACCGTCTTCTTCTGAAATGGCGTCGGTGCCGTAATATCCATCGTAGAGGCTACCCCAACGAGCGTTGGCGGCGTTTAGTGCATAGCGAGCGTTGTTGACCGGGACAACAAGTTGAGCGCCGGCGATGATTGCAATTTCTGGGTCGACGTTTTGTGTGGAAACCGCAAGCTCGCCTTGCTCCGGAACTAGGTAGCCTATTTCACTCAGGAAGGTGGTGTATTTCTTCGGATCGAGAGGCTCTGATTTATATTTAAGATGCCAAGTATCAATCTTTTTTTGCAGTNTATCGCGCTTAGCTAATAATGCTCGATTTCGTGGTGTCATATCTTTTAATATGGCGGCAAGCGAAGACCAAAAGTTGTCCTGAGTAATACCGGTATGTGGCAGAGCTTCATCGTTAATAAATGCATACAACTCGTCGGCGACTTGTAAGCCACTAATATTGATACGATTGATCATAATTTTCCTGCCTTATTATCCCTATTCGATTTGTTGTGCGATATAACCGAAGACCCCTGCGAGTCAAGGAAAACGCTTTTCATTGGTTAGTGCGGCGTCGCGTTTCTTAAGATACCCATTAGTTGATGAATGTCTTTTACATTACGCATATCTTCTGTAATGGCGACTACTGTCTCTGCATCTTTTTTAGAAATAGCGCCAGCGACACAATCGAAGAACTTACTCAGGCGCGTTTCTCGGGTGATGGGGACGCCTGCTTGGCCCTTTAGTTCCGTACACTTTTTCTCAAAGGTTTGGCCGTCGTAGGTGGTGACACGCACGATAATCCAAGAATTAGGAAAGTCCGCAGGAATGCTATCGTCTTCATGGATCGTTATTTTAGGTAGTAAGGATTCCATATCAACGGCGAAACGACGTTCGTCAGTGAAAGTAGAAATACCCACGTGACGATCAAGAAGGCCGGCAGCGGCACCATATTGTATGCTGAATTTACCATCGAGGCCCGACCGAGGTTCGGGGCGGTCAATAAGGGCGGTGGGTGGGTAAAAAATATCGACGTTTTTAATCTTAGTTGCATTGATGTCGTTTTCCTTGGCTACAAGAATACCGGCCTCGATGCTTCGATGGATAGAATATTTAGCGGGGTAGAGTTTGTAGGAAACGCCGGGGTCGACCATGCGGTAGGGTTTGCCAAAATTCTTTAACATCACGGGAGGGTCTGAACGCCCTTCGCCGTAAAGTGCGTCATAAAACCCACCGCTACCAAAAATATCATCACTCGCTGTCCAGCCAAGGGAACTTAGAAGAGCTGCTTCAGTACCCATTTGACTGCCAATTCCGCTATGGCTTGGCTTGGTCATTGTGCCATGATTTGCAGTCATTGTGCCTGCGCGCGAGCCTGCATTGCCGAAAGCCATGGTCATTTGATCTGCATCAAGGCCCAGAATCGTTCCGACACCGGTTACTGCGCCCATTGTGCCGCTGATACCTGGGTGATGAAAGATGCCTCCGGAGTTACGCCCAATAGATGCAACCCGCATTCGACCCTGCAATTCGAAGGCAAGCACTATAGCACGTAAAACTTCGGAGCCAAGGCTATTTTGGCGTTCCGCCATACAAATCGTAGCGGGAATAGTAGGGGATGCAGGATGATTTCGAGGCCACCAAGTATTATCGTAATCGAGAGCATGACACATAGTACCGTTGGCATAGGCCGCTGCCGGTGCAGAGACTTTTACGCCACCCGCGATCAAGGTGCAGTCGCCGCTCCCGCCAATCTGCTTGGCATATTCAATTGAAATACGGCCAACGCCGCTTTTCTCCGAGGCGCCGGCAATGGTGGTACCAATGGCGTCTAGCATGCATTCACTTGCGATATCGAGGGCTGCATCGGGAATATCGTCAAATTTGGTTGAGACGATAATCTCTGACACTTGTTGAGTTAGTGTCTTGTTCGAAGACATTACAGGCTCCCTTTTTGTTTATCACGGCAGAATCCGTTATATGAACTTATTATGGAGAGACCTACTGCGATAGTCACCGGCGGTGTGATAGCGCAGATGTTGGCGTCTAGCGACGATGATGTAGCGTTTACTTTCCGATGCGAAGCTGATGCGGCGGCACTAGAACCTTCCGAGGTAAAAAAGCTAGAAAGGCACTCTCTCGCAATCAAAGCCGGTTGTAGCGACGAGACTGGATCAGCGATTTGTTGGATCACCTTAGAAGAGAAAAGTTTCATCACCTGACAGGTGCTTACCGTTTCTGTCGGTAAGTGGCTCTTAGAACGGCTTATCGCCTTTTAGCGTAACTCTATGCATACGGCGGCGTTGGCCGTCATAGTCATTTATGGCTTTGTGTTGAACACAACGATTGTCCCAGAATACCAGATCCCCTTTACGCCAGCGCACGCGACAGGTGAATTCCGGTTTAACGGCATGTCTGGTGAGGTATTCCAAGATCGGTAGTGTTTCCTCACGCGTCATTCCCTCAAAATGAACAGTATGAGAGAAATTAACGTAAAGCGCTTTTTTTCCAGTTTCAGGATGGGTACGGATTACCGGGTGAAAAGCCTCGATTGGATCAGCTTCCCTCACGAAAGCTGTTTTCATACCAGCGAGCTCTTTCATCTTTTCCGCGCGACCGCCAATATTATTTTGGGCAGAGCTATAGAGACCCGTGACGCCGTTTAGTAGCCTCTTCATGCCATTTGAGAGTGTATCATAGGCACGATACATATCGGCAAATAGTGTATCTCCGCCAGGATTTGGTACCTCGAGTGCATATAGCATCGTNCCCATGTTAGGTTTTGGCATATAAGTTGTGTCTGAGTGCCAGTGTTTGCCAAAATTAGATGTGTCTTTTTCTGTTTTGAGAATTTCAATAACCTGTGGCACTCCGTCTATACTTTTCAGGAACGGATAAATGTCTGCTGTACCGAACCTGCGCGCGAAGGCTAGTTGTTGTTTTGGAGTTAATTGCTGGTTAGGAAAAACTAGTACTTGATTGTCTAAGAAAGCTTTGCGGATGCGCCTTACCATCATCGGCGTCAATGGCTCAGCAAGATTGATACCGTCTATTTCTGCACCAAGGGCACCGGATAATGGAGCTATATTTATCTGATTGGGCATGGAACACTGTTACAATTTCTAGCGGGTGGGTCAAATAAGATGGCGTGAAATCACTCAAATACTCGATACATATATATCGTTATGACGTAAGCCGCAGGACAAAAACTATTATCGAACCTTTTTTGTTATGGAAAATACCGTGAGACCGCCTATTATTTTTTAGCTCGGGTTAGCTGGCAGTTTCCGTAGCTGAGAAAAAAAGGCGGACCGAAAGGCCCGCCCAGTTTGCCGGAAATAACTGTTGTTCGCTGCTATAAAATGCTGCGAATTACGTAGCAACGCTGATGCCGACTGCGGAGCCGCTTACATACTGATTTTGCATCTTGCATGGAAGCGAAGGGACCGGTGCGAAGTCTTTGAAAGGTGCCCATTGCACCTAAATCTGCTTCGATGATGATCGGTTCTAGATTGCCGATAATCTTACCATGCATCCTTTGTATACGGTCCCAGGCACGTTCTGCAATGGAACGAGGCGAATTTTTGTAGGCACCTAGCTGTATGAGGACTGAATATCCGCTAGATTTACGACGCTCCTGCGTCAAGGCAGCAGTTTGAATTGGGCGAACCGGNCGCTTGGTTTCTGCGGATGCATCTGGTTGCGCTGCATTCGGAACGCTTATCTTAGAGGTCGATGAATTCGATGAAATAACGCCAATCGTTGTGGTTTGGCTACCTCCTCCTCCAGGCAAAATAGTTTTGCTGAGGTANGTGGGTGGTTGCAATTGGTGTCGTTCCACTAGGTTAGGAATATGACTTGAAGATCTCGCTACCGGAATTTTTGCTGGGGTGTTGCTGGCCTCTATATTGGAAGGCTTTCGAGGTGTAATCGGAATAATATTTAATGGTTTTGTGATTACTTCTGGGGTCATTCCCACTGGAAGAGAAGGTGCTGTCGGAGATGTAACGTTCATCTTAGGCGCTTCAGGAGTAGCCGGCGGCGATACTTTGACTTCTGCAATTTGATAAGGCGTTTCTGAACTTACCCTAGAGCCATCATTTACAGTTACGTCGCTACTTAACTCGGCTACCTGCGTCGTGCCGACAAGCTGATGTGCTTTCGCAATTTGCTTCTGCGACATCCGTTTTGTTAAGACCTTACGATTTTCTACGGCGACCGTATGAACGTAGACATTTGGCTTTGGCTTTTGTTCTGCGACGAGCGTGAACCACCGGTGTGCTTCCACATCATCCTGCTGAACGCCCTGCCCTTTAGCGTAAAGCAAACCCACACCGACGCGGGATTTCGGGTCACCCTTTTTTGCTAAGGGAAGAAACTCTTGATAGGCGACCTGGAAGTCGCCCCTGATATAAGCATTCCGACCAGCTAAGAAATCAGCTGCCTGTGCTAAGCTAGTCGACGCGCAAAGAACTGCGAACGGTAAAACTATTTTTTTCATAAACCACCAATTTTCTAAACATCGCCTCATTTATATATTAAAGTTGTAAGCGTTTTTAAAGTATTTCACTTGGGATTTATTTATTATAATTGTAATCTAATTACAATAACTATTTTAGTATTTGTAATAAAAATCCTAATACATGATTTTGATTTCAGATAAATTCAATTATTTCAATGAGATACAATATATCGAGTGTTGACGGTAATACTGCACAATATATGGAAAGATCACGCATGATCCTCACGAATGCTTAGGAGCCTAATTTTGTGATGGTTTAAGCAATAGAACTAACGGCAAGCAAAGGAATATTACAATTGGCATTAGTTAGAAATCGTAAAGCAATGCGATTAACTCAGCTTGTGAATTTACGATTGCGTTGAGCTGCATAACTCCAGTTGAAGCTCCAATGCGGATGTGTCGAAGCTCTGCAAAGCACCGCACGGTATGATCGCGGTTGCGATGGCACGGATTTGCCGTCTTGATAGCTGCTTCGGTTCGGTCGAGAAGTTGGGGTCGGTCATGGGCGAACTATAGCGCGATGAGGGGTTTTTTAGCGCTCCTGCAACACCCGCCACAATTTGTCGGGTGTTGCAGGCATGTCGATCATGTTCTCAGAAGACACACCAGCCGACTTTAAAGCGTCAACAATGGCATTCATCACTGTTGGGATCGCGCCAATGGTGCCGGACTCTCCGGCACCCTTTACGCCGATGGCGTTGGTTCGGCATGGTACGGGATGAAAATCCAGTGCAAAGGAGGGCATATTATCGGCTCGTGGCATTGCGTAATCCATATAGGAACCAGTCAATAGCTGGCCGTCTTCACTGTAGATAGCATTTTCCATCATCACCTGACCTGCACCTTGGGCAATGCCGCCATGCAATTGCCCATCTACGATCATATGATTAATGATGTAGCCAGAATCATCGACGCCAGTATAGCGTTCAAGGTTAAGCGTGCCGGTTTCAGGGTCAATTTCTACNTCGGCGATATGGCATCCATTGGGATACGTGGGTGCAGCAGCATCATAGTCGACTTCCGTCTCTAACGCTTCATTTGGCACCATATCAATAATGTTTTCGAGCGTAACCGTTCTATCTGTCCCGGTGACACGGTATACTCCATCGTTGAATTCTACATCTTCAACAGCACACTCCAACTGGTCTGCTGCCAGATTACGGGCCTTCTCGATGACCTCTAAGGCGGCCATGTGAAAGGCACCGCCACCGACTGCCATGGTTCGTGACCCTGTTGTAGAACCTGCAGTGGGGGATAAATCGCTATCGCCCTGCACCATAGTGATACGGTCTTCACTGACACCTAGGATTTCAGAGAGCAGTTGCCGGAATGTGTTTATATGCCCTTGGCCTTGACTTTGCGCACCGCTGAAAAGAATAATCTTGCCGTCATCGTCGAAACCAATTCGAGCAGACTCGGCAGTCTGTGCGCCCGCATGTTCGAGGAAAGTAGCAATTCCTAGGCCTCGTATTTTTCCATCCGCTTCAGAGGTTTTGCGGCGTGTCGCGAACCCATCCCAATCGGCAAATCGTAAAGCCTTGTCGAGAATATTTTCGAACTCGCCAGAATCATATGTCACGTCGAGTGGGGTGGAGTAAGGCATAGCATTAGGAGGGATAAAATTGCGTCGCCTGATTTCCGTGCGTTCAATACCGGTTTCTACCGCCGCCATATCCATAAGACGTTCCAAAACGTATGCCGCTTCGGGCCGTCCAGCGCCGCGATAGGGGCCTACAGGGGCTGTATTGGTAAATACGCATTCCACATGAGCATAGATATGGGGAATTTTATAGCAGCCGGACAGGCACATGGACGTGTCTGCNTGTGGGGCTGCTCGGGCCGCTGGCTGAAAGATAGGCTCCCATGCCTTGGATTGAACGATATCGCAACGCAAGAATGATCCCATCTTCATCGAGTGCGAGTTCTGCCGTGAGTTGGCTGTCGCGCGCAGAATTATCGCTAGCAAAACTTTCCGTCCGAGTACCAACCCATTTGACTG
The DNA here is from genome assembly GCA_002715005.1 of Rhodospirillaceae bacterium. Taxonomy (GTDB): domain Bacteria; phylum Pseudomonadota; class Alphaproteobacteria; order UBA8366; family UBA8366. Next base: position 26,981 of record PAXN01000011.1, read on the forward strand.
GACGTTTAAGTCGTTCCGCAGCGCGCAGGATGACCGGATATTCTGGGTAGGCTTGGGTCTTCATACCGAAACCGCCGCCCACATCCCCACTGACGATACGGAGATTGCTAGGGTTATCTAATTTCAAGGCATGTTTTGAGAGTTGTGTATGCATAGTCATGACGCCTTGGGAGCAAGTGTAGAGAGTTAAACGCCCCGCCTCGAGACGTCCAATGGCCGCACGTGGTTCTAAGGCGGAGACCATCAATCGATTGTTCCGTGTATCAAGACGAATACGATATTTAGCTTTTTTGAAGGCGGTATCGACTGCATCTTTGTCGCCTGTATCCCAATCGAGAAGAATATTATTCGGCGCTTCGGGCCAGAGTTGTGGTGCGCTATCTTTAATAGCCCTTTCAGGCCGGGCGACAGCTTCCAAGGGAGCATAATCGATCATCACTAAATCAGCGGCGTCTTCTGCTAGCGCTTTCGTCTCCGCGATGACTACCGCAACACATTCTCCAACATGGCGAACGCGACCTTTCGCTAGGGGGAACCGATCCGGCCTAACCAGCTCGCGCCCATCACGGCCTAAGATCACACGCGCGCACGGGATTGAGTGAATGTTGGGAAAGTCATCTGCCGTGAATACGCCAACCACACCGAGTGCGGCGGCGGCTTCTGCCAGATCAATATTTTTGATATCCGCATGCCCGTAAGGGGAGCGCACAAAAACAGCGTGCACCATATCGGGGAAATCTAAATCGGCAGTGAACCGACCTTTACCAGTGAGTAACCGTGCGTCTTCGCTGCGGCCCGGCGCCTCGGCGCGTCCGAATTTTTCATCTTTATTCATTGCATGTACCTTAACTGGAAAGCTTGACGTAGATTAATCCACGTATGTTCCTTTAGCCTTGTCGATGGTTTCCCCGGTTTGTCCCATGTATGCCTCATCGGCCCAATAACCGGCACCTTCGACAGGCCTGATGCCACCACGCGGCCCAGTATTATTTTTATCTGCGAACACTGGATCGAGGTTACGACCACGATGCAGGTTGAACCAAATGCGGAATAAGCGACGGCGACGACTTTCTTCCGGCCAGTCTTCGTAAGAGGTACGAGCGTGGAGNACACTATAATTGCTGAGATATTGGATGTCACCAATCTCGAAATTAATATTATAGCGGTAGGTATCTGTATCTGCGATGTCGCGTATATATTCAACTATGGCTACTTCTTCCTCCGTTAATGGCTTGCCTGCCTTGCGCATGCCATCTTGGATGGTTTTCCCGTTGTAACGGCAGCTCATCCGTCCGTCGAACCAGCTGAAAACTGGAATTTTATTGAACGTTACCTCGTCCCTCTCACCGGTGATTCCCTCGCCACGTAAATCGTAGTGAAAGCCTTCGTATAAGAGGTCTAAGTATTCGGGATGATATTCTAAGATGTGATTGAACAATGCGATAGAGCTAACTATCCGACTTTGGCCTCCTTTCTTTGCAGGATGGACGCAGAGCAGCCCAACCGCGTCTAGTTGGTCGCAGTGGTAACGCTGCTGCCCGCTAGTAGTATAGCCACGTACATTATTGTTACGTCGGTCGAAGCCTCGATCGATGACCTCACCCAATAAATCACCAGCAGCATTTTGATAGCCCACAGTGCCGAGATGTTGGGTCATACCCCAATAGATCGTTCGCAATTCATCGTCGGTATAGTCCGCTATATTTAGGCCTTTGAATAGGACGACCCCGCGACCATGTTCAATTTCATGTGCCACATGGTCCAGTGTGACGGCAAAACGGCCAAGCTGAAAATGCTTTTTGCTAAAGCCGATTGGCGCAAGGCCCGCGGCCGTTACCGATTTCTGCGCTGATGCCAATTCGTCAAGATCGTTCCCATTGAGGTGAATAATCCACGAAGTGTCTTTACGCAGTTTTTCTGCCGTCCAGGCGGAAGGGTGTTCAATTNTTGTTATGGGATGATCCACCATGATTATTACTCTGATTTGACAAACTCTGCCTTATGGCCCGGCGGAGGAGTACCAAGGAATCCACCGCGTTCAAGCACCGCATCGCGCCCGCCATGTTTTTCAACCAAGGCGGCTTGGTCTTCACGGACTAACTTGTCTATGGCTTCGGGGTCAAATATTTCCCGTAATGCGGTGTCGAAATCCTTAAGTTCGCCGTTGGCGTTAAGCGCAAGATTATTCATCTCCTCCGGATCTTCGTCTAGATCGTAAAGTTCCGGGTCAAGGCCCATATAGTGAACATACTTGTGTTGGCCGCGTCGCATCATNAAAGCGCCTGAGATCGAGCCTGCCGCATGATATTCCGCGCCGATGGCCCGGCTCGGATCGTCCGGCGCTGCGGCAATGGGATAAAGAGAGGCGCCTGGAAGACTCCTGTCTTTGTCGTTCATTTCGACACCAACACAGTCAAGGATAGTCTGATAACAATCTAATAAATTAGCCGCTGTATTGCAGACCTTGCCCTTTGGCACGTCATCNCCAGCCATAATAAAGGGCACCGCGCCGGCTTCTTCGTAGAAGTTAGACTTCCCCCAGAGACCTCGCGCGCCGAGATTGTCCCCATGGTCGGAGGTATAGACTATGCGGGTATTGTTCGCGAGGCCGTGTTCTTCTAGGGAGGCGAGGAGTTTGCCAATGTTGTCGTCCAAAAAACTCACCATTCCCATATAGGCTGCCCGAGCAATGTTGCGGGTTTCATCAGTAAAGAAACGGTCGTAAATTTGACAATTGGCAAGTCCCTCCACCCAGGGGTGGCGTTCATAGCCGCTATCTGGCCGTGCCTTTGGGACAGGAATTTTAGCCGGATCGTAGAGGTCATAAAATTCTTGTGGGGCCACCAACGGAAAATGTGGGCAGACGAATGAAACGAATAACGCCCAGGGTTTGTCCTGATATTTTNGNGCTTCCTNTTTGAACCATTTNTCGGATTCGACCAGAATATCTCGGTCATATTGCAAATAGTTAGAATCGCCGGGNCCAATGCCCTCGGACAGTTTCTGACATTGATATCGAACTGGTAGCGGATTTTGGTCGCGGACCGCGCCCAGTACATCGCCAATACCGTCGATCACGTGCATCGGTACAATCTGCTCATCGAAACCAGTATCATCAAGTTCGTTGCGATAATGTAGCTTGCCTATGGACGCGACATGGTGTCCTTCCTCCTGTAGCCGATGTCCCCAGCCCGTTACTTTACCGGTATACGGCGTACCATTGCACCAATTTCGAATTTCGTGGGGATAGCGTCCAGTGGCAAAGGCAGCTCTGGCCGGCACACAAATGGGAGAAGGTGTGTAGGTAGCAGTAAACCGCGTACCACGGGCGGCAAGCGCATCCAAGTTTGGTGTTTGCGTCATTGGATGGCCCGAACAGCCCATGTGCTTGATATTATGCTCGTCAGACATGATAAAGAGTATGTTTTGCGGTTTCATGAATTTCTCCCAAAATAGATGGCAAAGTTGTATCTTGTTTATCAACGCGGGCCGATAAATTGCCATGATTTTTGCATAGCTGATAGGGCTAGATTAGCATGTAGTTGTTGCTGCGTCAGCGCCACACCAAGTCGGTGTATATTGTGCGCAGGACCTTTTGGGAAAGGAAGTCTATTGGCAACTTCAATCGTCACTATTGGTGTGATTGCAGCAGGAGTCGGAGAAGGCTTACAACGGACTTTGATCTCCGTGCGAAACCAAAGTTATGAGGCTCTCGAAATCGTAGTTTTAAGTCCCAAAGAACCAGACGTTCCGGATATTATGTGGATACCATCCGAGCCGTCTCAGCCCATTACGGTGAGATATGATCAACTGCGTGCTTGTGCACAGAAGGACTATTTACTCGTTTTGGATGATCGGTCAATAATTTGTCCGGATACGGTTGCAAAATCAGTAGCGTATCTGGAAAACCATCCCAACCATGTTGCAGTGTACGGGACGACGATTTTTGAAACAGCGAATGGTACTGAAAAATGTCTACCTGTTGCAATTCAAGCTGGTAAACCAGATAAGAGGGTTGAAGTTCTTTTTCGAAATTTGAAACATATCGGGCCGTGGTATGGGCTTCGGCGGCGTATTGAAGGCGACTTTCCGATGATGACTTCAGTTGGTGCGGAGATATACTACTTGGCTGGATTGGCCTGGTCCGGTGGCATAGGTGCGCTGGCTGATATCGAATGCCGAGTGGCAGCGAAATTGGGCTTTCATTTAACCAAGGAAGATGTAGGCCGGCTAGGATGTCCCGCCTATCAGGCTGAAGATCCAGTACTTTCGGCGATTGCATTAGTATTTTGTGGTTTGGGGGTTATCGATACCCGTTATTTGCAGCTCAGTATGATGGAGCGGTTGCGTATAGCGACTACTGCAGAGGAAACCCTTCGTTCCAATATAGATATACAAGATGAAGTATTACTCATTCCTTACTGTTCAAGGGTATATAACGAATACAATATAACAAAAGAAATTCGTAGAATTAGAAAAGAAATATCGAGATTAATATTAAGTGATAATGATATATTTCAGAGAAATTATATAATTAGTATTGTTAATTGTCTTTGTCGTTTTAGAATTGGCACTCTGCAGCCGGATATTCACGACAAGCCGATTATTGAGCGTTTGGAGAAGCTGTTGGCAAATAACCCAAATAAAGACGAACTCAATCAAGCAACATTGGTAGGCGCGATGTATTACTGAACATATAAGCGACTTTTTGGAATTTTTACTTTCTTTAGAAGCGCAAGGGCGCCGATACCGTCCGGATCATCAAACGTCAGCAAGAGGTCGGCTGTCGTCGGAGTTTGTGCGATAACAGCAATACCTTCCAGCGTTTGACGTTTAAACGCTCCGCCGATGATGCCAATTTCTTGCGGTGCTTGATTTTTTGCTGTCCAAATCCACAACCGTGAATGCAACCGTGGCTCGCTTGGAATGTTTGTATGTATGCCTTGTCCGGGAAGGTTATTACACCCATCTGCTCGGCGGTCTTGGTACTTTTGTTCTTCAGCATCTGCGACGCCGGACTCTCCGGTCAAAATGATCAATCTTTTGCCAATCCGTTCCAGTGCACGGATACCTACATTCGCGATAGCTGACCCATCCGCGTTCTTGAAGGCTACCTCATGCAATTTTGCCTCGAACGTGACGTCGCCGTTGAGAATAGGTTTAGCCGGTGCCTCTACGAGGTATCCAATACCATTAGTGCGATCTGAAGGGCTCCGAAGGCCAAAAATTAAGTTACCATTTAAATGCGCTAGGCCTTCGATGTTGATGCCGCTGCATTGCAAGGGTTTATCGATATATTTTGAAATATCTGGCCTATGACCTGTGAATAACTCTGCTAGCCACCGATGCGAGTTTTGGATTTGGGCTTCTCTTGTCGATGGGGTGACGTCAGGCCCGACATCAAAGCCTGCAACCACCCAACGGTCATCATCGAATTTGATCTTTTTGCGCTTAAAACCCATCGAGCCAGTTACGAAAATCCGTTGCCCGTCGCGCGCTAATGCTTCCAAATCCCATTCGGGGCAGTTACCCTGTTCTGGATCAATACATGTTGAGAATATGCGTTCGAAAGTTTCTCCAACTGTGTAACTGGTTAAATCCTTATTAAGTTGAATTCGTTGGACGGCGATCAGTTCGTCTGCGACTACGAGACAGTCCTTACCATTTAAACAAATCGCACCACTTATGTTATGGCCAGTATCATTGCTATAATTCTCAAACAGTTCCGGACCGTTAAGCTGTTGTGGAATGAGTTCGGCGCTTTTGCTGATAGAAGAGAAGCCCAGGCATAAGAAAAAAAATAACGGTAAAACGGCAATTCGCATCGAAAACACCTTTAAGGGATTAAGTCTAATCGTAGCACTGGTTTGCCAAGCGATTAAACATTCGTTACGACGATCANTGATAGAAATTAGATGATGGGGAGGAAAGATNATGGCTGTAAGNTTTGCCTTTATTGGGTTTGGGGAAGCGGGGTCGGAAGTCTCCGCGGGTCTCTTGGANAACGGTGTCGAACGAATACAGATGTATGACATCTTGTTAGATGACTCGGAGGAACGAGAGCGCACGTTAGCTCGAGCTNCGGAGATAGGCGTAAAAGCTTGCGATTCTATCGCTGAAGCAGTTTTTGGTGTTGACATCATATTTGCGACGGTGACCTGCTCGGCTTGTTTAGTCGTCGCAGAGGAAGCGGCGAAGCACCTTCATCCGCAGCAATATTACCTAGACTTCAATTCCATCTCACCGGGCAAGAAACGCAAAGTACGAGATTTGATCAAGCCTAGCGGTGCGCATTTTGTGGAAGGTTCGGTAATGGCAAATGTGCCGGGTAACCGCCAAGCGGTACCGATGTTTATTGGGGGGGATGGTGGCGAGACGTTCATTCAGATGGCGCGCCCTTTCGGAATGAACCTCACCTTTATTCAAGAGGAGGTGGGCCAGGCTTCGGCTTGTAAAATGGTTCGTTCTATCACAATGAAGGGTATAGAGGCGCTTTATCTGGAGTGTATGCAGGCAGCGCGCCATTTTGGCATTGAAGATGAGGTGCTGGATTCTGTTGTCGAATCCATGAAAGGCCGCGATTGGCGGGAGAAGTGTAATTTCAATATGCCTCGCTCGGTGATTCACGCCAAGCGTCGTTCCGATGAAATGGATAATGTGGCCGAGACACTTCGGGAAATTGGTCAGGAACCGCGTATGGCGGAGGCTACTGCAGAGACACTTCGCTGGTGTGCTTCTCTCGGGTTGAAGGAAAAATATAAAGACCAACTCGCCTCGGGCTATTCAGAGGTGCTAGATGCTATAGAAGGGGCCAAAAAAGAATAATTTCGGTACTCTGTTATTCGCGGCATTAGGCAAAGAATATTGGCGCAGTCTGGGCGTAGCGTTTAATTGCGGTACTGTTTATCATAGTCGGGTGCTTTGAGGAGGAAGAATATTCACGCATTAGCCAAAATTATTGCCGAACATGCAGGGAAGTCCGGCGCCGAGGTTGGCGAGATCGTTACCGTAGAGCCTGATTGCCTTATGTGTCACGACCGAGGCATCGCGAAGGTGATGCGCCGGTTTGAACAAATGGGGGGTAAAAAGGTATGGAATGCCGATAAGGTAGTCGTGATATTTGACCATGTCTATCCGCCGCCGCGAATTCAAGATGCGGAAAGCCAAGCGAAATCGCGTGCCTGGATGGAAGCGCAGGGGATCAAGAATTTTTTCCCGGGCGATGGGGTCTGCCATATTGTTATCCCGGAGAAAGGCTTTGCTTATCCTGGTTCACTCTCTGTGGGCTCTGACTCTCATACCGTTACCTACAGCGCGCTTGGGGCATTTGCCACAGGCATGGGGCACTCAGATTTAGCGTCTACTATGTGTATAGGCACTACCTGGCTTCGGGTCCCTGACACCGTCCGTGTCGATGTGCATGGGAAATTATCGCCTTGGGTTGAAGCGAAGGACGTATTGCTGAAAATGCTTGGCCAATATGGTGAGGCTATGTGTACCTACAAAGCTGTAGAATATGCGGGTCCTACGGTTGAATCTATGAGTATGGATCATAGGCTTACCATGTGTAATCTCGCTATCGAGATTGGTGCAAAAACCGGCTATATTGCGCCTGACGATGTGACTTGGGAATATATGAAGGGGCGCAAGGATCGTGCCCTCTGTTCGCCCCAGACCACCGACTCACACAAAGATTACGAAGCCATCTACGATGTGAATGTGGACGGATTGGAACCAATGGTGGCACTACCGCATGATCTTGCAAATGTGGAGCCCGCTTCACAACTTGCCAGCGTTAAAATTGACGAAGCTGTATTGGGTACCTGCACTGGCGGCAGGCTTGAGGATTTCCGAGCTGCCGCCGCGGTGCTCAAGGGCAAAAAACTACACCCACGCACACGTATGATCGTCAACCCTGGCTCAACAGAGATTTATTTGGCGGCTATGAATGAGGGTATCATCCAAACACTTGTCGAAGCAGGAGCTGATATTGGTTCCACCGGCTGCGGTCCTTGCAGCGGTTGCCAGCTTGGTATGCTTGGGTCAGGGGAAGTTTCGATTACCTCGTCCAGCCGTAACTATCTCGGCCGCATGGGCAGCCCCGAAAGTAAAATTTACGTTGCCTCGGCGGCAACCGTGGCGGCTTCCGCTGTAGCAGGAGAGATTGCTCCGCCAGCAGCGGTAGTAAAATAGTCCTTTGCCTGGATATGCATTGCTTAGCGAAGCTAGTAGATTTTTTTTGACGCTTACGTCGGCTTAGGAACTAGTATTGATGCCTTCGTACTGAAGATGGGAGATCAAAAATCATGAGTATCAAGGGCAAAGCTTGGGTGTTTGGCGAAAACATTAATACCGATCAAATTTTTCCAAAACGTTATTTTAAGCCAGTCTATGACCCAGGTGAAATGGCAACCCATCTGATGGAAGGTGCTGATGAGGATTTTCCTGAAAAGGTAGTTGCTGGAGATATTATCNTTGGTGGAAATAACTTTGGTTGCGGTTCTAGCCGAGAAGAAGCACCGGGTGCGATGACCGAAGCAGGTGTGGCTGCTGTAATCGCGCCTAGTTTTGGGCGAATTTTTTTGAGAAACTCAATCAATCTGGGTCTACCGGCGGTTTATGTGACGGATATAGATCAATATGTTTCTACTGGAGATTTGGTGGAATTAGATTTGGAGGCCGGGGTAGTTCGAAACCTCAGCACCTGTTACGAAACGACATTTCAGCCGATCAATTCTGAATTAGTTAAGCTGATGGAGGCTGGTGGTCTGGTGGAATATACTAGGCAGGTGCTCGCGGAAAAGAACGTTTAAAAAAATACNCAAAAGAAAAGTGCGAGGAGATTTGATGGCCAGTGATAAAGGCAGGGATGATGCGCGCTTTTTGGGCGCAGCGCAGGGCATGGGTTCAATGGCGATGGATGAGGTTTTCACTACCCGTCCGGAAATTCGTGGGCGTTTTGGGGTAGTTACTTGTACTCATTGGATAGCGTCTGCTGCTGGGATGAATATGTTAGAGAGCGGTGGTAATGCTTTTGACGCAGCGGTTTCGACAGCCTTTGCGTTACAAGTTATTGAACCTCACTTGAATGGGCCTGGTGGGGAAGCGCCGATTATATTCTATGACGCAAAATCTGAAGAGGTAAAAGTCATTTGTGGCCATGGGCCTGCACCTTCGGCTGCCACTTTTAAACATTTTCGCGACATTGGCGTATCCGTGGTACCGGGTTCTGGCTTGCTCCCGGGCTGTGTGCCCGGTGCATTTGATGCTTGGATGACTTTACTGCGCGATTACGGTACGAAGAGCGTATGTGATGTGCTGACACGTGCTATTGATTTAGCCCGGAATGGTTACCCAGTTTTGCCCCGNATTCCGCCGTTGCTAGGAATGCTTCGTGATTTGTTTGAAACAGAGTGGACCACGTCGGCAGAGGTTTATCTGAAGAATGGCGAAATTCCGCGTTCGGGTTCGCTCTTCACCAACCCGCTAATAGCAGAAACTTATGAACGGATAATCAAAGAATCCAAGTCCGTCTGTGGTAATCGTGAGTGCCAAATCGATAAGGCGCGTGAGACATTTTATAAAGGCTTCGTCGCCGAGGAGATTGACCGTTTTTATCGAAGTGAAGTGCTGGATACGACGGGTCAGCGGCAGCGCGGCTTACTCTCTGGTGAGGATATGGCGAATTGGCAGGCTCCAGTCGAAGACCCGCTCAACTATGACTATTTTGGGTATCAAGTGTGCAAGCCGCAATCGTGGAGCCAAGCGCCGGTGTTTCTTCAACAATTAGCGTTACTTAAAAACTTTGATTTGGCTGCAATGGAGCCGAACGGGCCCGATTTCATTCATACAGTCGTCGAATGTAACAAGCTTGCGATGGCTGACCGCGAAAAATTCTATGGTGACCCGACCTTTGTTGATGTGCCCTTCGATACGCTACTATCAGATGGCTACAACGAATCGCGCTGCAAGCTTGTGGGCGGGGATGCTTCATATGAGCTGCGTCCAGGTGATGTTGATGATTACGGTGGACCTACCTTTTTCAAATCTCTGGCTGACGTAGACTTCGGTCTAGATACGTCTTCTCATAAAGGCGACACCTGCCATCTAGATATTATTGACCAATACGGCAATATGGTGGCCTCTACCCCAAGCGGTGGCTGGTTCCGTTCTTCGCCTTGCGTTCCCAATCTCGGCTTTCCGATCGGTACGCGCGGTGAAATGTTCTGGGTTATGGAAGGGATGGAAGATCATCCCAATGCAATCTCACCGGGTAAACGCTCACGTACTTCGTTATCACCGACCATTGCGCTCAAAGACGGTAGGCCGGCGCTTGCGTTTGGAACGCCGGGTGGTGACAGGCAGGACCAGTGGGGTATGAACTTCTTCCTGCGCCGGGTCCATTTTGGGATGAATCTGCAACAGGCTATCGATTATCCTAATTTTAGTACTAAACATGCGCCTAGTTCCTTCTATCCACGTCTTTCTCAGCCGGGAAATCTTACTTTAGAGGCGCGAATACCCAAAGAGACTATCATAGAATTAGAAAAGCGAGGCCATGACGTGAGAGTGACAGGAGCCTGGAGCCAAAGCCGGGGTGTTGCTGCCGGCATTGATCAAGAACAAGGTGTATTACTGGGTGGGGCCAGTCCAAGGTCTATTCAAAGCTATGCTATTGGTTGGTAGAAGAGAGTTTTTTTGGATGTATCCAACGGTAACGATTAAGTGCAGATTATATATATGACACTCGTTCAGAGTTTTTTGAAATGCCCCGATTATTGAAACTTTAATCCGTCGTGTGTGCGGCGGCTGAATTACCTGCAAGCCGCCCGAAAACGGAACCGGCTACTAAGCCTGTACTGCCAGGGTAATTGAAATAGAATAGCCCACCAACCAATTCTCCAGCTGCGTAGAGGCCTGGTATGGCTATGTCTTCAGTATCCAAAACTTCGCCAGAAGTATTAATTTTCAATCCACCGAATGTGAAGGTGATACCACAACCGACAGAATATGCCTCAAAGGGCGGTTCGGAAATTGTATTTGCCCAGTTAGTTTTTTCGACCTCTAGCCCTTTAGTGGTTCGCCCGTCCTTACCATTTGGGTCAAAGTCGGTGTTCAGCTGACACGCGTCATTATATTCTTTTATGGTTGCTAACATTTGCGCACCGTCCACATCCGGCATTTTGTCAGCCAAATCCTCAAGGGTGTTAGCGGTGATCTTAGTGGCACCACGCGTTTTATATTCATCCCTCATGACATGTTTCACTTGAGAATCAAATACCTGCCATGCAAATCCGCCGGGTTGTTGCATAACGATTCGTCCATATTTTGCATAAGTATAGTTGCGTTCATCGAATCCCTCATCTAGGAAACGTTTCCCCTCCGCGTTGATCATTAAGCAGTAGGGATAGGAGTGGCGATAGCCTGCATGGGGTGTTTCTAGTTCGCCAAAGTCTGTGGCGTAACGCTCCCAAGATACCGCATGGCAGCCTGACCATTGGCCATAGGATTGTGCACCAATATCGAGAGCCATATTAATACCATCGCCAGTATTGTAGCGGGTGCCGCGTACCTTTGCGCTATCGAAGCCGGGCCCAAGATATTTGGTGCGCATTTCTCGGTTGGCTTGGAAGCCACCGCAAGCGAGCACAACCGATTTTGCGTGAATGTCCTCTTCGATGCGATTGTGTACCACTCTAACTCCTTGAACGCCCAATGGACCTTCGATGAGGCTCTTGGCAGCGGTTTGATAACGAATTTCGATACCATTTTTTTCGGCATACTCATATTCCGAGGCCACTAAGCCAAGGCCACCACCATTAGCGTACAGAACTACACCACCGAAAAATTTAAATCGGCCCTCGTGAAGAAATGCTTGTCGTCCGTAATTAGCGAGAAAACGAACACCTTTCGAACGCAACCACTGAGCCACATTGGTGGCATTATCTACGATATACTCTGCAAGATCAGGGTCTATGTAATATTGAGTAACATTGAAAAGATCATCGAGGTAACGGTCACGACTGTATTCGCCAAAATCCGTTTTGCTAATTTCCTCGTCGGTCAAGTCCGGCACTATAGCTCTAATGTCATCCGCTCCATGATGAACAACCCGAAAGCCGCCACCAGTGAAATTGGAGTTACCCCCACGTTTTTCTTCAGGCGCCTTCTCAAGAATCAAAACTTTAGCACCATTTTCCTGGGCCGCCATCGCAGCGCATAAGGCAGCGTTTCCGCCGCCGACGACGACAACGTCATATAATGTATCGGCCATTCTTTCCCCCCAATTTTATGATTGGTAGTTTGCGGTGAGGCAGAGGGGTGTGTCAATCTGGTTGGGAAAGCGCATGCCACGCACCTGTCGCCGTGTTAGCGGGCTCCATTTAATGTGCATTTGGTGTTTTAGCCTATAACGAGAGCATAGCTTANCCTTCAACGTCTCAAGGAAGAGCCGTTCGTCGCCAAATCTTTATCTCCACTCAAAGTTTCTACGCATTCCGTCGTACTCCGGCCGCAGTGGCACCAGCGATACGGCCAAATACGGAGCCGTTCATAAGGCCGGTACCGCCGGCATAATTGAAGTAGAACAAGCCACCTACCAATTCACCAGCAGCATGAAGTCCGGGTATTGATTGCAGGTCGGTGTCGAGCACTCTCCCTTCACCGTCGATCCGAAGGCCGCCAAACGTGAAAGTAATCCCACATGTTATTGCATAGGCTTCGTACGGCGGTTCATCAAGCTTGTTGGCCCAGTTGGTTTTCGGCACATCCAATCCGTTGGTGCCGCGTCCGTCAAGGACTGCAGGATTGAAACGAACGTCGTCCATCACAGCATCGTTATACTCGTTTAACGTCTTAAGGCATGCCGCAGCATCAACACCTTCCAGTTGTTCTACGAGACCTTCAAGCGTATCAGACGTGACCTTTGTCATCTGCTTGATGCGATATTCATCGCGTAACAATTTGGTGACCTTCTGATCAAAAATCTGCCAAGCGAACTGTGCAGGCTGATTCAGAATTTCTTTACCATATTTGGCATATGTGTAATTCCGGAAGTCGGCCCCTTCGTCAACGAAGCGTTCGCCTTTAGCATTTACCATGATGCCAAGTGGGTAGGAATGTTTCTGGAAGTTATCACCCACCGCTAGGTCGCCGAATTCTGGTGCGTTCAAATCCCAACCGACAGCATGTCCGCCCGACCAGTTACCATAGGGCATCGCACCGATGTCGAGCGCCATTTTGATGCCTGCGCCCATATTGTGACGAGTGCCGCGGACCTTAACCAAATCCCAACCTGGGCCCATGTATCGTGTGCGCCAGTCGGAGTTTGCCTCGAACCCTCCGCAAGCGAGAACAACCGAGTTTGCTCTCATTTCTGTGACCGTGCCTTTATGCTTTACTTTAACGCCATACACTTTTTCGTCATCATAAAGAAGATTAATCACGCGATGCTCATAGAGAATTGGGATATCCTTATCCTTTGCAATTTTTGATTGCATTTCCCAAATACCAGGTCCCCCGCCCCAGGCTTCAAGCACTAGACCGCCCCAGAATTTCATTTTTCCGTCTACTTCAAATGCTTGACGACCGTACATAGGCATGAACCGCATGCCCTGTTCGCGCATCCAATGCATCGTCTCGTTAGATCGAGTCACCAATATTTCGCATAATTCTGGATCGGTTCGATACTGAGTAACACGGAACATATCATCAAAAAATTGATCTGTCGTATAAGTGCCGAAGTCGTTGTTTTCTTTTTCTTCGTCAGTGAGGTCGACTAAGGCGGCGACATCATCTAAGCCGTTATGAGCAAACCGAAGCGCTCCTGCCGTGTAACGGCTATTGCCCCCCGCTTCGTCTTCATCTGCGCTTTCAAGCATAACTACTTTGGATCCATGCTCGTGTGCTGAAAACGCCGCAGACATAGCGGCGTTTCCGGCGCCTACGACAATGACGTCATATTCGTTATCGGACATTACTTTAATTTCTCCTATCTGATCTCCGCCGGTTACAGTGGAGACGATCAACGATACAAACCTTAAAAAGACGGCAGTGTTATGATTGCCGTGAATGCAGCCTGTCGCATACACTATTTTCGTATTATCTAAAAGATAATACGGTTGAAGCTATCCCGTGGATCAATTTTCCACGTCGAAATGTAGGATGATATGTCCATATCAATTTTCACCTCCGTAATACTAAAATCCGCTGTTTTTCTGCCTGCCAGACTTATAACTACGGAGCGAATGACGGTTTTCAGCTTACTTCCCGGATTTGTTACATTTGATAATATCAGCTGCACTTCAAAGAAATGGTTTGCCCGTTTGGCCTACCGTTTTTTGCAGCGATAAAGGCTTGGGCTAATCGATGGCGGCTCCAACTCATAATAAAGGTTCTCAAACTGTTCTGCATGTTATCACCGATTTGAATACCGGTGGTGCTGAGACCATGCTGGCCGAGATGGTCCTTTCACAGCTGTGTGAGGGTAATAGCCCAATCATCGTTAGTTTAATAGACGGTGGTAGCCAGTTCGAACGATTGAAGAAGGCAGGTTGTCAGGTGATTGGCCTTGGCATGCGGCGAGGTCGTCCGAGCCTCATCGCACTGTTTAGGCTTGCTAAGTTCATACGCGAGTATAAACCGAAATTTATTCAAAGTTGGATGTATCATGCCGATTTGGCATCATTGATTTCGCTCTATTTGTCTGGTCGCCGTCGTTTTACAAAGCTAATTTGGGGCATTCGTTGCTCAGATATGGATCCATCACGATATGGCTTACTATTCCGTGTCGTTTTGCGTTTATGCGCTTTGCTCTCTCCATTCCCCGATGGCATTGTCGCAAATTCCTATGCGGGCCTCGATCAGCATCGCTCGATTGGTTACCGGCCTCGAAATTTTGCCGTGGTTCATAATGGCTTTGACACAGACCATTATAAGTTTGATGCCAATGCACGCGACCGTATTCGTCAATCTCTTAAGATTGCTGATGATGCTTTCGTGGTTGGTGTGGTCGCCCGCGTAGATCCGATGAAGGACTACCCAACATTGTTAACAGCTATTTCGACAATGAGAGGGATTTCCACTTTAGCGATAGGTAAAGGGACTGAGGGGTTGTCATCCGCCCCGGGCCTGATGCGGTTAGGTGAACGTTCGGACGTGGCGGATATGCTTTCCGCAATTGACGTGCTCGTAGTACCGTCAGCGTTCGGCGAAGGCCTCTCCAATGTGATCGGAGAGGCGATGGCAACAGAACGTCCTATCGTAGCAACGGATGTTGGCGATGCCGCCCATTTGGTGGGCGAGGCGGGTATTATTGTGCCCCCCAAAGACCCGGTTAAGCTTGCTGCAGCACTTGAGGAGGTCAAAGGTGCTGCCGAATTGCGCATTAAAATGGGTGGAATTGCACGTGACCGTATTATGCGAGAATTTCAATTAACTCACACAATAACTAAATTTAGTAACTTTTATTCAGGTTTAAGGTAACGTTTGGTTTTTGCGAGTAGCAGATTGAAAATACCGCTGATATAACTAATCAACAAATCTAGAACATTCGGGAAAACGAGCTCTACTAAGCACCCAAACCAATATCGCAGACTGCCTTTACCAGCCCAACATGCCAGATTGACGTCTCGGGTCGGCGGCGCCAAAGAGCCGAGCCTTCTCATCACGATAAATCGCACAGACCGCACCTGCGGCACGAGTCAACTCCGGGAAATCCTCTACTACGTGGCCGCGACTGGCCAAATCGTCTCTCACCGCTTGAGATACCCGGCTTTCAACCTTTATTTTACCAGGATCGGATTCATGTGGCTCGAAAGAGTTGGGTTGGCTATAGGACGCGAACCGTGGTGCTTCAATAGCTTCTTGCATTTCCATGCCGAAGACATTGACGTTCAAAAAGGCCTGGGTCATTGCTTGGCATTGCACATCTCCGCCGGGCGTGCCGAATGGCATGGTTACTTCTCCTTTTTTGATAGCAAGTGCTGGGTTTGGCGTGAGGCGCGGTCTTTTACCTGGTGCGATACAGGATGCATGCTCTGGCACGGCCCAATTTTGCGAGCCACGGCCAGACGCGACACAGCCGAGACCGGGAATTATAGGCGTTTGGCTTGAGTTATCGCTCGGTGTAATCGAAAAAGCGTTACCATCTTTGTCTACTGCACAGGCATATGAGGTGTCATAGGAGTGTTCGACTGGGCCGTGTACGGCCGCGGATGCGGGGCCTGAGCCGGGCCCGTCATAGCCAGGAACTTGGCCAAAAGGTGGCATTCCAGGATAGGCCTTCGCCATATCTACAAGTTTGCGACGTTCGGCTACATACTCATCAGAGAGCAGATAATCGATGGGTACATCCACAAAGCGTGGGTCACCGTAATAGCGTTCCCGATCGGCAAACGATAATTTGATACATTCCGCCATCGTATGAATGTAGTCGGCGGAATTATGTTCCATCCCCTTAAGGTCGAACCCATCTAAGAGTGACATTATTTGCAGAAGAACAGGTCCTTGGCACCAGGGTTGGCAGGTATAAATATCGAAGCCGAAGTAGTTTCGCGAAATTGGATCTTCTATTTCAACACGAAACTCTTTTAGGTCATCGGCGGTCATGAGACCGTCATTATCTTTGTGATATTTGGCGATAGCCTGGGCAGGGTCGCCTTCATAGAAGGCTTTGCGCGCTGCTTCGATCTTGTCTTCCCTGGTGCCGTTGGCTGCGGTTTCTTCATCGGCCAAGTACTGCAGCGTTTTCCCAAGATCGCTTTGAACGAAATTATCGCCAACCTCGGGAATTTGGCCGCCGGGAAGATAAATTTCAGCGGTTTGTGGCCACCGCATTAGGTTATCTTTAGTATTCTGTAATGTGTCATGCATGGTCGGATGCATGGCAAACCCATCGCGAGCGTATTTAATTGGAGCTTCAGCAACTTCGGCAAATGTCATTGTACCGAATTCACTAAGCGCTGCTGTCCAGGCGCCCGGGGCGGCAGGAATGACACTGCGCAGCACGCCGTGTGGGATGGCGCCACCATTGGCAGAAATGAACATATTGATATCTGTTGCTTTGGGCCACCAACCAAGGCCGGAAATAGATTTTACCTCGTCGCGGTCCGCGAGATAGAGGATCATGGGGGCGACACCGCCGACATTTACAATATCGCTCTGAAGCACTGCTAATGACATACCCGCAGCAACGCCAGCGTCTATTGCATTGCCGCCTGCTTCAAGTATCTCGAAGCCGGCTCGTGCGGCCAAATAGTGGCCTGCAGAACACATGTGTCGCGTTCCTAGTTGCGTAGGTTGAAATGAAACCATAGTCGATCTCCCTGTCAGCGCACTTTGGTGTGATTGTGTCTATATTTGCATATTTATCATCGTACCCCGGGGGAAGTCGGCTGAAAAGGTCCCTTGGGCTTCAGTTATTTAAGGCCCAGATTTATTCTACGCCGCCGTTAGCAATGATCTCCTCAATTTCTGTATCATCCATCCATTCGCCAAGTATGTCGGAGGGAGCAATTGATACAGGGCTTACCGGCATGGTCGGTAATGCTAGTTTGGTACGACTAAATAGGGGAGCGGCTAGTGGTTGGGGTACGCCTGCGACATTGACAAATGTTCCGCGCTCTTTGAAATGAGGATGCTCGGGGGCTTCGCTGGCGGTAAGTACCGGGGCGAAGCAGGCGTCTGTACCTTCCATTATAGTGCGCCATTCCTCGCGGGTCTTTGTGATAAATTTAGAGGCAAAGAGTGCCTTCATTTTTGGCCAGTGTTCCCGATCTCGTTGGCTAGGTAAGTTCGACTGGGAAATTCCTAAATAGCCTAAAAGTTCCTCATAGAATTTTGGCTCTATGGCGGCAATAGAGACCCATTCGCCATCTTTGCATTCATAAACATTGTAGAAATGCGCCCCGGAATCGTTCGAATTAGTGCCGCGTTCGTGGGTCATGAGCCCCCCGGCAAACATACCGTAAATACTAGTCATCAAGGAGGCCACCCCGTCGACCATTGCGCAGTCTACAACTTGGCCTTTGCCAGATTGTTGTGCTTCGTAAATAGCGCTCATAACGCCGAAGGCCAGGTACATGGCACCGCCACCGAAATCACCGAGCAAGTTCATGGGGAAAGTTGGCGGTCCATTTTTTTGGCCAGTCGCATGGAGTGCGCCAGTGAGAGCTATATAATTTAGGTCGTGGCCCGCTGCATTGGCCATGGGTCCCTCTTGGCCCCAGCCGGTCATTCGTCCGAAAACCAACTTTGGGTTGCGAGTAAAGCAATCTTCAGGGCCAAGTCCTAATCGCTCCATAACGCCAGGGCGAAAGCCCTCAATGAGCGCATCGGCGCGTTCAATAAGGGTCATGGCGAACTCAATACCTTCCTGTTTTTTCAAGTTCACCTTAATTGCGGGACGGCTCCGCATAGCGAGGTTAAACTCGAGTGGTCGCGGTGTGCCGAGCCCGCTTGGAACTGGGCGGTCAATGCGGATCACGGTGGCGCCGAGATCTGCAAATAGAGATGCACAGAAAGGGCCGGGACCAATTCCTGCCATTTCTACAACCTTCATACCTTTGAGGGGGCCCATGATTGTATTCCTCTAGTTCTGCTAATCTGCAAATTTCATAATATCTGCGGTGTCATCGCTACTGTAGCCAAGCTCTTCAAGTATTTCTGCGGAATGTTCGCCTAACCCCGGTGGCATGCGACGTACACTAGTAGAGGCGCCTGAGAAGGTTATCGGGTTTGCCATCATTTTGATGGTACCTTCGCTAGGGTGCTCGTGACTTTGAAAAAAGCCGGACGAGTTGAAGTAGGGATCGTTGAATACGCCCTCGAGCGTCCGATAGGGGCCTGCGGGGATGTCGTGTTCCTCAAATAGGGAGAGCCAAGCCTTATCGGTTTTATTGCCGAGACTGTTCTCTACAAGAGAATACAGCTCGTGAATATTGGCGGATCGAGTCTGGCGTGAGTTGAACTTTTTATTGTTGATGAGGTCCGGCTGGTTGATTAGGGCGAATAGCCTTCCCCACTGTGCATCTGTCGCCGCATGGATAGTGACATAGCCCTGTGAGCAGGCATAAGGTCGACGAAATGACGTCAGAATTTGGGCATGTCCGTCCATACCTTTCTCGGGTTCGTTGAAGACACCGTGGCAAAGATGCTCAGGAATACCATACCAAACCATAGTTTCGACCATCGGTACGTGCAATTCTTGCCCGTACCCCGTCTGCTCGCGTTGGTAAAGCGCCATGCCGATAGCAGCGGCTAAAGTAAGGCCGGTGGTCTTGTCGCCGATAGCAGAGGGAAGGTATCCAGGCTTGCCGCTATAACGCTCGACTAAATGGGCGAGGCCACTGCCGGACTGGGCAGTATCGTCGAAAGCTGCTAAGTGGCCGTTTGGCCCATCTTTATGATAGCCACAGGCGGAGGCGTGAATGAGACGTGGAAATCGTTCCTTGAGCGATTCATAGTCCAGGCCCAAGCGCTTTGCTGCTGGTGGCCGCATGTTGTAGACCAGGACATCAGCGGTTTCTAAAAGCTTCATCAGTGCGTCGAATGCCCGAGGTCTTTTGAGGTTAAGAGAAATACTTCGTTTGTTACGGTTAAAAACCATGAAGTAGGCCGCCATATTATCGTTTTTCCTGATGCCGGTGTTGCGGCTGGCATCTCCGGTCTCAGTTTCCACCTTGATTACGTCGGCCCCCATATCGCCCAGGAATTGCGAAGCAAAAGGTCCCAGAATAAAAGTGGTGATGTCTATAACGCGGACCCCTTCCAGTGGACCTGGTTTATCGCTGTTAGTCGAATTGTACGGCATGGTCAGATAGCTCCGTCTTTCCGTAAAGTTTTGATTTCCGCCAATGAGTAGCCGAACTCCATCAGAATTTCATTGGTGTGTTGGCCGAGCAACGGCGGGGGGCGTTGTGGTTTAGTTTTTTTGCCGTCATGGCTGAATGGCAGGCCCACTAGTTTTAAATTGCCATGGGGATGGTCTGTCGAGACGATCAAATTATTTGCCTCTACCTGCGGGTGACCCAGCGATTGGGACAGTGAATTGATGGGAGCAATTACAACTTTTTCCGCTTCAAACCTCTCGATCCATTCGGCTGAGGTTTTTTGAAGAAAAGATTCATTGAGGATATCGTCCAATTGTTTCTTGTTTTCGAGCCGTTGCGGTAAATCCGCAAAGCAGGCTTCCCTAGTTAAGTCATCACGCCCCAACGCACGGCAGAATCGAATCCACGCATCTTGGCTCAGTGCTCCAGCAGAAATATATCCATCCTTCGTTTTATAAGCACCATAGGGTGACAGATGGCTGAGACCGCCACCAGCCCGCTTGGGTTGATGGCCAGTATTCAAGAATACTGCAGCATGAGATCCCATTACGGAAAGCGCAGTTTGAAGAAGTGAGACCATCACACGCTGGCCTCTGCCAGATTTTTCGCGTGCCCAAAGTGCGGTCATGATAGCACTATACGCGGTAAAGCCGGTGCTCATATCAATAACAGATGCGCCGGTGCGCACTGGCCCGCCGTCTGCCTCACCGGTTATCAGCATATGACCGGAAAAGGCTTGCAGCGTGCCATCATATCCGGGTTTACTGCGCAGTTCGCCTTTATCACCAAAAGCGGATAGCGAGCAATAAACTAGCCGCTTATTCACCTCTTTTAGGTTTGGATAATCTAGCCCAAATTTTTCTACTTTACCGGGTGGAAAACTTTCGACCAGCACGTCTGCCCAGCCTGCGAGTTTGCGAATGATCTCTTGGCCCATATCGCTTTTAAGGTCCACGGTGATACCGCGTTTGTTGCGGTTCACATTCATGAAGTCGATACTCTCTCCATGCCACAAGTCACCCCAACGGCGGTTCTCATCACCAGTGACAGGGCGTTCAACTTTTATAACGTCAGCCCCTTGTTCGCCCATTAATGCACAGCAAAAAGGACCGGCTAGGACTCTACTCAAGTCGAGGATTTTTAGTCCCTCTAGTGGTAGTGTAATTTCGCTCTCTGTCGTCATAGAGCTATTCGTCCTTCCAGTCTGGGTCGCGTTTTTCAAGGAATGCGCCGATACCCTCCTTTGCGTCATCCAAACCCGCTACGATGGCGACCACGTCGCCTACCATGCGAATAGACTTTTCAAATTCCATATCTTGGCCACGATAGAATGCCTCTTTGCCGAGTTTCATTACTGCGCGAGACTTATGCGCAAAGCGTTCAACCCAAAATTCAGTTTCTTCTGCGAGATCTGCATCGGGTACCACCTTGTTGAAGATCATCAGCTGCTCGGCCTCTCGCGCTTCAATGGGCGTTCCGGAGAAGCATATTTCAAAGGCTTTGAGACGGCCAACAATGCGAGGTAAATGCATAAGATGGTAGGCTGGTAAAATTGCTCGATCGATGGCAGGTAGCCCAATTGAGGCACTTTCGGCGGCGAGGATCATGTCGCACATAAAGGCAATAGTACATCCGGCCTCGCGCGCTGGGCCGTTTAAAACAGCTAGTGTCGGCTTGTCGAGACTGCGGTGGGTTTTGTGAAAGCCCCAATAAAAACTTTCAAAGTGCGCTCGGGTTTCAACTGGCGTACGTTTATGATGAACGCGCAAATCGATACCAGAGCAAAATGCGGGCGGCGCACCGGTCACGATAATCATGCCAGCTTCATCGTCATCATTACCACGAAGTAATGCGTTTTTGAATTCTACCTCCATGTCGTGATTAATAGCGTTACGCACTTCCGGTCGGTTTAGCGTTATGCGGGCGGCATTATTTTTGACTTCATAAAGAAGTGTTTTGTAACTGGTCATAATTGATTTAGTCCTACCGTTTATCGTGAGAGGAAGATAGCAATGGCTAGAGGCTCTGCCAACGGGGCTGCCCCGTGCCTTTAATTTTGGCTAAAGTGCGACTGATCAAAAGCAGGGAGTACTGATGTTGCTGAGAGTTACGCCTTTGGCAAAGGATTTTTGTGCGGAGATCGGCGGTGTAGACTTCAACGCGCCGTTGAACCGGTCTGTGGTAACTGACTTGCGGGATGCGTTTAATACTTATTCGGTTCTGGTTATCCGAGACCAGCCGATGGATGATGATCAGCAGGTGGTTTTTAGCAAATATTTCGGCCGCCCTGAGGTAGGAAAGGGAGCAAATCCAGCAGCGGGCTCGCCTTTTTCACGTCAGTCTAATCTCGATATCAAGACCGGTGAGATTATCCAGGCCAATGATCGGCGTATGCTTTATCAAAAGGGCAATATGCTTTGGCATATGGACAGTTCCTTCAAGGTGCATTCATCGCTTTGTTCGATACTGACTGCACGGGAAGTGCCGCTGGAAGGGGGTAACACTGAATTTGCATCCACAAGGTTCGCCTATGAGAGTCTATCAAAATTGCAGCGAACAACTATCGCGGAGCTGGAGGTAGAGCATGACATTCGACGGTCACGTGAGTTAACCGGATATGTTTACGAACCCGAAACCGCTAAGAATTTCATCGTCGCACGACATAAGTTGGTCCGAACCAACCCCAGTACAGGACGCAAGTCTTTGCTGATTGGCGTGCATGCATGTGGCATCGTCGGTTGGTCTGATGAGAAAAGCCGCGAATTGTTAAATGATTTGCTGGCAAGAGCGGAGCAAAGCGTTTTCAGCCATCAATGGCGGAATAACGATATTGTTATTTGGGACAACCAAGCTGTAGTTCATCGGGCCACGCCGTATGATGCGAGCCAATACCGCAGGCTTATGCAACGTACGACTATTTCACTAGAAGGTATTTGGCCAACGCTCAGTTAGGAGTGAGGTACCTAATTATTGACGACATGATCGATATCGGAATTTCAGGCAGTAGAATGGAGATATTTTCTAGCCATATCGTCCACATGGCAGCCTCACCGAGACCTGGCCGTTCCTGAATTTTTAGCGAGATGAGAGCCGCTATCCTAACTAGCGGTATAGATAGCTTTGCCCAATAAGGACCTTGTATTTATGGATGTTATCGTCTTGGTAACAACTACTGGTTTCAAGATTCTTGAGAAATAATGGCGAAAGAGCAGTTTGTTGTTACGTCCTATTACTCAGCCGAGTTTCACTCTATTGGTATAAAGAGCGAATGCCGTTCCTTGCCGTCGACAGAAGCAGAAAGATGTCCCTTGCCGTGTGTGTCCTCGACTAAGAAGACTTCCCCAGCTTTAATGATGCGAACTTCGCCGTCGCTGGCGGTGATTTGGACTGCTGCATCTAGATTTACAATATATTGCCTCCGTGGCGCAGGATGCCAGTCTAGGTCGTAATCACCAACCGTCCGGCGAAAAATTATACCATTGGTCGGCATTCTTTCGGATAATTGGCCATAGCCTCTGTCCTCGACCCACTCTATTTCGATGTCACGGAAATGAGACTCACCGTTTTCATCAGCGTAAAGATTGTGAATACGCATAATTGATCACCCCTTATTATTGTATTCCTGAACTTTATCATCGTGTGAGTACCAGAGAGAAGTTATTGGCTGGCATTTCGATTATATGGCGAAGTAATAGGCCATTCTCCGCCGCTATCCTCTCTACTTCTTCAATATCTCGCACACCCCAAGCTGGGTCTTTTGCCTTTAAGGACAAATCAAAACGAGCATTGCTCTCAGTTGTATGTTTCCCGCCTCGTTTATAGGGGCCGTAGAGATACAAAAATCCGTCTGCTCCGAGATGATGTGCTGCACGCTGAAGCAATTGCTCTGCTAAGGCCCAGGGCGAGATATGAATTACGTTAATACATATTATTGCTGCAAGTCCGGTCTCCGGCGCCATGCCTTTCAAACCGAGCCCCCAATGAGCTCGTAAGGCATCGAGCGACTTTGCCGGGCGCAAGTTTGTAAGGCCTATCTCCGTTTGCCATGCGTCAATACTTGCAAGGTGGTGTGTTTCTATATCTGTGGGCCAGAATGTCAGTGATGGAAAGTTGTTAGCAAAATACAATGCATGTTGACCAGAGCCTGAGCCAATTTCGAGCACATCTCCGGTCTTTCCGGTCAGATAGGATGAAAGTACGTCGCAGATTGCTTGGCTGTTACGGCCGGTTGCCGGAAAATCGAGGCGTAGATCATTCATAGTGCTCTCAATATAGGCGATTGTCGCTACACTATCTTGACAAAAACTAGCATCCGGTGAGACTGCAGGCTGACGGCGCTTAAAGGCGTTGAAATTTATGTAAAGGGGAGGCTCATGGCCGAATCATCGGACGTACTTAGTCCAGAAACCGTGCATGGAAAATTCAAGGAGCATGGTATCAGTCATATTGTCTGGCTACCGGATAGCGAAACTAATTTTCTGTTTACGTTATTGGATACGGATCCGGACTTAAACATGGTCGGTGTAGGGCGCGAGGGTAATGCTTGCGCTATTGCCTCGGGATTATCGGCAGGTGGTGCGACGCCCGTCATTCTAATTCAGAATACAGGCTTGATGGAGTCTGGTGATTCTATTAGGGGTTGGCTTAAAAGCCTAGAGATACCAGTCGTGCTAGTTGTTGGTTATCGGGGTTACACGCGTCATGGCGTCACTAAAGATACAGCGGCTGATTTCACCGAGCCATTTCTGAACGCGTTTCAGATTAAGTACTATCTTGTTGAAAGCGATAAGGATGCTGATCGTATCAGTGTCGCTTTTGAGGAAAGTAAAAAGATTAATGGGCCTGTCGTGGTGCTTGTCGCCGACGAATTCCATGGCTTCAATCGGTAGAGGAGACTTTGAATCATGATGGATACAGCGGAACTCCTAAAGGAGTTTAAGAAACATCGTGGCGACGCGATTGTTATTCCAGGTCGTGGTGGCAAACATTGGGTGCCAATTACGGACAATGAGAAGATGGATGCTACGTTGGGTGATCCGGCTATGGGAGGTCACTCAGGCTTTGGCCTCGGTGTCGCGTTGGCTCAGCCAGACAAAAAAGTGGTGCTATTTGATTCAGATGGTGACATTCATATGAGCATGGGTATGTTCGCGACCATTGCTGAACAAGCACCTAAGAATTTTTTCCACTTCATGCTGGATAATGAAATCTATGCTACTACCGGTGGCCAGCCTGTGCCAAACGCCAAGGTCGTTGATTATGCTGCGGTTGCTAAGGCGAATGGCTATCCGAAAGTGGCTTCCTATTCGGACCTTGAAGACCTTAAGGCGGATCTGCCTGATCTGTTGGCGTCGGAGGGTCCTATATTCGTACATATGAAGGTTTCTCCGACAGTGGAGAATACGCCGATTGGGCAGCGCAAGCCATGGAACAATCGCGACCGGGTTCAAGTGGTCGATGATCTGCGGGAATCGTTAACCGGAAGTAGAAAATAGGTTCTGCTGAACGAATACTCGAGGCAATGGTGCCTGCGTTATGAATTTGTGCAACATATAACGCGTGGCTAGGGGGGTTATGATGGCGGTTGGAGATTTCGGCGCTTATAATATAGAGGATCTGCGACAGATCGCAAAAAAGCGGGTTCCGCGCGGTGTTTTTGGTTATGTGGACGGTGGGTCTGAAGATGGCATCGCTTTGAAAAATAACCGCGATGCCTACACCTCTCTTAAGATCAAAAACCGGGTCCTTGTTGACGTATCTGGGCGTTCTACAGAAACTACTATCTTCGGCAGAAAGGCGACGATGCCATATGGGGTCTCGCCGACCGGTACTGCTGGGCTCATGTGGTATGGCGGCGAAGCCGGCGTCGCTATGGCAGCAACCAAGATGGGCGTGCCGTGCACGGTTGCTCTCAACGCTCAGACTTCGATGGAGGAAATTTGGGAGGCCGCAGGCGAGGGAGGCAACCTCTGGTTCCAGGTCTATATGTGGCCCGACAAAGACCTAAGCCTAAAGCAGATCGACCGGATCAAATCGGTTGGTTACGAAACCCTGATCATCACAGTTGACGGGCCAGTGGGCTCTAATCGCGAATACAACAAGAAAAATGGCTTTTCAATGCCACTCAAATATTCGGCGACGCTGTTTGCGCAATTGCTAGCTAAGCCGGGCTGGTTGATCCGGGTATTGGGGCAGCACTACCTCAGACGCGGCGCGCCGACCATGGTCAACTACCCCGATGAATTAATCAGTCGGATCACCGATCCGATGCTCAAGCATATGCATACCAAAACTGATAATCTCACATGGGAGCATGTGCAGCGTATTCGTGACGCCTGGCCTGGAAATCTGCTGATCAAGGGACTTCAAAGTGCTGAGGATGCGGTGATCGCTAAGGAGCGCGGGCTGCAAGGCGTGGTTCTATCGAACCATGGCGGACGCTACGTAGACTCGGCGCCCGCACCGCTGCAGGTGGTGGCCGAAACGCGTAAAGCGGTCGGTAATAATTTCACTGTGATCATTGATAGCGGTGCCCGGCGTGGATCCGATCTCGTCAAGGCGATAGCCTGTGGGGCGGATCTCGTTATGTCTGGGCGGCCAACGCTTTGGGGGGCTGCGGTGGCGGGTACCGATGGTTCCTATCAGGCTCTCGAAATTTTTCAGACTGAGATGGACCGCGTCATGGCGCAGCTAGGTCTTAACAATGTCGATGAGATTGGACCACATATATTCTGGAACCCGCCCAGCTGGGTGCCGCAGGCGCCGCTGATGTTAAAGGCTGTAGCGGAGTAGTGTAATGGCCGTCAGCGATATGGGCTTCTATAACATCGAAGATTTGCGCCAAAAGGCGAAAAAGCGGCTGCCCAAAGGCGTATTCGAGTATATTGATCTTGGGGCGGAAGATTACATCGCGCTTAGCAATAACCGCATTGCCTATGAGCAGCTTAAGACGAAGAACCGCGTTCTCATTGATGTTTCGAAACGCTCGACCGAAACGGAAATTTTTAACAATAAGATTAAGATGCCTTATGGGATCTCGCCGACGGCTTCTGCCGGTCTCACTAATTACGGTGGGGAGATAGACCTAGCTAGGGCAGCCCAGCGCATGGGCGTCGTGTGTACTGCGGCGACTAGTGCGCTGACGCCGATGGAAGAGATCTGGGATGCTGCTGGTGGTGAAAATCTTTGGTTTCAGCTTTATATGTGGGTCGACAAAGATCTTCGTATGAAGTTCGTCGAAAATATTCAGGCGGTAGGTTACAAGACGCTGATAGTCACTGTAGACGGGCCGGTCGGCGCCAATCGTGAGCATAATAACCGAAATGGCTACTCCATGCCGCTCCGCTATTCGCCGCAGCTTGTGAGCGGAATTCTCGCCAAGCCCGGCTGGTGTTTTCGGGTGTTGCTCAAACAATATATGAAACGGGGATCGTTTCAGAAGGAAAATTATCCTGAGGAGTTAAACAAAAAACTCACTCAGTTGGATCTGGCTTCAGGTACCAAGCAGATCAAGCCGGACATGCAGTGTTGGGACGATATCAAACGCATTCAGGAAATGTGGAAGGGCAATTTGTTAATCAAAGGGCTGCAAAGCGCAGAGGATGCGGTATTGGCTGCCGAGATAGGACTAGATGGTGTTGTTCTCTCTAACCACGGCGGACGATACGTTGATAATGCCCCATCACCCTTGCAGGTGACAGCGGAAACGCGCGCTGCGGTTGGTAAGGATTTTAGAATCATCATTGATAGTGGGCCGCGGCGAGGGTCGGATATTGTAAAGGCGCTTGCCTGTGGAGCTAATATGGTAATGTCAGGCCGTCCCACTCTTTACGGTGTGGCTGCTGCTGGCGAGGCAGGCGCCTATCGTGCGCTTGAAATTTTTTATACCGAGATGGATCGCATAATGGCCCAGCTCGGCTTGAACTCGGTCGATGAAATCGGTCCGCAGATTTTTTGGAACCCACCCGATTGGGTGCCGCAACCGAAGCTCAGCCTCAAGGTTGCAGCAGAATAAGGAGGATTGGCAATGCCGAAGGACATTTCGAAATTCTACAACATTGAGGATTTGCGTCAGCAAGCGAAGAGGAACCTGCCGCATGGGATTTTCGACTTTATAAATGGCGGCGCAGAAGATGGCATTGCGGTCGAAACCAATCGTGCTGCCTATACTAATCTCAAGATTAAGAACAGGGTGTTGATCGACGTCTCGAAGCGGAGCACCGAAACCGAAATTTTTGGCAAAAAGATAGCTATGCCTTACGGCATCTCGCCGACCGGCGCCGCGGGATTGGTTTATTACGGTGGCGAAATCGGACTGGCTAAGGCAGCGGCAAAAATGGGCGTGCCGTGCACGGTAGCGACTAACGCGTTAATACCGATGGAAGAAATCGCCGAAGCGGCGGGCGGTAATCTTTGGTTCCAGCTCTATATGTGGGCGGATAAGGAGATGAGCATGAAGTTTCTGGAGCGTGTAAAGGCGGCTGGTTTCGATACCCTTATCGTCACCGTCGACGGGCCGGTTGGTCCTAACCGAGAATACAATAAGAAAAATGGTTTTGCGACGCCCCTCAAATACACACCGAAACTCCTTGCCCAACTGTTGGTCAAACCCAATTGGTGTTATCAGGTACTGCTTAAGCAGTATGTCAATCGCGGCGAATTTAAGAAGGAGAACTATCCAGAAGAGCTCGAACGCAGCGTTTTGTCGGCCAAAGAGGAGATGTCGGTAGTCAAGACCGATAGCCAGTGCTGGGAGGATTTGCGTAAGATTCGCGATATGTGGAAAGGTAATCTGTTGATTAAAGGTCTGCAGAGTGCGGAAGATGCGGTGCTCGCAGCGGATGAGGGACTTGAGGGTGTCGTGCTATCAAATCATGGCGGTAGATATGTCGACTGCGCACCGGCCCCTTTACAGGTGCTGGCCGAGACCAAGGCTGCGGTTGGTGACCGGCTCAAGGTTATAATTGATTCTGGTGCTCGCCGGGGTTCCGATCTTGTAAAAGCCATGGCACTAGGAGCGGATATGGTAATGTCCGGTCGACCGACGCTGTTCGGTGCTGCCGCAGCCTACGAGGCGGGGGCATATCGGGCACTCGAAATTTTTCATACCGAAATGGATCGGGTTATGGCCCAGTTGGGGCTTAATAGTATCGATGAGATTGGGCCGCAAATATTCTGGAATCCACCGGAGTGGGTGCCACAGCCGGCGCCACTTTTGAAGGCGGCGGCGGAGTAAGCTGCTGACGAGTGTCGCTAACGATTTTTACTCGGCGCTGAAGGCGCGAAAGGCCGAGATCGAGTTGCGCCATGCGGAGCTCACGCTAGGCTCGGCTGGGCGCTTCGCAGAGGCGAAAAAGGTGTTGCCTGGCGGCTATACGCGCGACGCAATCATCCGCGACCCTTATCCGATCTTTATTGAGCGTGGCGAGGGCTCCACGGTAACCGATGTTGATGGGCGCTTACTCGATGATTGGTGTTTGAACGCAACGTCACTTGCAATTGGCCATGCCGATCCGCGCGTCGTGAAGGTCGCCACCGAGCAGACTACACGCGGCAGCGCCTTCCACACGATGACTGGCGACGAAACTGCCTTGGCCGAGCTCCTCATCGAACGAATTCCGTCGGCTGAAATGGTGCGCTTTACTAATTCCGGTAGTGAGGCAGTGATGATCGCCATACGTATTGCGCGCGGTGTGACCGGCCGCAAGCTAATCGTAAAATTCGAAGGTAGCTATCACGGTACCTACGACGAAGTGCAATGGTCTGTCGGACCACCGCGGGATAAGTTCGGTCCTGCAGATGATCCCAATGTTGTTGCTGATAGCGGCGGTTTAACCGGCAGTGACGGTAGGGTCTCCGTATTGCCTTATAACGATGCTGCAGTGTTGGAGGCGTTCATGGCCGCACACGGCGAAGGTGTTGCGGCTGTTATCGTCGAGCCGATGGCAAATCGGATGGGCTCGGTGGTGCCGGCGGCTGATTTCCTTCAAAAAGCGCGTGATAGCTGTTCGTCGGCGGGTGCATTATTGATCTTTGACGAGGTGATTGCCTATCGCCTCGGTTATGGTGGTGCGCAGACGGTCTTTGGTATTAAGCCGGATATTACCACTCTCGGTAAAAGCATAGGTGGTGGGTTTCCTGTAGGTGGTATTGTTGGGCGAAAAGACATCATGATGATAACCGAGCCGGGTCGGAAAGGTCGCGTCACCCATGCCGGGACATATAACGGCAATCCGGTTACTATGTCCGCGGGACGTGTGACGCAGGAAATCCTGACACTCAATGTCCATCGCGAAATTGATGCGATGGGTGAGCACATCCGCAGTGAGCTCCGCCATTTGACGGAGGGTCTGCCCATCACTGTCAGCGGTGGCGGTCCGTTCTTTAAGTTGAATGCGAGCGGGCGTAAAATTTTCAATTATCGTGACGCTGTCAGCTGCGACAAAGAATGGCAGCGGCTAGCTTCTCTGGCGCTATTAAATCGAGATATAGTGATTTCAGGCTCTTTGGCGGGGTGCACCGCGTCTACAACAACTGACATGCAGGTATCGTCGTTGTTAGAGGGTGTAAAAGAGATATTGAACGTCTAATACCCTCGTGCCGGATCGACGATATTCGCCAGCGCTTCTCCTTTGATCCAGCGTTCGAGATTGTTGCAAAAAAGGTTGGTTACGTCATCTTCCCAATCAATCATATCGCCGGCAGTGTGCGGCGTGATGACCACGTTCTCTAATGTCCAGAGCGGGCTCTCGGGAGGCAGTGGCTCGGTAGCAAAAACGTCGAGGACAGCAGCGCCGAGACGGCCACTTTCGATTGCGGCTACCAAAGCATTTTCCTCCACGATATGGCCGCGACCGGTATTGATCAGGCAGGCGCCGGGTTTCATTGTCGCAATGACCTCCGCGTTAAACAGGCCGCGTGTTTCCTCGGTTAGCGGTAACACATTAAGTACAAAGTCCGCCTTGCCTAGAGCGTCGTGAAGCCGATCGGTGCCGACCACCTCGTCTGCATGTTCGGACGGTTTGGGGTGGGCGCGAACGCCGATGACTTTGAGCCCAACGGCTTTAGCAAGCCGCCCAACCTCCACACCGATCCTCCCGAAACCGATCACGGCGAGTGTCGCACCAGCGGCAGAGACCAGTAGTTTCTTATCCCAGAGGCTTTTCGATTGATTACGCGCCATACGCGGGAAGCCGAGCCGGTGATTGAGGATTGCCCATAGAGTGTATTGCGCCATCACTTCAGCATGTATGCCTGACGCATTGGTGATTGTGACCTTGTTGGTGTCCCAAGGCGTCCAGTGATCCACTCCGGCGCCCGAAGCCTGAATCCATTTCACGCTATCACAGCAGAGGATGGCTTCGCGAGGAAAGGGTTCACTCTTGCCGATCTTGAAGGCGAAAACTATTTCTGGTTTTTGCGCATCAAGTGCATCTGGTACTGCGTCATGACTATCAACGGTAACAAGTGGCAATTCCGGCACTTTGGTAAGAATTTGACGGGCAAGCGGCTCCGGTTCAGCCTGAAACAGAAGGGTCTTTGGTAAGGCCTTATTCATATAATAGTTTATAGCACTAGGGAGGTAATTATTGTAGCCGGCGGTTTAGTGTGAGAATGAGCGCCAAACCTACGGTTGCCATTGTTGCCAAGAAACCGAAGAAATAACGGAATCCTTCGGCCCCAGCATGGGTGTCGAGAAACCAGCCCGCGATCAGGTGTGAGAAAATATCTGGCGTATAGGCAATCATAGAGACTAGTCCAATTGAAATACCGGTCAACGCAAGCGGGATGCGGCATTCCTCCATCAATGCGAAATAGATACCGCGTAATGCGAACAGCATTACGGAGATTACTGTAACCTGCGCGAATAATAATTGGTAAGAGCTGGCTGACGATGGGACCGCCCAGAGCGAACCGTAAAGCAACGCGAGAGTGGAAAAACCTATTGTGATGCCACGGGTGACGCCAATTCTGTCTGCGATCAAGCCGGCGAAGATTGCAGCGATAGGGCGCAGCCAATCGCGGAATGTACCAAGTTGGGCCCCGAAAAGTTTGCTTTCACCAAGGCCGCGTTCTGCGTATGCCGGGAAGTAATAGGAACCAGTGAAAATCAGATAAGCAAAAAATATGATGCCGGCCATAAACCATACCTTCGGTGTCGTCAGGGCACGCCGCAGTAAGCCCTCGGCAGAGCTTTTTGCGGTGCCTCGCATCGGGGGATCCTCGGCGAGTAGAAACCAGACAATGATGCCACTTAGCAAAGGGGCGCCAGTATAGACGTATATCACAGCGACCAGCCCTGCGCGCGGATTTGCGTCTCCGCCAGCGAAGGCAAAGGCCGTGGTTGCAAGTGTCGCCATAACGGCAGCGGTGGCACCGCGCCCGCCTTCGAGCAGTCCGAAACTCGTACCTTGAGTTTCTGACGTGCCCCAAAGCCGCGTTGCCTTAAGCAGCGCTGCCCAAAAGGTGAGAATCGAGGTCACGCCCCAAAACGCGTGCAGCGCAAGCATTAGTGGATAGGTCGGTATCGCCAGCATCACAAGCCCTCCGGCACCGGTGGCTATGAGCGAGAAGGATAGTAAGCGACGCACGGATATCCGGTCCGCGAGCCAGCCGCCGGGCAAGTAACAGGCGAGCGCCAAGAGGCCAAACATTGAGCTCAGAAAACCTAGCTCGAAACTTGAAATACGAAAGACTTCTTCCAGCGAGGTTTGAAAGGTTTTCCGCATATAAGGCAAGAGGAATATCGCTTCCCCCGCCAGCATAAGACTAGCCATGGTCAGCCAACGGTGAAGATTAGATGTGTGGGAGAGCATAGCGTTACCGTCTTCGGTCCGGAACTCCCGGTAGGGTGGGGGGCCAGATGAGTTCAAATGAAAGTGAAGGCGGGTAGAATTCCTTAATTAATTTTACATGCATTGAATGAACTTAAACGACATTCTGGATACCCGTCTTTGCGGAAATGACTTTGATGCCTGGGTGCTGGCTCAATTAGCAAATTTTTCCTGCAGCGCCGCTACTTGTTCGTCGGTCAGGAATCTTGTTTTTACGTCTTTCAGCATCAGGAACAGCTTAGCGGTTTCCTCTAGTTCCTCTGTAGCATAGACCGCGTCTTCCAGTGATTTACCAGCGACCACAGGTCCGTGATTGGCGAGTAGTACCGCATGATGGTCAGACGCCATTTCTCGAACCGCGCGGGCAAGGTTTAAATCGCCCGGTGGAAAATAGGGTACCAGCGGCAGCGTGCCGATTTTCATAACGTAATAGGCGGTGATTGGCGGCAGCACGTTCTTTGGGTTGATGTCGTGTAGGCAACTGACCGCAACCGAATGCGTAGAATGTAGGTGGACAACAGCGCCGGTCTGCGGCCGTTCCTCGTACATTGCGATATGCAGAAAGGTTTCCTTAGTCGGGGGGTCGCCGGAAATAAGATTTCCCTCATTGTCAAGTTTGGAGATTTTCGCCGGATTGAGATTGCCCATGGTGGAGCCGGTCGGCGTCATCAGCCAGCCATCCTCGATACGCGCGCTGATATTGCCTGATGAGCCGAAGGTCAGGCCTCTGTCATACATGGATTTGGCTAGACGTGTAATGTCGTCTCGCATTTTGGTTTCCTGGCTCATTTATGCGTCTCCTCTTTGGAGTATATCGAATGCATTTTCAAAAAAATTATCTTCGCCGAAATTGCCCGATTTTAGGGCAAGAGCAATTTCAACTGCACCTATGGATTCTGTCCACGGAACGCCAGGCGATATTTCCGGTCCGATACGAAGCGCCTCTATAGCAAGCGCCTTCACCACTGCGCCAGAGGTTTCACCGCCCGCGGCGATCAACCGGTCCACGCCATTATTTACTAAAGAGTTGGCAATCACTCCTAACACGCACTCAATCTTCTCTCCCACTTGCTTGCTGCCGTACTTGGCTTGAGCTTTGGCAACCTTTTCGGGTTCGTCAGATGAATAAATCAATACTGGCCCGGCATCGAGTAAGGGTGCTGCCCAAGCAATAGCCTTCTTGGCGACCTCTTCGCCTTCCATGACCGCACTAGCGTTAATCTTGAAGGCCGGCCAGTTATTCTGCCAAGCGGTAACTTGTTCGCGGGTGCGTATAGAGCAACTTCCCGCCACGATGGCTTGGTGGCCTTTTTGATAGGGTAACCGGGCAGCTGCAGTGTCTTTTAGCAAACCGCCAATGCGATAGTTTTCTGGCAAGCCAAGAGCGATTCCGGAGCCGCCGGTTATGAGTTTTAGGTCCGTGGAAGCAGCCCCGATCGTCATCAGGTCTGGGTCGCTAATAGCGTCTACGATAGCATAGCGCACGCCGGCTTGGTGAAGTTCATCATAGGCGGCTCGCACAGCTTTCTCACCGCTTATGACGCTAGCGTATTCAATCAGTCCGACTTTTTGCAGTGTTTGTCGTCCCAAAACCCGCACCAAATTGGAATCGGTCATCGGCGTGAGAGGATGATTACGCATGCCAGAATCTGATAAAAGCTCATCTCCGACGAAGAGATGGCCCTTATAGATGGTCCGTCCATTGGTAGGAAATGCGGGGCAGGCAATAGTGAAGTCCTCGCCTAAGGATGCCATAAGTGCATCTGTAACGGGACCTATATTACCACTATCGGTAGAGTCGAAGGTGGAGCAATACTTGAAAAAGAATTGCTGCGCACTTTGGTCCTGTAACCAGGCCAGCGCCTCCAGAGATTGATCGATGGCTTCTTTGGCTGGAATGGTCCGAGACTTTAGAGCAATCACTACAGCTTGCGCATCGCCAAGATCAATATTGACCTTCGGCACGCCGATCAGCTGGATCGTAGGCATGCCTTTTTTGACGAGCGTATTCGCCAAATCGGTGGCGCCGGTGAAGTCGTCTGCAATGCATCCCAGTATAATCGTCATGAGGTCCTCGGATTTACGGCGTCTTTTGACGGCGTGGATTAACATTTAATGGCAAATAGCGCGAGCAAGAGTGAGGAATTTAACCGGGTTGGAGCGCTTTCATAAGTTGGGATACATTTTCCAGAGTTTCTAGATCAGCGATCATTTCTATTGCATCATCGCGTTGATCAGCTGAAATAACCCCATCCGAGCAATCGACGAACTTTCCGACGATATCGTCCCATGTGGCTGGCTCTTCTGACCAACCACGCGCATAGGATCGTGCATGGTTGATCGTCCGCCCGTCTTTCAGGTGGAAGGCGATCCGCATTTCCGCCCAATTGACGCCATCCACTCCCCATTGGCCGCGATGATGGGCGAAGTCTTCTGGCACGTCAACGTCGACCTTTTTCATGAGGGGCTGGACGTCGCCTTTGTCTACGCGTGATTGATCGTACTGGGCGAGACCGTTTTTGCCATCTATCAAACTGACGGCGATGGACCATTTGAGACTGTAACGTGCCTTATAGGAATCCGCGACCTCGTCATAGCAGGCGATGGCGCGGGCCTGTGGTGTCACCTCCGCATGTACGCGCTCGATATCATCTGCGTGGATCCCGTGTTCGGCAATAACGTCGAGTACAGCATCAATTGTTGAGGCGGGGGCGGTGGAGCCGGGATGAAAACAGACAATTGTGGTGTTTTCCGCTAATTCCCAGCGTTTACCCAATTTTTCGGTCATACGCGATAGATCAAATCCGTCTTCACCAGCGAAACATACCGCGAGGCCGAATTTTTCATGGCCACCCACATCAGTCTCTGATGGCTCGATAATATCCGGGTCCATTTGGTATCCTCGCTCGGCCAGCAAAGTTGCAAAGACACCGCATTTTGCTCCGTGACCGACATGGAAAGCCTTTCCCATTGATCCAACATTTTTGCGCAGGCCGGAACCTTCGGATGCTGCGACGGCAATCGCCATCCGTGTCTGACCTACATTGAGCCCGCCCATCCGAGCGCCTGCGACGGCTACTCCAATGGAACCCAATATCGCATTTGGATGCCAGCCTCGGTCTAATAAGGCTGGTCGTATCCCACGCGCGACACGGCTTTCTACTTCGAAGCCAGTGATAAAACCCGCCATCAGGTCGCGGCCCGATAGGTCGCGATCTTCTGCATAGGCCAATGAGCCTGGTACCATAACGACACTCGCATGGGTCACCCCCTTCGTATAGTCGTCATATTCTTGTGCGTGAGCAGCCGTGGCGTTTACATAGGCGGCCAAGGGAGATGACGTGCGGTCCTTATGGCCGATGATACTTGCACGTCCGGTGCCCCCAATATGCCTGGCGGTATCAAGCGCAATGAGCGTCGATTTCTGGTTGGCGCCCGCCAGCGCAATACCCGTCATGTCAAGAATACGTAATTTCGCTGACTCAGCTGCCGCATCGGGAATATCTTCCCACCGCGTCTCTATTGCCAACTTCGCCAATTCTTCAGTAACGCCCATGATACTGCCTCCCAATATTTTGAAATTTAAGGTGTTGCCACTCTTGCGATATCAGCAGCATTCGCCAGGTTTGCCGCATTGCGGCAGGTTTCGATAAGCTTTTCCGTGCCCGCATCACCGAGCATCGGTCTACAGAGATCGCGTGTTTTGTCATCCATCTGTGCGTTGCTAATGGGGTTCTCCAGGCTACCGAGCGCTTTCTCGATATACTTTTCGAACGTACGCCCATCTTTGGTGTTAATGGTTATACCCATGGCGTCGGCGGGGACAGTCGGATCGATTTCTGGCTTTACCTTTTGTCGGAGCGAAACGGCAATAGGATCATTCACCGCTGCATCTGAGAATTCATTTTCGCCGCCTTTGCCATGTTGAATGGCGATGGCGCAGGCATGGTAAATACTAAACTTCCCCTCGAGCCCGGTGCTCGGGCTTTCTTTACCGGTAAGTTCCATCACCAGCGGATTAACCTTAAGGTTAATACTTTCAACATCACTTGGTTTTAAACCATACGCGTCGCGCAATTGGCTGCAGCCATCGATCCCAGGGTGCACCACCACGCCGCTTGCGAATGGTTTATAAGAGTTCTCGGAAATTAGGAATTTCTCGCCAAGCCCTTCGGTAATGAATGAATAGTCTTGCTTGGTCGAGGTAACATTTGCCCAGCCGCGTTTAGCCTCTATACCTTGTTCTGAGCTAGTAAAGCCATTGCTCGCCAGCATTGCTGACATCAATCCATTCTTGGCGGCATTGCCTACATGGAAACTTTTACACATGGAGCCAAACATTTCCCGCATGCCAGAAGATTGGGTGGCAGCAAGACCCATCGCCCAACGAGTTTGCTGCGGATTATTAGCCAGTAATCGGCTAGCGGCGGCCGCCGCACCAAAGATACCGGCTGTACCGGATATATGCCAGCCCACACTATAATGCTCGGGGGATACGGATTGGCCTAGACGACAGGTCACATCAATACCCAGGATCATGGCGTGGAGGAATTCGGCGCCGGATATTTGTTTCTCTTCTGCGATGGGGAGGATCGCGGCCACTATCG
This sequence comes from Rhodospirillaceae bacterium, assembly GCA_002715005.1. GTDB lineage: Bacteria > Pseudomonadota > Alphaproteobacteria > UBA8366 > UBA8366. The sequence goes on from PAXN01000011.1 coordinate 64,250, forward strand.
GTCCTGCAGGGTGGATAGCGGTAGCCAAATGCGTATCGTCGTAATCGAAAACATGGCTTGAAATACCATTGATAAGAGCGGCATTTAGTCCGTCGGTTTGCTCCTTACGACCCAGAATGGAAGCCCGGCCCGCCTCGGTTCCGAGCAACATAGTTTTTAAAACAATTTCTACGGATTCATGCTTGCAGCCACCGATAGCAACGCCCATCCAATTTAATAAGGTACGTGCGGATTCCAATTTCACATCCTCAGGAATATTCTCAAAACGAGAATTGAGAACAAAGTCGGCAAGAATTGCGGTCACATTTTTAGAGGTATCAGTCATTTGACTTACGCATCCCCTGTGCCGAAGCCGCTGCCGGCTTTGCGGTACTCATCCCTCGGTGGACTAAATATATCGAGGACGGTAGCGCCGTCCGGTCCTGCCTTTACCGTGTGGGGCACATTGGGCGGTGTGCGCCAGAAATCACCTTTTTTGACGGGAAATGCCTTGTCACCCTGATATCGAGTGAGGGAACCATCCAAGAGAACACCCCACTGTTCTTCGGGGTGATGGTGCATTTTACCTTCCGCATTGGCATCAATGGTCACAACAGAAAGCATGGCATGATCGCCCGGGAATATCCGTGTGTTTATACCTGGTCCGAGTTCTCGCGCGATGCCAAGTGCTGTGTTGTGAAGATTAAAAAGCGTATCATCGTCGCTCATTGTATCTTCCTCCATATGAAATTATTACTATTTGGTCTAAAAGACCGAAGCGTAAGAGAACCGTCAAGAGCACTTCTATTTTTTGGCACTCTGTTTCTCAGCGCCTCGGAGCCTTATAAAGAAGTAGTAAAAATAGGGGAGGCTCTCATGGCGCGTATTGCAATCGTATCTATCATGTTAGAAGTAAATTCCTTTTGTCCGGTGACGACAGAGGAGGATTTCCTAAAGTCTTGCTACTTGGTGGGTAATGAAATCCTTGTTGAAGCGAAAAAAGATGCACCTTTGCTGGCTCGCGAGATCAAGCCCTTTATAAAAGCAATGGATGAGAGCGGTGATTGGACACCGATCCCCACAATCTGCACGTACTATGAGCCTTGGGGTCCAATAGATGAAGGCTTCTTTAAGAGATATCTTGCAGACGTTCGAAAAATGTTGGAGGACGCGGATAAGGAAGCACCACTGGATGGCGTATATATCTGTAATCATGGTGCTATGGCTGCAACTCACGGCGAAGACCCCGACGGTGAATTGTACGAAATGGTGCGCGATGTTGTCGGACAGGATATTCCGGTGGTCGTAACGGTAGATCTCCATGCTAATATTTCCGAGCTTATGATGGAGAAGGCCGATATTATTATTTCCTACAAAACCAATCCTCATGTAGATCAGCCGGAACGTGCCATTGAAGCAGCCCATGTACTGCGGCGTATGTTGAAAGGTGAACGGTTTGCTAATAGTCGTATTCGGCTGCCTATCACTCCGCCATCGGTGCGTTTGTTGACTGCGCCAGAAGGTACTTATGCGGATGCATTAAGGGCTGCAACTAAGGCGGAAGAGGATAATGATGCACTGGTTAGTGTTTCGGTTGTGGGTTCATTTTCATTTGCGGATCTATCAAAATGCGGCATCACCGTTATGGCCTATGGTGAGCAAGCGGCAGCGAATGAAATAACTAACCGCCTTGCCCAGGAGATTTGGGCTGGCCGGGAAGACTTCCTTGTCCGTCTTACCTCGGTGGAGGATGCGGTTGCGCTCGCAGTTGAGGCAGGAGAGTCTGATGGGCAAAAGAAAGTGTGTCTGGCAGACGTTGCGGATAATCCTGGCGGCGGCGGTTGCGGTAATTCAACGGGGCTTTTTCTGCCGCTCCTCGATGCTTCGCCTAAAAACATACTTTGTGGGTTATTCTCGGCCCCAGCGGTAGCTGCTGAAGCGCACGAGAAGGGTGTTGGCGCCAAATTCGAGGCAACTTTTAACGACCCGGCCGCTTATGACTTTACTGAAACCTTCACCCGCGAGGTGGAAGTGCTTGCGCTGACGGATGGCTTCGTCAAAGGGCGTCGTGGTTGCCGTAAAGGCCGTACGATGAAGCTAGGGCTCAGCGCTGCTCTTAAAATTGGGGATATGATACTGCTTGTGATCAGTCGTCGAATGCAAATGTATGACCCGGCCCTAATCGAACAATTCGGTTTAGATATTTCGAGCTTTTCGACCATAGCTCTTAAATCTCGTGGCCATTTCCGAGCGGGTTTCGATATTTTCTTCGAGAATGATGAAATCTTCGAAGTGGATGCGCCGGGTTTAACGACGCCTATACTTACTCGCTTTGATTGGAAGGCCCTGCCGAGACCATGTTATCCGATTGATAAGGATGCTGTTTGGGAAGGGGCTAAATCTTAGTTCGCTCCGGAAACCTACCTGGCTGTTGATACCTAGAGATAGGTTTGGAACCATTCTATTTCATAGGCTCAGTCCATCTCTGGTACGGGCGTTTTCACAGGCTTACCACTGAAAAAAAGCTGGAGATTTTCCACCATTAAATCCGCCATTGCTTGGCGGGTTTCGTTTGTCGCGCTGGCATGGTGGGGTTGGACAATGACGTTCTTGAGGCCGATCAAGTCTTCTGGTGCGCTCGGTTCATCTTCAAAAACGTCGAGCGCTGCACCGGCGATGACATTATTATTTAAAGCGCTTGCCAACGCCCGCTCGTCGACTACAGAGCCGCGAGCTATATTGATTAGCATGCCAGAAGGGCCGAGCGCCTCAAGAACCTCGGCATTGACTAGTTTTTCTGTACCGGGGCCGCCTGGGCATGTGAGCATAAGAAAATCGACATTGGAGGCTAATTCTGACGGCTCTGCATAGTAATCGTTCGGAACATCCTTCTTATTGGGGCCTTGGTAGCTGACCCTCATATCGAAGGCTTCGGCACGTTTGCCAACTGCTTGTCCTATCCGCCCGAAGCCGACGATACCGAGACGTTTACCGCTAACCTTGGTGGTGTAGGCCATAGTCCCGTTTTTTACCCAGTCGCCTGAGCGAGTGTAATCGTCGCCAATCACCACACCCCGAGAAATGGCCAGCATCAAAGCCATGCCGATATCGGCTACACAGTCGGTCAATACCCCGGGTGTATTGGTTACCATAATACCGCGTTTCTTGGCGGCGGCTACATCGACCGTATTATAGCCGACCCCCATGACCGAAATTATTTTGAGGTTGGGCAAGCGGTCCATCAAGTCGCAACCAAGCTTACCGCTGGAGCCCGAGCAAAAGACACCTGTGGTCTTTTCCCCGAACTTCGCCAATAGTTCTACTCTGTCATCGGAACGGTTGAAATCGTAGATATCAAAATCATCGACCGGCAGCGTTTCGTCACCTGGCGGTTGCAATCGTGACGTGACGAGAACGGTTTCGACCATAATATTGTTTCCTTACTTTTTTCTCTTCTTTGCGGTTGCCTTTTTTCGGGCCATTTTCTTACCTACATATTCTTGAAAGCGATTGGCTAAGGCTCGAGAGCTATTGGTAAGTACAGCCATATCCGAGCCAACAGCCACATAGGTGTAACCCCAATCGATCATTTGCTTGGCCTGAACTTCATCGCCTGTGAGATAGCCTGCGGGTTTACCAGCTTTTTTGCAGTAACCGACTGCTTTCTTGATCATCTTCTGCACGCTAGCGTGGTACGGGTTGCCGATATGACCCATGGAGGCGGAAAGATCACTCGGGCCAACGAAGATACCATCTACGCCGGGCACTTTTGCAATTTCCGGAATATTCTCGACGGCTTCCTCTGTTTCGCATTGAACGATGACGCACATTTCCTTGTGCGCATTTAAATAGTAATCCGTTGTGGCGCCGTAATTATTCATACGTGCCAGGCTCATCACGCCGCGGACGCCTCCATTCTGGGGGTACCGCACGGCGGCTACAGCTGCGGCCGCCTCTTCAGCATTTTGGATCATTGGGAAGAGGATAGTTTGCGCACCAATATCAAGTACACGCTTGACCATTACGGGATCGTTCCAGGGTACACGCACCATCGGTTCCGCATGGCCTTGCTGAGCGACCTGGAGTTGGAGCAAGACGTCAACCAATTCGTTCGGGGAATGCTCCATGTCGACTACTGTCCAATCGAAGGCGGCGACTTGGGTTAGCATTTCAGCGACAAGCGTGGAGCGCAGGCCACTCCACAGACCGATTTGATAATCACCCCGTTTGATTGCGGCTTTAAATTTGTTTTTGCGAAGTTTCATAGTTCTTCCAGTCGTTTAGTCGTTTAAAGGGATCAATGATGAAGTTCTGGCTCTGCTATCGGATCAGTTGATTGCAGATAGTCAAAGTCGCAGCCCTTGTCGGCCTGCTGAATATGTTGTGCATACATCCAACCATAGCCACGAGGGTAATGCGGCTTAGGTGGTGTCCAAGCGTCGCGGCGTTTAGCAAGTTCCTCGTCACTGACTTCCATATTCAGCGTACGGCCGAAAATATCGAGAGTGATCATATCGCCGGTCTCAATCAAGGCCAGATTGCCACCGACAAAAGATTCTGGTGCTACATGTAGAACACAGGTCCCGTAGGAAGTACCGCTCATGCGTGCATCCGAAATACGAACCATATCACGGACCCCCGCCTTCAATAGCTTTTTGGGGATTGGCAACATGCCCCATTCCGGCATACCTGGCCCGCCAACGGGCCCTGCATTTTTCATCACTATTACGGAATCCGCAGTTACGTCTAAATCTGGGTCGTCGATACGTGCTAGCAAATCTGGATGGCTTTCGAACACTACAGCTGGGCCCGTGTGATTGTAGAATTTCGGGTCGGCGGCTGTATGTTTTATAACCGCACCGTCCGGACAAATATTACCTTTGAGGACAACGAGCCCGCCTTCATCAGACATGGGATTATCACGGGTGCGAATCACATCATCGTTATAAACTTCGGCACTTTCGATATTTTCTCCAAGCGTCTTACCGTTGGCCGTCGAGGCTTTCGTATGAAGTAGGTCACGAATACGGTTTAATAAGGCGCGCAGGCCGCCGGAATAATAAAAGTCTTCCATCAGAAAGCGCCCTGAGGGCTGAATATCTGCCAGTACGGGGGTTTTGCGGGACAATGTATCAAACATCTCCAAGCCTACGCCCAGGTCCAGCCTGTGGCCGATGGCGAGCAAATGAATAGCGGCATTGGTTGACCCTCCAAGTGCCATCACCGTAGTGATCGCATTTTCCAGGTTTTCCCGTTTGATAATATCGCTCGGGCGATAATCTTCCCAAACCATATCGACAATGCGTCGACCCGTTGCCGATGCCATGCGGGCGTGATTTGAATCGGCAGCTGGTATGGAGGCAGCTCCAGGTAGTGTCATTCCCAGCGCTTCCGCGGCGGATGTCATAGTGGAGGCGGTACCCATAGTCATACAGTGCCCTGGCGAGCGAGCAATCCCGCTTTCTGCTTCATACCATTCTTCTTCATCGATGGTACCAGCGCGAAGTTCGTCCCAGAAGCGCCAGCTGTCAGTGCCGGAACCTAAGAACTGGTTGCGGTAATTACCACGCAGCATGGGACCGGCTGGTACGAAAATAGCAGGGATATTCATGCTAGCTGCACCCATCAGCAGGGCAGGTGTCGTCTTGTCACAACCACCCATAAGAACAACACCATCGATAGGATGACTTCGAAGGAGTTCTTCGGCTTCCATAGCCAACATGTTCCGGTAGAGCATAGTCGATGGCTTCACGAACGGCTCAGACAAGCTCATCGCTGGCAGTTCAATGGGAAATCCACCGCCTTGCCAGATACCGCGTTTAACCTCTTCTACCCGCACTTTGAAATGCGAATGGCATTGGTTTATGTCGCTCCAGGTATTGATTATCGCGATGGCGGGCTTGTCGTGAAACTCTTCGGGTCCGTAGCCCATTTGCTTAGAGCGTGAACGGTGGGTGAAAGCACTTAACGATACACCCTTGTACCAGCGCTGACTGCGCAGTTGATCTGGTTTGATTTTCTTTTTGCCTGCCATGCCGGCCTCCCTGTCTGCGGATTTATGATGCCGCAAGTTGGCGCTACGGTAAGCGGGCACGCGCGGTTTTGCAATGTCTCTCTAATATGCTTGACCCTTCTTGGTAAGGGGAATTGCGCATTGCTGGAGCGATAGATACAAATCAACAAAGGTAACGATTTAATAAGGGAGAGTGTGATGGCAGATAGTGGCATGGTCCAAGATAAAGTGGTGGTGGTCACCGGTGCGGGGCGCGGTATAGGACGCGGTTTTGCAATGATGATGGGAGCCCATGGCGCAAAGGTCGTGGTGAATGATATCGGCGCTAGTGTCGACGGCGAAGGTGCAGATAATGCACCCGCCGACGAAGTGGTAAGTTTGATTCGTGAAGCCGGTGGTGAGGCAGTGGTCTGCCGTGAGAGTGTTGCGGACGCAAAGGGCGGTGGAAAGATCATTCAAGCCGCCCTGGATAGTTTCGGGCAAATCGATGCGGTCGTGAACAATGCTGGTATTTTGCGCGATACGATTTTTCATAAGATGACTGATGAGGAATGGCATGCGGTCATTGGCGTTCATTTAAACGGTAGCTTTTTTGTAAGCCGAGCAGCAGCACCTCATTTTCGTAAGCAAAGCTCCGGCTGTTTTGTTCATATGACGTCAACCTCCGGTTTAATTGGTAATGTGGGCCAAGCAAATTATTCGGCCGCGAAAATGGGTATCCTCGGCCTTTCCAAGTCCATCGCACTAGATATGGCGCGATTTCGGGTACGGTCTAATTGCATCTCGCCGTTTGCGTGGAGCCGTATGATCGGTTCAATTCCCACAAATACGCCGGAGCAAGCCGAGCGAGTGGGTAAGCTTAAACAGATGACGCCGGAAAAAATCGCTCCCATGGCTGTCTATCTTTGTAGTCATGCGGCGGATGAGGCGAATGTGACTGGTCAGATTTTTGGGGTTCGTAATAATGAAATCTTCTTATTCAGCCAGAATAGGCCTTTGCGTTCAGTGCAACGAACTGACGGATGGACACCGGAGGGGATTGCAAATCACGCCATACCTACCTTCGATGCGCATTTTTATGATTTGTCCGTATCGGCTGAAGTGTTCAGTTGGGATCCCGTATGACCAAAACTATCCACTATTATTATAACCATTCCTCTCCCTGGACCTACTTTGGCCATGATCGGTTTTTGGCGTTAGCAGAAAAGTATGATGCGCAGATTGTTTTTCGGCCTTGTGAATCCGCTATTATTTTTGCTCAATCTGGCGGTTTACCGGTTGCCAAGCGCGCGCCGCAAAGGCTGGCGAACCGACTTGTGGAGTTGAAACGCTGGCGAGATTTTCTTGGGATGCCGATGGTAATCGAAAGTGCCCATAAAGGCCCAGCGATGAACTGGGGCAATCGGATAGCCGTTGCCCATGGGTATCGCGGTGGTGATATTGGGGCAATTTCTTCGGCATTTCTCAAGGCACGTTGGGCGGAAGACCGGAATATGAGTACTGAGGCCGCAATGATTGAAATTGTAAATGAGCTTGGCCTTGACGGGGCCTCTCTTTGGGCCCAAAGCCAGTCGGGCGAGATTGGCAGTTTATATGACAGCTATACTGAAGAAGCGATGGCGGCGAACGTATTTGGCGCACCGACATATATATTCGGTAGTGAGTTGTTTTGGGGGCAAGATAGGCTCGAATTCTTGGAGCGCAGTCTCGCAGCATCCTAGATATGAGGATCGCCTATCTTAATATCAATAAGGCCGCCAAGGCGCGTGCGCGTCGGTTGATTGATTATTTGGCGGGACTTGATGCGGACTTGATTGGTCTCGGCGAGATGACNCGTTCTAATGCGGACGCTTTTCGTGATGGTTTTGCGGCGCTTGGGTATAGGCATAGTTGTTTCAAAGCGCCAGATGGCCCCAAAGGTAGTATTGGCGTGGTGTCGCGAAACCGGTTTAGCCAGATGCGCATTGCCTATATGCAGTCTCGGTCTGGCCATGATGGTATTCCACGAATAGCGCAAATTCACGAGAGAGGCCTGGACCTAACGTTTGTCTATTTTCCAAACCATTTAAAAAAAATACCNTATTTNAGGCGGCTGTTGCGTGATGGGCGCAAACTGGTTCGGTCCGGTTCGGCTGCCGCGTTGATCGGTGACTTCAATACCGGCGATAAAAAGGATTATGGCGGGCCGAAGGGTTTTTTTACCGGCCAGGAAGAGTTTGATGGACTAAAACGCATGGGTTTTCGTGATCTTATGCTGGAAGGCAATCCCGGTGGACGGGAATGGACGTGGGTAAGCACATTTGGGAACGGCTTTCGGCTTGACCAATCTTTAGGAACCGAAGGTTTTGCCGAAAGGGTCAGCGCCGCACGCTACGACCACATGCCGCGCGAAACGCAAATGACGGATCATAGTGCAATGGTTATCGATTTGGATTGAATCGGAAGTCGACGCTCCGCTATGTTCCGTTACCGCTAGGAATACAGGACTAANCTATGACTGACAGCCCCATTATAGAACGTATTGAATTCACCGCCTTTGAAATCCAAATTGAAAATATGTCTGCCGATCCGGCGGGCTTCGGTATTTCCTATACGCCGGGCAAGTCGGGTACCCACCTTCGTTTCGGTTTGCGCATTTATACAGACACGGGTGTGATTGGTGAGTATGTGCCCGGACGTAGTCGGGTCAATGTGATTATGACTGCATCCGAAGCTTTGGCGCATCGGTTGATTGGTCAGCCGGCCCTGGAGCGCGAGAAGCACTATAATGGTATGCGCCGATTGACAAAGCATGTGGGTGAAGTAGGCATTGGCGCACTTGATATTGCACTTTGGGACTTGGCCGGTAAGCATTACGGCGCGCCTGTGGGTGAGTTGATGGGGGGATATCGTAAACGGTTGCCTGCCTATGCCAGCACCACTGGGGGCGACAAAGAGCCAGATGGGTTATCGAGCCCTGAAGCTTATGCCGACTATGCGGAGCAATGCTACGAAATGGGATATCGTGCTTACAAAATGCACGGATGGAATGCTGGCAATGTAGCTGAAGAGAGTGCCATGATCGAAGCCGTTGCGAAGCGTGTCGGGGATAAAATGAAAATCATGTATGACGCGGCAAATCATCTTCATACGCTTGGGGATGCGATTGAGGTGGGGCGGGTTTGCNATGATTGCGGACTTTACTGGTACGAAGACCCTTATGGAGATGGGGGTATTTCTATCCATGGTCACCAGATGCTGAAGAAAAGCGTTAAGACGCCGATCTTAGTTACTGAACACATTAGAAACCTTGAAACTTCGACTGATATGATGGTCGCAGGTGCGACCGATTTTGCGCGGGCTGACCCGGATTATGACGGGGGGCTTTCCGGTTGCCACAAACTCGCTATTGCTGCTGAAGGACTAGGTATGGATGTAGAAATTCATTCCTGTGGGCCTGCCATGCGCCAATTAATGGCGGCGTGCCGTAACGCTAATTTTTACGAAGTTAACCTTGTTCATCCGGGATGTCCCAATGCTTGGTCTTTNCCGTTCTATAAAAATGGCTATTCTGACCAAATAGATTGTATTGGAGAAGACGGTTGTGTGGGCGTGCCGGAGCTTCCTGGCATGGGGGTTGAGTATGATTGGGAGGGCATAGAAAAGGCGGCTGTGGAAACACGGGTGATTGAATAGACCTATTTCGCGGGTCCGTTCACCTACTGCAACCTTATGATATGATCCAGGCATCATGAATACGAATCCGCTGCCACTCCAGAAATCTGAATTACCGCTAGATGCGGGTATGCTTGACGGACTTTCCGATCCTGTTTTTCTGGTCGATCCGAGCCATGTTATTGTTGATTATAATCGTGCCGCGAAGCAATTGCTCGGTGAGGGTGCATTAAGTGTGCGGCTGGATGAGTTACTCGATAGCAAAGATATCATCGGTGCCATCGACGCCACGTTAGCGGGTACGCCGGGAACACGGAGTGAAGTTTTTTTGCCCCACCCCATTGGCCGATATTATGAACTCAATATCTGGCGTTTGCCGGATTTAAAGTCGCCGGGGCCTGCTTGGGCTATGTTGGTACTACGTGACATTACTGAGTCTAAGAAGGCATCCCAGATGAGAGCGGATTTTGTGGCCAATGTAAGCCATGAACTGCGTTCGCCGCTTTCCTCCTTATTAGGTTTTATTGAAACAATGCGTGGCCCNGCTCGCGATGACAGGAAGGCTAGCGATCGATTCTTGGAGATCATGGAGGCTGAGGCGAAACGGATGACGCGTCTCATTAATGAATTACTAGCACTTTCCAAAGTTGAGACTGAGGAACATATTCGACCGGAGCAATTGGTTAAGCTGGGGCCGATCTTGGTTCAGGTTGCTGATATTTTGTTGGTTGGTGCAAAAGAGCGGGAAATGGATATTGTTGTGGACGCACCAGAAGATCTTCCGCCTGTCCTGGGGGATGAGGATGAATTAATCCAGGTGTTTCAAAACCTGGTTTCCAATGCGATCAATTACGGGCGCGCAAAAACGGCTATTGATGTTCGACTAGACCATGGTGTTCTGCCGGATGAAGGTGGAGCGGGCGTGTCGATTAGCGTGACTAATATTGGTGAGGGAATCCCAGAAGAAGATATTCAACGCCTAACGGAGCGCTTCTACCGGGTAGATAAAGGTCGCTCACGCAGTATGGGGGGGACCGGATTAGGACTCGCTATTGTAAAACATATCGTTGCTCGGCACCGAGGGGAGTTGATGATTAAAAGTGAGCCTGGGAACGAAACTACGTTTGCCGTTTTATTGCCTGTTGCATCGGATAAAAAATAGATAAAACAATTACTTAAGATATTTTCCAAATTGTAACAAAACCTTAATATTTATTTTATATTTATGTAACCGTGCAGCTATACCNACCGCATTGTTCGGGCCTCGTGTCCGTGATTTATGTTGGTAGGAGATTGCAGAATTATGTTTAGGAATGGTTTTGCCTCGGTGACAGTTGCAGTGTTTGCAGCAATCGGATCCGCACAGGCTGCTGATCAGATTAAAATTGTTGGATCGTCTACAGTGTATCCATTTTCCACGACTGTAGCTGAACAATTTGGTAAAACGACTAAATTCAAAACCCCGATCGTTGAGAGCACAGGATCTGGTGGTGGAGCAAAGTTGTTTTGCGCAGGTATTGGAAAAAAATATCCGGATATCACGAATGCCTCACGTCGGATCAAAAAGTCCGAGGTGAAGCGTTGTGACAAAAATGGTATTAAGGATATCGTCGAAGTCAAAATTGGTTATGACGGTATTGCCATGGCAAACTCCAGAAAGGCACCATTATTTAAGTTGAGCCGTAAGGACATCTTTCTGGCATTGGCAAAGGATGTGCCGAATGGNGACGGTAATACGAAGCCTAACCCTTACAAGACTTGGAAAGAGGTAAATCCTGCGCTTCCGGCCACTAAAATTGAGGTACTTGGCCCGCCGCCGACCTCGGGTACGCGTGATGCGTTTGTCGAGCTGGCGATGGAAGGTGGCTGCAAAAGCTATAAATGGATCAAGGGTATCAAAAAGGCCTCCAAAAAGGCGAAAAAGGCTGGAGATAAAGCAAAGGCAAAAGAGCTTAAAAAGAAGTACAAAGCACTTTGCCATTCGATCCGTGAGGATGGTGCCTACATTGAAGCTGGCGAAAATGATAATTTGATTGTTCAAAAGCTTGATGCTAACCCGAAAGCATTGGGTATCTTCGGTTATAGTTTCCTTGATCAAAATGCCGACAAGGTACAAGGCAGCATTATCGATGGTAAAGCGCCGACATTTGATAATATCGCTCAAGGAAAATATAAAGTCTCTCGACCACTNTATTTTTACGTTAAGAAAGCGCATTTGGATCGTGTTCCGGGTATTCGAGAATTTGTTGCAGAATTCACGAGTGACAAGGCTTGGGGCCCAGAGGGGTACTTGGTCGATAAGGGGATGATCCCAATGTCCAAAAAAGAACGTGGTGCATGGAAGATCAAGATTGATAGCCTTGCCAACCTCACCATGTAACTAAGTAACACGTTGCAAAACAAACGAAATTATAGCGGGGACGNGGCACGGATGTATATTGCATCCGTGCCGTTCTCTCGTGCGTTTGTTGAACGTGGGGTGATGTTTACACTTGTCGCCGCATCGACGGTAGCAGTTCTAACGACCCTTGGAATTATACTTTCGTTGATCGTTGAATCGATCCAGTTTTTTCGTTTAGTTCCTATTACTGATTTTCTCTTTGGCTTGCATTGGTCGCCACAAATGGCCATCCGTGAAGACCAAGTAGGAGCGAGTGGTGCATTTGGTGCGATTCCGTTGCTGGTTGGTACATTGCTGATTAGTGCAATTGCACTAACGGTTTCCGGACCTGTTGGTTTGTTCGCTGCTGTTTATTTGGCTGAGTATGCCTCTGCAAAGGTTCGGGCAATTATTAAGCCAATGTTAGAGGTGCTGGCGGGTATTCCAACAGTTGTATACGGATTTTTTGCTGCTTTAATTGTCGCGCCAATGTTACGTCAGGGTGGCGAAAGTATCGGACTAGAGGTATCTTCTGAGAGTGCGCTCGCTGCGGGCTTGGTGATGGGGATTATGACTATCCCATTTGTATCCTCGATTTCGGATGATGCTATTACAGCGGTTCCGAACTCGCTCCGCGAGGGCGCGTTAGGACTCGGTTCAACCCGTTCTGAGGCCATTCGGCGCGTCGTGTTGCCTGCCGCCTTGCCGGGTATCGCAGGCGGCATGTTATTGGCCGCTTCACGTGTGATTGGTGAAACCATGATCGTTGTTATGGCAGCTGGCCTGACAGCGAAACTAACAATCAACCCATTGGAAGCAGTAACTACTGTCANGGTGCAAATAGTGACACTGCTGACGGGCGACCAAGAGTTTGATAGTCCGAAAACGTTGTCAGCGTTCGCACTCGGGCTGTTCCTTTTTACCGTGACGCTTATTCTCAATATAACGGCGTTAAAAATTGTGAAAGCATATCGTGAGCAATATGACTGAGGTTAACGAATTAGATACGAGATTCGAACGCCACCTCGCGAAGCGTAATCGTGCTGAAAAGCGGTTTCGTTTGTTTGGCAAGCTAGCGATCGGCCTTGGCCTTGTCTTTCTGGGACTACTTTTTCTGACAGTTGTACAGACTGGTATAGATGCTTTCACGCAAACTCGTATCGCCTTGGAAGTAGATATTGCAAATCATCATTTCGACGCCGAGGATCCCAGTCATCCGGAAAGTCTGGCCGCTGCAAACTATCAAGTTATGATTAAAAGTTCGCTACGGAAAACATTCCCAGATGTAAAGTCACGTCGAGAAAAGCGAGACCTTTACCGTTTAGTCAGTAATGGGGCCGCTTATGAATTGCGAAAGGTCGTGGGTGAAAATCCGTCGCTGATCGGCCAGCGCCTTAAACTGTGGGTGATCGCGTCTGATGATGTCGATTTATTAGTAAAAGGGAAGATTTCTCGTACCGCTCCCGCAGCGGTACGACGATTGAGCGATCGCCAAATGGAGTGGCTGGTAGTCCTAGAAAATACCGGCATGATAGAGAGGCGTTTTAATAAGACTTTCTTCATTGCAGGAGATTCCCGCGAGCCTGAACTTGCCGGTATTGCAGCAGCAATACTGGGATCATTCTTTAGTGTTGTAGTCTGTTTGGCCCTGGCATTTCCTATTGGGGTTATGTCCGCTTTGTATTTGGAAGAATTTGCACCGAAAAATAATTGGACAGAATTTATCGAAGTNAANATCAATAATNTNGCGGCNGTGCCNTCAATTGTGTTTGGCCTTCTAGGTTTCGCTGTGTTTCTAAATGTCTTTGAGTTGCCGCGGTCGGCCCCGTTAGTGGGTGGCATGGTCTTGGCGTTGATGACGCTGCCGACAATAATTATTGCCGGTCGGGCATCGATTGAAGCGGTTCCGTTGTCGGTAAGAGAAGGCGCCCTGGCACTTGGTGCTAGCCCATTGCAGACGGTTTTCCATCATGTCCTGCCGTTAGCAATGCCCGGTGTGCTAACTGGCACTATTATCGCCACAGCCCGTGCATTGGGTGAAACGGCTCCCTTGTTGATGATTGGTATGGTCGCCTTCGTAGTGGATCTTCCCAGGGGTATTCTCGATCCGGCGACCGCTCTGCCAGTTCAGATCTTTCTTTGGGCCGACAGTCCCGAAACCGCATTCACAGAACGAACAGCTGCGGCCATCCTAATTCTGTTGGGTTTTACCTGTTTGATGAACCTGACTGCTGTTCTATTGCGCAAAAAATATGAAATTCGTTGGTAGTTAACCAGATAATGGAGAGATCAATGTCTAGCGTAGCATTCCAAACTACAACACAAGCGTCAGATAATTTAGCCAATAGTGACGTGGTTGTTGGGGTGAAGGCTTCTTTGGTGAAAATGGAAACCAAAGACTTGAAAGTCTTTTACGGTGAGAAACCGGCTCTAAAAGGTGTTGACCTGGAAATCTTACCTAACCGTGTTACAGCGCTGATTGGTCCGTCTGGTTGTGGAAAGTCGACCTATATTCGTAGCCTCAACCGTATGAATGACATTATTACAAACTGCCGTGTTGAGGGATCGGTGTTGTTGGATGGCGAGGATATATATGAGGCCGGTCAGGATGTTGTGCGCTTACGGTCACGGATAGGTATGGTTTTTCAGAAGCCTAACCCTTTTCCGAAATCAATTTATGATAATGTCGCTTATGGCCCCTCGATCCATGGGATGGTATCGTGCAAAGAACAACTTGATCAAATTGTGCGTGATAGCCTGACAAGGGCCGGCCTTTGGGATGAAGTTAGCGATCGTCTAGATGCACCGGGTACCAGCCTTTCAGGCGGACAACAACAGCGCCTCTGTATTGCGCGCGCTATTTCAGTGAAACCAGAGGTAATCCTAATGGATGAACCGTGTTCTGCTTTGGATCCGATTGCTACTGCTAGAATTGAAGATTTGATCAATGAATTAAAGGCACAATATACGATTGTTATCGTGACGCATTCGATGCAACAGGCGCGTCGATTGTCTGACAAGACGGCGTATTTTCTTCTGGGTAATATCATTGAGCATGGTGATACAGAGCGTGTCTTTGAAGACCCGCAACATGAGAGCACGCGGGATTATGTTATGGGACGAATTGGTTGAGGTTTACGGATAAATGGTGGCACCTTTGATACTTATTGTGGAGGACGAGGCTCCGCTGTCAGAATTACTCCGTTACAATCTTGAGAAAGTTGGTTATCGGGTACAAATTGCTGCCAGTGGCGAAGATGCGCTTCACTGGGTAGATGTTGATGTTCCGGATTTAGCGGTGGTCGATTGGATGCTGCCTGATTTGTCTGGTATCGAATTTGTCCGCGTCCTTCGTTCACGAACCGAAACAAAAAAACTGCCAATCATAATGCTGACAGCGCGAGGGGAAGAAAGCGATAGAGTGCTCGGTTTTGAATCCGGTGTCGACGATTACGTGGTCAAACCCTATTCGCCTCGTGAAATGATTGCGCGCGTTCGGGCACAATTACGCCGCAACGATGTCCATAATGCGGTTCTGGTAAAGGAGTATGCCGGCGTTACTATCGACTTAGAGGCACACAGGGTGAAACGGAACGATAAGCCGGTCCATCTTAGCCCCACATGTTTCAAGCTTTTAGAGACCCTGATGGAGCGACCTGAGTATGTTTATTCACGCGAGCGGTTGTTGAACAGAGTTTGGGGCAGGGATGTCTATGTTGAGGCACGCACAGTGGATGTTCATATCCGTCGTTTGCGCCAAGCATTAGAAGTGGCGGGGGCAAAGGATATTATCCGCACGGTCCGTGGAGCTGGTTACGCGTTAGACCAGAATAAGATATAAAAGGTGTGCCTGCGAGGAAGGCTGGCACGTCTCTTTTAAGGGTCGATGTTCTAGAATCGGAAATAAATAAATGTGTGCGATCGGTTGAGGAACAGTAATACGGCAACCGCGAAACCTGCATAGATAACCGCGTCTCGCCATGTCGCGTTAGATCCGGCGCGGGCAAGCGCGGTTTCCAGGCCGGGAACAAAACATACGAACGCTGCTAAAGCTAAGACGGTCCAATGTTCAATATTAGGTGTGGGTGCAAGTCCAGTTCCGAAGCCTGCAAGAGATGTAAAGAAAGTGATCGCATCTTGAAAGTCAAAGACGAACAGTGTCCAGCCGAGGCTTACCAACAGAAAGGTGAGTGAGACCTGAATGAGGTTCGGCATAGCGTTCCAAAATCGCGCCGTGACATTGTAAAGGGCGACCAGACATCCGTGATATAGTCCCCACACGATGAAGGGAAAGCCAGCGCCGTGCCAAAGGCCGCATATTGCGAAGACGATTAGGATATTACGCGCATAGTATCGGTTACCGCCAAGAGGTAGGTAGAGATAGTCTCTAATCCAGAAAGACAAAGTGATATGCCAACGTCGCCAGAAATCCTTGATATTGCGACTCTGGTAGGGCCTAAGAAAGTTATTAGGAAAATCGAAACCGAATAATTTGCCAAGTCCAATAGCGATTAAGGAGTAACCAAAAAAATCGTAATAGATTTGGAAACTGTAGGCCAGAAGCACAAAAACTGCGGTCGATGCGGTCAAGTTCTCGGGGTGATCGATCCAGACGCCGTTGTAGTTTCCGAGTGTGTCTGCCAGTAATACCTTCAAGGCGAGACCGGCGACTATATAAGCGATCGCCTGCATGGCTGCGTGATGGTTCAACGTAAAAGTTGAGAGACGCGAAATAGGTTCACTTACCTGGTGAAAACGCAGGATCGGGCCGGCGACAAGTTGTGGAAAAAAACTCACGTAAAGCGCAAACCGGGCGAAGGCGGGCGGCTTTTGTATTTCGCCGCGAAATCGGTCTATCGCGTAGGCCACTAGCTGAAACGTAAAAAAGGATATTCCGGCGGGCAGAATTATACTTTCGAATAACGAAAATGCTGCGACACCATTAGTTCTTCCCGNAAGAGTCTCCAACACGAAACCGAAATATTTGTAGTAGAAAAGTGCAAAAAGCGGGCCGGCGATAGCTAGGCTGAGGCGCACCCAAGACCCTTTGATCGCATCTGAGGCGGAAATTGCATATGTCCACACGATGCCGACTACTAAGATGGCGGCATGCTCCAGGCCTGAAACTGCATAGAACATTAGGGATCCGCTCAATAAAATACCGATGCGAAAATTTTCCGATTTGCAGCTAAAGAACGCCAATAGAATGATCGGCAAAAAGAGAAAAAGGAACGGGAGGCTATTGAATATCAACGCGTAATACCCGCGTCTGTATGGTTCATCAGGGACCGGATATAGGATCCGAGGAAGGTTGCTGGTGCGTGTGTTATATCAACCCAATTCGAAGGTTTGGAATACCTCGTGGGGTTGGTTGCGGGATAACATTCAAGGTTGAGTAATCGGCAGTTTCTAATAAAGGTTTTTCTGACGATGGTAGCGTGAGCCGATGGCTCCGTCGCAAAATATTTAGCATTACGGGGTTCCAGTAACGACTCGTATACGATGACGCGTATACCGTTTTGCCGTAAAGCCGCTAGGCGCCGTAGGTCATCAGCCAGATACCAAGGCAGAATCGAGGGAGGTTGCCGTGGCATTAAAGAAAATTTACTAACTCTCTCTGTTATTTTCTGGTGGACGCTCCCGTCTTGGCGGTAGCCCTGGTTGGAATTTATTAGTAATTCGGCGTGCCAGGCGTTTTGAAGCGTGGCGCTATTGAAGCGCCAGTTTATGCCAANTAAGAATTGTTCTATGTCGAGATATCGTTCACCACCTTTATAGGCGGCATAAATATGTCGCCAGGCCATTTTCAGCCATTGGCGGAGGGGAGGTGCCTCGCTTGCGTATATTTTCCGAATATCGCGCCATGCAATGGCTAGACGAGGCCAGAGACCTCGCGGGTCGGGGTTTTGATAATATTCGAGTTCGNCATTGTCGAAGCTGATCAAAGCAGTCTCGGGGGCTTTACCGATTGCCGCNAGCTCTTCGAGTAATAGAATGCTGGTGCGGAGTGATTGACCGCCGATCGAGAAGTTGAAAAATGTCCTGTCGCCGGCCGCGATATTCTCCGCTGTCAGCATAAGCGAGCGGCTGTTGCCGAATATACCAATGTCATAACGATCGTTGTAGCGGGCATGTGCCATCTTGGCAGCGAAAATTTCCCCTGTTGTCGTAGGGCCAAAATTGGCGAAATGCCGTTCTGGAATTTCGGCAAATAGGTCTGTTTCGGGCAGGGGACGTTGTAGCCAAATCACTGCAGCTAGAAATAGTATGGTGGCACAGAGAAAAATGATCGGCGAACTGCTTGCTTTCACAATGACTGATGACCTAGCCCTACGTTTGAATTTAATTTTCGGATGACTGTAGATGTCATTTTCCCTCTAACTGGTCAATCGTTTCAGCTATTTCCTTTTGGGTAACGACTATTCGGATTGAGGATCTATCGAGGTCGATGACATGGCGTTGTAAATGATAGTTATATGGTTCGGATAAATTAAGATTGGCCTTTGATGTTTCTGTGCCGCTAAGCCAAGGCTAGGATGCGACGCTAAGATAAGAGCAAGAGTGCACTTTTGCACTCGCGGTGTATTGACTGGAATCCCTAATAGTAAATTGGTTCAGTAAAGCTCTTTCGGCAGCCGCGTTTCGTAATTCTTTACATAATCTCGCGCATAGGCTGCATCACCGCCATCTCGGTGAGCTGCGAAATCGCCGTGATCGGGTACACCTTCTGGGTGCCTACTAGTGTCTTGATTCCAAAGGTCAGCGCGCACAAATGCTTTTGGGCAATGACTGTAGGCCTCTTTTACCTTCACCACCAACACGGTGCGTGGTGGCTTGCCTTTCACCAAAAAGCGCTCCAAGAGAGCTGGATTTGTACTGATGCTAGCTTTGCCATTCACTCGGTAGGTGCTATTCGAACCCGGCACGATAAAGATGATTCCCACATTTGGGTTATTGATGACGTTTGTGAGGCCATCTAAACGGTTATTGCCCGGACGGTCAGGGATAAGCAGTGTACGCTTGTCTAATAATTGGACGAAACCAGGACCGTCACCCTTTGGGGATACGTCCACCCCGTCTGCGCTTGAAGTTGCCAGCATGATCATTGGAGCGGCTTCAATAAGTGCGCGGCCCGGTTCTGTTACATATTCAGTTTGTTTGATTAGGGCCGGCTTTATCGCAGGCTTATAAACTTTACGCAGATCTTCTTCGGATACGATGGTATGTACGCTATCGTCAATGAATGCATCCATGATGTACCTTTTAGGTGGAGTCGGGTTAATCNCAGTCTAACGTGTTCCACATTTAGAATGAAAGCCGGATTTAGCGCACAAAAGCCTTCAGATAAGAAATTATATCTTCCAAATCGTCTGGTCTAACCGGACGTCTTTTAGAGTGCACGACGTAAGGTGCACAGGCTGGATACTTTTCTATGGCTCGAGGACCGGTGCATTTTGACCCAAGGTATTTAACTCGAAAAGGTTTAAACCAGGTGTCATCACGTTTTCGAGCAAACGCAGTTAGCAACTCCGTATCCCATTTCACTCCATGTTTCGCTAGCAGTTGTAAGTGAGGTGAATATTGAATTTCTTTAACAGAGGCTATGGGACGCCCAATGACGGTACGTAGGTGAGGGCCTACATCTGATCGCATCTGAAGATCAACATCGTGACAAAACGAGCATTTCTTACTGAAATACCATTTCCCCTTATAGGGGTTGCCGGCATTGGCGCTTGCCGGGAAGAAAACAACTAATGCTAACCCTAAAATTAAAGCGTAATTTTTTTTGNATTTCATCATGATGCTGTTTTGTCCCGTATATTATCGCCAGATGGCACAATACTAAATTGTATAAGAACATCCATATTAACCGGCCCATTACTGAGGTGGAGAGAAAATACTTTTGTAATGTCATAGAGTATAAGAATGGAAAATTACGAAGCGTTTGCATGGAGGCGAATTAATGGCACTCAGTTTTTTGCATGTAGTCGGAAATCTGTCATTTGGGCTTACGGCGCTCTCGTTTTTAATGCGCGATATTTTGCTTCTACGCATCTTTGCCACTATCTCCTGTTTATTAGGCGTTGCGTATAATTATTTTATACCCGTAGGGCCTTTATGGTTGGTGATATTTTGGTTGTCGCTTTTTGCATCAATTAATTTGGTGCGTATTGTAATGCTAATTTTTGAAAATAGAGGGATTAAGTTCTCAGAAGAGGAGCAGGAGCTCTACGATACTGTTTTTAAGAATTTCGCACCCATTGAGTTTCTGAAATTATTACGCGTAGCGGAATGGCGAATGAGTGGGGAAGGCGAGTATTTGGCTTTTGAGAATCAAGCGCTTGATAGCTTGAAGCTAATCTATAATGGNGATGCAGTAGTAGAGAAGAATGGTCGTGAAATTGCGCGATTACATGATGGGAGATTCGTTGGGGAGCTCTCTTATCTGCAAGGGACGGACAATGCCACCGCGTCGGTTCGAACGGTGCGTAACACGCGCTACTTGTCATGGCAAAAAGAAGAGCTGCGTAAGCTCTTGAAGCGGAACCCAACGATGAATGTGGCTATGAATACTTTGTTCCAACACGACATTATAGAAAAGCTTTCGCATGCCGGCGATGATGTTTGATTTTTATGTTTTTGTAACGATTAGTGCGTCTAGAGCAATTATGCCGGAGGTCCGAATTCTTACTGGATTGATATCGATGCTTTCGATGACATTGGCATTGACTGCTGCAAAGATGGAAAGGTGAGAGAGAGAAGTTGCTAACGCATCGAGNTCGACGGCGGGNGNGCTACGTGCACCGGCTANAANTGGTATATCCGTTGATCTCCCTAATCATTTGATGGGCGATTTCTTTATCAAAAGGTGCCAGACGCAAAGAAATATCTTGTAAAACTTCTGCGAATACGCCGCCCAATCCAAATAAAATCACTGGTCCAAAATTNGGGTCNTNCTGAACACCNAGAATGGCTTCTACNCCATCGGAAACCATCTCGCTAACCAATACACCATCAAGTGAAGNGTCCGGATGCGCCGTTCGGCTTTTTTCTATGATTCTATCGAACGCCTCTCCAATTGCATCGTCACCAGTGAGGCTGAGTTCTACACCTCCGATATCAGATTTATGATGAATGTCAGTAGAAACAATTTTAAGCGCAACAGGACCGTCTATGGTTTGGGCTTTCGCTATGGCATCGTCTCGGGTCTTTGCCAGCGTTTCTATTGGTGAGTGAATNCCGATGTTAGCCAGTATCTTCTTTGCGTCAGTCTCATTGATAGGCCCAGGGAAGATCGTTGAGGCGCAGTCGGTGCTGGGTGCCGGGCGGATGCCGTCTTTAAAACCCCGGCCGATGGCGGTCACCGCCGCAATAGCCTCTATTGCATGAGTGGGGTCTTCCAGCACAGGGATACCGTGTTCTTCAACTAAGCTGCGATTTACAGCAGGTCCCATGGCACATAACAAAAAAAGTCGCTCGGGAAACTCCTTGCGGATCGGCAATAGCGCATCAACGATTTTCTTGGTTAAAGGTTCGGAAAAGAGAAGGGATGAGAAAAATGCAATCACGCTGTCATAACCGCCTTCTTCGAAGATCGCGCGTATATAATCCGTCACCAGAGGAAACTCATTATAGACTTGCGCTGTAAAATCGACAGGATTTCGCGAGCTAGCAAAAGGTATCAGCTCTTTTAATCGTGCTTGAGTGTCCTCGGGCATTGGCGCCATATTTAGGCCGGCATCGACAGAAGCATCGGCCATAAGCACCCCTGCGCCACCGGATATTGTAGCAACTGCAATTTTATTATCTGTCGGCCAAATGCCAAAACTCAAAAGATAGGCTATGTCGATAAGCTCTGCAGCGGTCTTTGCACGATAGACATTGAAATGCCGAAAAACTTCGTCATAGACCTTGTCTGATCCGGCCAAAGAGGCAGTATGAGAAAAAGCAGCTTTTGCACCGACTTCCGTTCTCCCCACTTTTTGAATGACAACCGGTTTGCCTCGCTTGTAGGCCAACTCTAATGCGGTCATCAGTTTCTCGCCATNTTGGCAGCCTTCCATATAGGCAGCGATGACTTTTGTTTCGTCGTGATAGGCAAGATAGGCGATACAATCAGCTACATCGACGTCTACTTCGTTGCCGGTAGTGGCGAGATATGTAAAGCCTAGACCGCGCTCTCTGCCAAGCACAAAGCAATGGCTGCCGAAGGCGCCGGATTGACTGACCATGCCCACAGTACCTAATTTTGGTTCACCATGGGTGATCGATGTAGAGAATGTTGGGTAGTAGTGTGCTCTGGCATTGAAATATCCAAGGCAATTTGGCCCTAGAATCCGCATGCCGGATTTCTCTGCGATTTCTTTTAGGCGAGCCTGAAGAGCGATGCCGTCTTTACCGACTTCAGAAAAGCCAGAAGTAAACGCGCACAGAGTTTTGGCACCGGAATCGGCGCACTCTTGCGCTACTTCTATTGCGATACGCGCAGGTACTGCAAGAATTGCAGCATCTACCGACTGACTGAGGTCGCCAATTTTCGCGTATGCCTTCAACCCTTGGATTTCATCATAGTTTGGGTTTACGGGATAAATGGCGCCATTAAAGCCATATTGGAGCATGTAGCGCAAAGGCATCCCGCCGATACGGCTTGGCTCTGCTGAAGCGCCAAGAATGGCAACTGATTTTGGGTTAAACAATGGCTCCAGGCTTTNCGCCGAAACCTGGAGATCAATCATGTGTCGGACTTATTTTTATAGGGGGCATCACCAAGCATTTTGCGGCCCATGCTGAGGTCGTCTGGACGGTCCATGGAGAAAACTTCATCTACTTTTGTGTAATCCATGTAGCCGAGGCGGGCGACTGGGTTATAGCGAGTAACGTCGACCTTTCCGTCGACAATAATATCGTCGTTTATATGGATGCCGACCACATGGCCAAAAATGACGCCATGTTTAAATTTTGGATTGTTTGTCGGCAACTCAACTGTTTTCCAGTATTCGCATTCGAGGTGGGCCGGTGCTTCCTTTACTCTAGGAGCTTTTACTTTCTCGGAAGGTTCTGGCGTCAGGCCGGCTAATGCCATCTCGTCTACATTTAGTGGCACGTGTTTTGCGGTCATGTTCATTGCGTCTGAAAGTTCGGAAGAGACAATATTACAGACGAATTCACCGGTTTCTTCGGCGTTACGCCAGGAATGCTTCATCGGATCATCTTTCAATCCGCTTGAAGAAAACATTACATAGCTTGGGAAATAAGAGACCGCATTAAAGAAGCTATAAGGCGCGAGATTAATAACGCCATCTGTACCTAACGTGCTGATCCAGCCGATGGGGCGCGGGGAAACCAAGGCCTTAAAAGGGTCATGGGGGAGACCGTGATCTCCTTTGACGTCGGGGTTGTAAAACATGATTAATAAATCCTTCTAGTTAGACTGCCTCGTNTTCTTTGGGGTTCTTAAAATGGGTCTCGATAATGGTGTAATCGAAATAGCCTAGGTGCGCTAGCNCGCGCGTTTTACGAATACTTATAATCCGGGATTTTTTTTTTAAAAGGCTTGAAATGGTCTAAACATCTAATTAGTTCAATAAACAAACAAACGTTTGATTAATAAATTATAGCGGATTGATCTAAATGTAGTAATTATAGGCACGGATTGATTTTATCGAATTGAATCAATGCCTAATGCCATGTCATTTTGACATAAAACGGTCAGGAAAAGTTGTAAATGATGGATATAGCGTCGAAGGCAGATGCAAAACCAAGAGGACGTCCGGGCGGGGCGGAAAGCCGGGCCCGTATTTTGGAATGTGCGGGACAATTATTTGCGGCCCAAGGGTTCGACGGGGTAACGACCCGTGAGCTTGCCCGTGATGCCGCGGTGAATATCTCTGCNATCACATACTACTTTGACGGTAAAGAAGGCCTTTATCACGCGGTCCTTCGCCAGTTNGTGGAGGAAACGGCACCGATGTTTGATCCAATGGTGGACCGGTTGGAAACTGGCGTTATCGAGGCAGGGTCCGATCCGCAAAAGCTGGCTTCGCTCTTAGGTTGGTATGTGGATACATTATTATCCGGTATCCTAATGGATCCAAAAATTCGTTGGCAGATGCCCCTAGTTATGCGCGAATTTCAACAACCATCGGCTGGTTTTGAGCTTTTATTCGCAGAACGCATCAACCCTATGCATAACGCCATTGCTAAGCTGGTTGGTGCTGCACGGGGGTTAGACCCTACATCTACGGAAGCCATTTTAATCACTGCAACCATAATTGGGCAGTGCATGGCGTTCGGGTTTGCGCGAGCGGTGATTTTTGCACGTACCGGCTGGCAGGATTATANCGATGAAAACCGGCGCCAGGTAATCAAAACTGTTACCACAGGTATTCTTGGCATGTTGGGTTTGCCTCCCATTTTGAAAGAGGAAGGTGGGCGGCCATGAGCGGGTTAAAAATGAAAAATATACTAGGTAAAATTCGCCCCAGGCCTGGACGTGCTTGGTTTAAGTTTGGCTTACCGTTGTTGATCCTGGCTTCGGCTTTATTGGTGGTAGGGCTGCTTAAAGCGACTAAGCCTGAGGTGCAAGCCCGCAAGGTTGAAGAAAAGGTCTGGCCAGTGAGCGTACTGATAGCGAAAGTTTCTGACGAAAGTCCCCGAAGACGTTTTTACGGAGAAATCGTCGCTGGTCGCGAGGCCGAGCTGCGTGCTGAAGTTCAAGGCCGTGTCATTAAAGTTGATGATAACTTCATTGACGGCGGCATTGTGGCGAAAGGGGATCAATTGATTTCGTTTGATTCCTTTGATTACGCCTCCCAAGTTAGCGAAAAAGATGCCGAATTGACCGAAGCGAAGGCGAAGTTGACTGAGCTTCAGGCTGCCTACGATGGGGCAATTTCTTTGCTAGGCCGCGATAAGGAGCAGGCTAAGCTGCGCGAACGAGATGTAGCGCGGCGGGCGCGACTTATTCGTAGTAAGAACGTATCAGAAAAGAATTTTGATGACGCGAAACTGGCTTTGAGTGAGGCTCGCCAGCGTATTACCGAGCGTCAGCAAAATATTAAAAAACTACGGGCGAATATCCAGAGCCAAGAGGCCACGATCAAACGTCGTATAGTGGGTTTAGATCGTGCGAAACGGGATCTTCTGGATACACGACTTTATGCACCTTTTGACGGGTTTTTAACGTCGGTAGGTACTACTGTTGGCCGGTATGTGTCTGTTGGCGATACGGTTGCAAAATTGATCCAGGCTGGACGGTTAGAGGTTAAATTTCAGGTTAGCAATAATCAGTTTGGGCGGATGACCGGAGGTAGTGGGTTTATCGGCACTGCGGTTGAAATTACTTGGCGGGGCGCTGCCAAGGAAAAGTACCTAGCGAGTATAGAGCGCGTCGAAAGTGTCGTTGANGCTGCGACCGGCGGTGTAAACTTATATGCCCGCATTGATGGGTTAAGCAGCAGAACCCGGCTGCGTCCGGGTGTATTTGTCGAGGTTTATTTAGCGGACCGGCCCTATATTGGGGTCATACGTTTGCCGGAAACCGCGCTTCATGGGGATACAATCTACACAGTTATAAATAACCGTCTACATGCACATAAGGTATCTGTTGCCGCTCGGCTTGGCGATGAGGTTCTCGTGCGTGGGCCTATCAAAAATGCGGATAAGATTGTTGTTACCAACTTCAATGAGATTGGTCCGGGTCTGCGAGTAGTCATACGCTAATGGAATCTAAAAGCGGGATCATAGGTTTATTTGTTCGTCATCCAACAGCGGCTAATCTGTTGATGGTGATTATGGTCGTTGCGGGTCTATTTTCCTTACGCCAAACCAACACCCAATTCTTTCCTGACTTCGGGATTGATTGGGTGTCGGTGCAAATTGAATGGCCTGGCGCGAGCGCAGAAGATATTGACGATAATATCGTCCAAGCCGTCGAACCAGAGGTTCGGTTCCTCGATGGGGTGAAACGAGTACGCTCTACATCGGTGGAAGGTGTTGCGCGTATATCGGTGGAGTTTCTGCCAGGAACCGATATGCAGGCGGCGTTGGCCGATGTGGAAACTGCTGTTGGACAGGTAAATACCTTGCCGGAAGATAGTGAGAGGCCGATAATTCGGCGCATCGTTCGTTATGACACCATTAATCGAATAGTAGTATCCGGCCCCTATCCGGAGGCCTCTCTGAAGGCTATAGCCAAGCGAATTCGTGATGGATTACTAAACCGCGGCATCGATAAAGTTGACATGGCAGGCGCTCGCGACGAGGAGATTTGGGTGGAAGTGCCACCCGCACGTTTGTTGGAGTTAGACCTAAAGCTTGCTGATATTGCTGATAAAATTCGCCGCACATCGCAAGACTTGCCGTCCGGTAACATGTCTGGAGTAGTAAAGAAATCTATCCGCTCCATCGGAATAGAGAAAAATGCAGCCGGAATCGGACGTATCGAAGTAAGGTCCTTAAAAAACGGTGAAAAAATATTTCTCAAAGATGTGGCAGTGGTAAGGGAGCACTTCGATGAGGGTCAGCCTACATTACAACGTAATGGATTCCCGGCGATTGAACTCCATGTGCAACGTGCGTTGTCGGGNGATGCGTTAAAGGTTGCAGATCGTGTCGATGCTTATCTCAAGGATTTATTGCCGACACTGCCCCCCAACCTGACAATTGAAACATTTGATGTTCAGTCAGATCTNATCCGTGGGCGTATTAGCCTTTTGTTGGAGAACGGGCTTAGTGGCTTGGTACTCGTTATTTTAATTCTATTTTTATTTTTAAGTGTGCCTGTGGCCTTTTGGATCGCCATTGGTATTCCGGTCGCCATAATGGCGACTATTGCCGTGATGTTAGCGAGCGGCCAGACCATCAATATGGTTAGTTTGTTCGGTATGATTATGGCACTTGGAATTGTTGTCGATGACGCCATTGTGGTTGGCGAACATGCGGATAAGCAATTTCGGTCTGGCTTGGGACCAATGGAGGCTGCCGAGCTGGGGGCACAACGAATGGCTGCTCCTGTCTTCTCATCGTCTTTGACAACCATTGCAGCCTTTATGCCGCTTTTTATAATTTCGGACGTTATAGGAGACATCATTCGCGGCATTCCGTTGGTGGTAGTGGCGATGATTTTAGCGAGCCTTGTCGAATGTTTCCTGGCGCTTCCAGGCCATTTACGAGGCGCATTCGCGATGATGGGTAGTGAAGTGAGTGGTTTTAGAAAGCGCTTTAATTTTCGCTTTGACCGATTTCGCGATACTACTTTTGATAGCGTTGTCCGTCAGGCGGTATCATGGCGTTATACTACAATAGCTATCGCGTTGAGCGCATTTATCATCAGNATTGGACTTGTTCAGGGAGGGCGCATCAACTTCACGTTTTTTCCAGCACCGGAGGCCGATCGAATTTTCGCGGCCCTACAAATGGATGCGGGTACTCCTCGATCAGAAACTACCCGGATGGTTCGAGAAATGGCGAGAGCCATGAAGGAAGCTGAACAAGAATTAGCAGGTGAGGAGGGGAAGCTTGTCCGATTTAGCATTTTGAAATTTGGTATGTCCGTAGCGCGCGGTGATATGGCGGTGAGCCGAAGTGATAATCTTGGNGGTCTCGTAGTGGAACTTGTGGAGTCCGACGAGCGTGATATTCGAACCAGCACTTTTATAGAGGCCTGGCGTAAAAAAATTGAGGCGCTTCCGGGCACGGATATTTTTACCTTAACACCAGCACAAGGTGGGCCGCCGGGTCGGGATTTGGATATTCGTCTAAAGGGTTACAAGCTCGATGACTTAAAGCAGGCGGCATTGGATATCCGAAAGAAAATCAATCAATATCCTGGTGTTAGTGATGCTAATGACAACCTTCAACAGGGTAAGCGTGAGGCGATCATGGAGCTTACACCGCAAGGCCGTGCACTTGGTTTTACGACGGAGAGCGTTGGCCGTCAGGTACGTAATGCATTCGAAGGTGCCATCGCCAAACGCTTCCCGCGTGGAGATGAGGAAGTAACAGTGCGTGTTCGCTATAATCTCGAAGATGATATGGTTCGGAGCCTGGATGGGTTTCGTTTGCGCGGGGCTGGGGGTGCGGAAGTACCGTTGGCTGAAGTGGTCAATATACGGGAGAAGCAGGGTTTCTCGAGGATTACCCGCGAAGATGGAAAACGTGAAGTGGCGATCACGGCGGAAACAGATAAGGCGATAACTAACAATAATAAAGTCCTCGAAGCTTTAGCCCGTGACGGTCTTTACGATCTTACTAAGAGTTATGGCTTGCGCGCCGTGTTGGCCGGGCGCGCGGAGGAACAGAAAACCACGCTTGCAGATATGAAAACCGGTACGATGATCGGGCTTGTTGGCATCTATATTATATTGGCATGGGTGTTCGCGAGTTATATACGGCCACTGGTCGTGATGTCGATTATTCCTCTGGGGTTTGTTGGCGCTGCAATTGGCCATATGTTATTAGGCTTTGATCTAACCGTGCTTAGCCTTATCGCGTTGGCCGGGCTTTCCGGTATTGTGGTCAATGATTCAATAATTTTGGTTCGTACTATCGACGAGCGGATATCGGCAGGGGAGCCCGTATTTGAAGGTATTATCAGGGGTACGCGGGACCGGCTCCGGGCGGTAATCTTAACCTCGGCGACGACCATAGCAGGGCTCACGCCGCTTTTGTTTGAGACCAGTCTACAAGCGCGTTTTCTTATTCCGATGGCAGTGACCATCATATTCGGTTTGATGGTGACAACCTTCTTAGTTCTGTTAGTAGCACCTTCAATTATTGCCATTCAGCACGACATTGAAACCGGAATTGATAGGTTGAGGAAAACCTTTCGACAAAAGTGGGCTGCCTCGGCGGAGTTAAAGTAAGATGATACTGTTTTACGATTTACCAGTCGCAGCAAGTATCTGAAATTCCGGTACACCCAAACTTATGACCGACCCATTAGCCTCACAATCCTCTGAGCTGCATTCCGAGCGCCGTGCGATCTCCGTTCGCCTTGCTGCTTATTACACCGCAAATTTCGCAAAAGGTGGAGTGCAGTTCCCGTGGTGGCAGGTGTTTTTAGAGGGGCGCGGCTTTAGCGCCCCAGAAATTGGTTGGCTGATGGGCATCCGTTTTTGGATTGGGCTTTTTTCGGGTCCAGTGGTTGGTCAGTTTGCCGATAAATGGGGGGAGCGGCGGCGGATTATGGTGGGGCTGTCGGTTTGTTTATTTTTGACTTATTGGCTTTATTTACTCGTCGGTAGTTTTTGGGCATTTGCAGGAGTAGGCGTTTTGGTGGCTATTTTTCAGGCGCCAATCGGGCCATTGGGGGATTCGCTTACACTAATGAACGCACGTCGGATCGGCGTTGATTATGGACGAGTGAGGCTGTGGGGCTCGGTAAGTTTCATTGTGACCGTTTTCTTGGCCGGCGTAATGCTTGAGACGGCGCCTACCGACGCTATTCTTTGGTCAATTATGGCGTTGTCGGTGCTAGTGATAGCCGGATGCTGGCTGCTTCCTGATACACGGGTCGAACCAAAGAAGATCCATTGGTCGGCCAGTTTTCGGTTGTTGAGTAATCCCATATTTTCGATTTTTGTTTTGACGTGTGCATTGCTGCAAACAAGTCATGCAATCATGTACGGGTTTGGAAATATTTATTGGATAGAGAACGGCATTTCACAAACCCTAACAGGGCTTCTATGGGTGGAGGGCGTCGTAGCCGAAATAGTTCTATTTTGGTTTGGTTCGTCGCTGGTGAAACGTTATGGCCCGGTAGGACTTATGCTTATGGGGTCGATTGCCGGCGTTATCCGCTGGGTAGTGACTGCAATGACCGTCGATGTCTGGGCACTCGGGCTGGTGCAGCTTTTACACGCTTTCACCTTCGGATCGGTATATTTAGGGGCGATGGAATTTTTGAAGCAGGCCGCACCGGAAGAGTTAGCATCAACTGCTCAGGCTTTGTTTAGTGCCATTGCCATGGGTCTTGCTATGGCATTGGCCTTGCCATTGTCTGGCTATGCCTTTGAACAATGGGCCGGCCAAAGTTATTTTCTTATGGCTGGCTTATCGTTCCTCGGCGGGATTGGAGCCCTAGTGTTAGGGCGCCGATGGAATGGCGAAAGACTGAAAATTTCTTCGCATAGTTCCTCGTCTAAATCACAGTCTATTTCAGGGTCTTGAGATAAGCTATCACATCCCTTCGTTTACTTTCTTTTTTTAAGCCTGGAAAACTCATTTTGGTGCCAGGAACTTTCTTTCTTGGGTTGGCCAAATATTCGTCTAACGCGGTTTCATTCCAAGTTAGATTGGATTTTTTCATAGCACTTGAATAACGATATTTTGGCTCGGTACCGGCTTTCTTGCCTACAACAGAAAATAGGCTAGGGCCGAGTTTCCTCTTACCTTTAACTATACTGTGGCAAATCCCACATTTGGATTTGAATAGTTTTTTACCTTTTTTGACATCATCAGCCGCTGCACCACCTGTCATGATAGCGAGGGCAATTACAATTATACTAACTGGTTTGAATACTGACATTCCCATTGCTTGACCTCCTATCAATCAAATGGATTCCGTTAGAAAGTAATTTTAAATTTAGGGTTCCAAGCGCTTTATTAAAGTGACAGTGTGCGAGAAAATGCGTGACAAGTTGTCTCGCTTCGAAACGTTTTCAGATAGTTCAGTGCACGATGTTTTTAGCTGTTCCCCTAGTCATAAGAGAATTAGCGTCCTTTAAAATCTGCCGGGCGTTTATCTAAGAAAGCTTGGACTCCTTCTGCATGATCATCGGTGTAACCCGCTGCTCGTTGGCATTGCATCTCAAAGTCAAGTTGCTCGTCGAAAGAGTTTGTATCGGCGGCGCGGATTGCTTGGCGGATCAACGCATAAGATTTGGTGGGTCCCGCAGCGAGCTTTCTCGCAATAGTCATGGCCTCGTCCATGAGCCTATCATCTTCTACGGTTTGCCAGATCAAACCCCAGTCCGCTGCTGTTTTAGCGTCAATGGGGTCGCCAAGCAGCGTCATACCAAGTGCGCGGGCCCGGCCGACTAGCCGTGTAAGTGAATAAGTGCCGCCGCAATCGGGAACGAGCCCGATACGAATAAAAGCTTGCATGAAGCTTGCTGAATTGCCCGCAATGACTATATCACCGAGCAAGGCTAAGCTAGCCCCCGCCCCGGCGGCGATTCCATTAACCGCGACTACTAAGGGCAAACGCAGCGTATGTATCTTGCGGGCAAACCTGTTGTAACCTTGGTCTAGCGTCTGGCCAAGGTCTCTCTTTTGGCCGTCTTCGGCTTGAATACGATCATTGAGATCCTGACCGGAACAAAATCCGCGTCCAGTGCCGGTAAGCAATATTGCCCGTACCGAGTTGTCGTCGACTGCTTCATCGATGGCGTGACTGGTCTCTGCCATCATTTCTCCATTCATCGCGCAGAGTTTTTCCGGTCTATTGAAGGTAATGACCGAAACGCCGTCTTCGATACGGTTCAAAATGCAGTTATACGCCATGATTTTTTGTGTCCTCTTCTTGGGCTATTTACTAAAACGTGGGCGCCGTACGCTACTGACGGACTCGCCAGTCTCTTGTTTTATATGTTCTATGATGTCCTGCAAGGGGCCGGGAGTCACTGCCATATCGGTTGAATTGGCGTGTATGAGGCGATTGTGGCCAAGCCACATTGCCACATGACCTTTCCAGAAAATCAGATCTCCCGGTCGCAAATCGTCGGAGCTACCGGACCAATCATTGATTGGGTCCATAGCGTTTTCTTGCATATCTGTATCTCGTGGTACGCGGAGCCCGCAGCTAGCAAGAGTTAACTGAACGAATGCCGAGCAATCGAGGCCGATACTGGTGCGTCCTCCCCATAGATAAGGTGTTCCAATAAAGGCGCAGGCGACTGCAACGATATTTGTTTCAAACTGATCAATTGCGGATAAATGTCCACCCCATACCCAGCCATGGCCTGTATCTACAAAGCCATTTACCTCATTATCGATTGTAAGTGCGGTGGTGAGGCTCAGGACGTCTAGCGGAGGGGTTTTAAGATCTGGCTCCGGATAAAGATATGAACGGAGCGTGCTAACGCGGTGGGTTGGAGCTGGGCTGATCTCGCCAAGTTTGCCGAGCACATCTCGTGTCACATAACCCACATATCCGTCGGTCTTGTTTTGCACCCAACACCAATCGTCGCGGGTCTCAAATAAATCAATTTTTTCTCCGAATAAGAGTTCGCTATCTAGAGAAGCGTCTATGGTCGGGCTGCGTCGTAAAGGCGTGTGACCGACGATGACTTGGGCCGGAATTGGTTTCGCATAGGCGGGTGCATCGACCTGACCTTGCAGGGCTGCTGCTACCAGATCATCGCGGATGGCGTGAATACGTTGGTCTAATTCAGTCATCTAAAAACGCTAGCTTGGTTATGCGTCGGTTTTGCCTTTACGACTGTGCCACTGGAACGGACCGATTTCACCTATTCCGCCGCCACCGGGAACGCGAAACTTCCAAATCGGGATCTGCGGTGTGGTCGGGTCATTGAATACATCCGCGCCCCAATCCTCCATTAATTTTTTATATGCATCTACATCTGGCACATCGATACCGAAATGGTGGATACAAGGTTCGGTCCCGGCAATTTGGCCAATGACGCTTTCCTCGCTTTTATATTGTACTAACGCTAAGTCTAAATAGCCGTCAGTTAGGTGCAAGGAATCATGGTCACCGTCATTATGACGGGCAATTTCAGTGAAACCGAATACGTCTTTGTAAAATCCCGCTGTTGCGTCCAAATCCGTCACTTTAAGCGCTATATGCGAAATGCGTGGTTTCTCGGTCTGCTCTGCCATAGTCCGCGTCCTCGATCCTTTGGAAACAACTATGCCGTATTGGAGCCCTACAATCTACAGCGACTTCGCCTGGACTTATTTCTAATAGTGTGGCGGAGGCGGTTCGTCTTCAGGTTTACTGACCGTGCCGGAACTCTCCACTGCGACAAGGCGATCCTTTAAAAGGGAGAATTGCTGGTTGAGTTGCTCAATGCTTGTCCATTGCTTCGCGACCATTTCATTGAGGTCGTCGATGGTTCTGTCTTGGTGAGCTATGCGTATTTCTAAGTTGGAGATGCGTTTGATCAAACCGCTCTGATCTGGTTCTAAATTAGACATACAAAACTCCGGTTGGCTAGCATGTAGACGCTATTTGAGGTTAAAGCACAATCTGCCGCAAGACATTGCTAAGAGTGCGCGCTATAAATGTGCCGCTCGAAATCAAGATTTACGAAGGGGAAAGAGCATGGGTGGGAATACTCGCAGCCTTAGCCGAACCGGTGGTCAAGTTCTAATCGATCAACTCAAAGTACATGGTGTAGACACAATATTTTGCTTGCCGGGCGAAAGCTATTTGGCAGCCATGGATGCGATGCATGATGCTCAAAATGAGATGAACATTATCACCTGCCGTCAGGAAGGCGGGGTGACAAATATGGCGGACGCTTATGCCAAGCTGACCGGTAAACCCGGTATTGCTATGGTGACACGTGCGCCCGGCGCGTGTAATGCGTCCATTGGTGTACATACTGCGATGCAAGACTCCTCGCCGATGGTTATTTTCATTGGGCAGGTGGCACGCGACCAAGAATATCGCGAGGCATTCCAGGAAGTGGATTATCACCAATTTTACGGCGCGTTGTGCAAATGGGTTGTTCAATTGGATGATGCTGACCGAATTCCGGAATTAGTCAGCCAAGCCTTTCACCGCGCTATGTCAGGCCGCCCCGGTCCCGTTGCGGTAGCGATGCCCGAAGATATGTTGCGTGATCTAACCGAGGTAGAGGACGCAGCGCCTTTTAAGATTGCTCGGCCCGGAGCTGCACAAGATGACATGGATGCTCTGCGTGAATTGCTAGCTGGTGCCGAGAAGCCTGTTGCAATTTTGGGCGGTGGCGGTTGGAGTGCGGAAGCCACAGCTAACTTTGCATCTTTTGCAGCAGCTAATGAACTTCCAGTATCGCTCTCATTCCGTTGTCAGGATTTTATAGATAATGAACATCCCTGTTATATTGGTGAGTTGGGTACTACGGTGAACGCTAAGTTGGCCGCGCATATAAAGGAAGCGGATTTATTACTCGTAGTGGGTGCGCGTATGGGCGAAATGACCACTTCGATATACAGCTTGCTTGATATCCCAACGCCTAAACAAAAACTTGTCCACGTTTTTATGGAACCAAACGAAATAGGCCGTGTGTATACGCCTACGCTGCCCATCATTTCCAGTATGGAGAGTTTTGCTAAGGCGGCGCTTGCCATGAAGCCTGTGAATAACCCAACTTGGGCGAATTGGACCAAGCAGTTGCGAGCGGAGCAATTGGACAATTGGAAACCAACGCTACCAATGTCTGGTGATCTCGATATGCATGTGGTGATGGATCACCTTAATGAAATACTTCCTGACGACGCAATTTTGGTTAACGATGCGGGGAATTTCTCTGGTTGGCCCCAGCGGTTTTATCGTTATCGGCAATACCGCACTCAATTGGCCCCAACTAGCGGGGCCATGGGATATGGTATCCCTGCTGCTATAGCCGCGCGTGCGACGCACCCAAACCGTCTTGTTGTTGGCTTTGCTGGTGACGGGGGAGCTATGATGTCGGGCCAAGAATTTGGAGCTGCAATACATCATGGCATCGATCCAATCATCATCATTGTCAATAACAACCTTTATGGCACCATTCGTATGCATCAAGATCGAGATTACCCGGGTCGCGATGTCGCAACAGATCTCACTAACCCCGATTTTGCAAAATGGTCTGAGAGTTTTGGCGGCTTTGGAGAGGTGGTTGAGAAAACGGATGATTTCGCACCGGCCTTCGAGCGGGCGTTGAATGCAGGTAAGATCGCATTGTTAGAACTCCGCATCGATCCGGACATGATCTCGACACGGACTACATTGAGTGCGCTTCGCGAGGCGGCGCCGTCGAAAGAGTAACAGTTTAAAGTTTTTCGAACTGATCTTTATTTGTCTTTTTCCTTCAGGGTTCTGCAGGCCGTGTCCCCGCAATGGCTTTAAACAGATACATTTCGGCTCATTTTGTTAATGCTGGCCGGTTAGCTATGCTGTTGGCGCTGCTGCAATTTTGTAAACCAGCCGTTTACGGTGTCTCCAGCAATAAGGTTACTTACCCTCAATTAGGCAGGAATAGGGAGCATTTTATCGGTCACGAAAGGGGGGCACGCCATAATACGTTTTCGGTCTTCCGCTTTGGGATCCATTTCCTGGCGACATTCTTTGTCGAATAACATGGTTGGGCGAGTATCCATATTATAAGGTTCCCAATCGGCCAGTCCGGCATGATTGGGATTGCCGGTATAGGCAAAGGCAGCCCAGGCACCTTGAACGGCATCGGTTAACGCATCCTGCTCCGGACCGGCGCCGGTGAAGGCCTCGGCGATTTTGGTTGTGCCAAAGATAAACGGCAGACACATAGTATGAGGAGACCGCAACACCCCCCCTAAAGCGGGAACTCGATATGTAAATTCATAGAGAAAGACTGGTGCGGTGCCTTGGTTGATTTTTCGTTCCGCCGCTTCGATACAATTACGACGATACATCTGATCACTGGTTAAACGGTTATAGATATCACGATGAGATTCAGTCTCCCGACCTTGTCGGTAACCGGCGATAAGTTCCCTAGCTGTTCTTGTATCAATACCCACAAAGGCTGCAGATTTAGCGAGAAGCTTCTCTTCGGTTAACGGCAAGTCTTTTGGCTCGAGAATAATATCGTAAAAGGATTTTTCAGTTTCCGCTGTGCCGATCAATAAGGGTACATCNGGAGCAAGGTCGGGTGCNTTCAANTCNAAAGGATTATTTTTNATTAATTGTTCATCAATCGTGGGNCGGAAACAGTCATTACCCTTATTGATCCTAACCGCGGTGAGATAAGCATTGAAAATCGTATCGGTTGGTATTTGTTCTAACGTCTCCATTTTCGTAATGTCCAATTCTTTCAGGACGTACCCGGTAACTCGTTCAGTATCCTCCAACGTGGCAAGTTGTAGGTGCGCAGAGGAACTTTGCATTATGGCTTTGTGAAATAACCCTTTTGCTGATTCCATCGTCATTAGGACGGGGACTTTGCAGCCGCCGCCGGACTGGCCAAATATGGTGACATTATCGGCATTACCGCCGAATGCTTCTATATTGTCCCGTATCCAAGTAAGTGCATCGACGATATCCATCATTCCGAGGTTACTGCTTTCGGGAAAACTATCTCCACCTACAATAGAAAAATTTGCGAAGCCGAACACATTTAGTCGATGATTGAGTGTAACCACGACGACCTCACCGTTTTGCGCAAGATTAGTGCCGTCTAGTCCAGCTGCAGCGCCGGAACCATATCGAAACCCTCCGCCATGGAGATACACCATAACAGGGCGTTTAGTATTGAGAGCGGCGGTATAGATGTTGAGNGCGAGACAGTCCTCACTCTTCGGACCGATATCGCGAATCCAAGCATTAGCTTCGCGGCGTTCCCGATCTATCTGAGGCGCTCTGTCGCAAAATGAGAGAGTATCACGAACGCCAGCCCAGCTATCTGGTGCTTCCGCACGCCTCCAGCGCCTGGCGCCACCGGTCGCTTTTCCATAGGGGATGCCTTTAAAGAAGTGCACATCTCCATTGGTGCCGCCGCGAACTTGCCCATATTTAGTTTCGACAATCGCTCCATTTTTTATCGGTTGAGTATCCATGTGGCTCTCCTTTATTTAGCTCGATTATCAATCGTTTTATGAAGATCGATGGAATTAATTTCGTCTGAAACAGTGCTGCGNCGCATATCTCGGCGATGATTCATGTCGTCATGGCCCATGGCACGATGCATAGTGTAGCGATTATCCCAAACTATTAGANCGCCGNCCCGCCACTCGTGTTCGTATACAAATTGTGGCTGGGTGGCATGAGCGATAAGGACGTCTACTAATTCCTGTGCAGCGTCATCTGCCATGCCATCTATTGAGCTGATGTGGGAGGCCAGATAAAGCGACTTGCGGCCTGTTTCTGGATTAGTGCGAACAAGCACCTGCTGTGCAGGAGGNACTTCATCGCGAGCGGCTTGGTTGTAGTCGGTGTAGCCCATCTTTTCGCGTGAATGGAAGATACTATGCCAAGCGGTTAGTCCCTCTAATTCGACTTTCTGTTGATCTGTTAAGGCATCGTAGGCAGCCCGCATATCTGCGAAAGCGGTATTGCCGCCAAGCGGTGGGACTTCATGTGCAGTTAGTATCGAGCAACGTGCCGGAATGTGTTTAAATGATGCATCCGTATGCCAGAGGCGGTTAGCTCGGCTATGAAGCCGGCGGCCAGAGTCCGGTGGTAGTAATTTCCCATTCTGATCGAGATTGGAAACGTCCGATAAATTGTCGCTTATTCGAAGGATTTCGCCAGGCCGGTGATAGTTTGTATTCTTGATAATAGGACCGAATAGTTTAGTAAAAGCGATTTGGTTTTCATCACTGATCAGTTGATTGCGAAACAGTAGAACCGCATGCTCATCAAAGTTGACTTTTATCGCCTTGAATTGCGCATCGCTCAGCGTCTCGGTCAAATCGATGTCACTGATTTCTGCCATAAAATGGGGGTGCAATTTTTTAACGCTAATTTTCATAAGGCTATCTTAGGACAAAAATCATGGAGTGTAATCACAGTGCTTCTCAAAACAATGACAGGGCTTGCGCGGCCGCAGCCTGTGGGGTCAGATTGAAGCATGGCGGAAAAACATCTTCTAATTGTGGCGCACGCGCCATCGGAGAATACACAACGGTTGTTAAAGGCTGTTTGTGATGGCGCTCAGTCAGGGGATACACCAAGAGTTTTGGTCGAAGCTCTGAGCCCCTTTGATGCGGGGTCTGAGCAAATCCTTA
The DNA here is from genome assembly GCA_002715005.1 of Rhodospirillaceae bacterium. Classification (GTDB taxonomy): domain Bacteria; phylum Pseudomonadota; class Alphaproteobacteria; order UBA8366; family UBA8366. The sequence goes on from PAXN01000011.1 coordinate 102,190, forward strand.
GAGCCGACGCTATCATTCTTGGGACTACTGANAATCTTGGTTATATGTCTGGCGCCTTAAAAGATTTCTTCGATCGCAGCTACTATTCTGTCCTTGAGGAGACTCAGGGATTGCCATTTTGCTATTATATAAGAGCGGGTCACGATGGCACTGGTACTCTTCGAGGTATTACGACGATTACAACTGGCTTACGTTGGCGGGCGGTTCAAGAGCCACTGGTGTGTCAGGGGGCATGGGATGAAGGCTTTGTTATGCAATGCCGAGACTTGGGATCCGCCATGGCCGCTGGTTTGGATATGGGCATTTTTTGACGAGACTTAAACGTCACTGAGCAAAACCGTTTTTCCAATACCCTTTGGTTCCATCTGGATATACTGCTTCGATGTTCCACATATTTCCGTTCTTCCATATTCCAGACATGGTTGTACCATCTGCTTTTGTATAGATGCCGTGACCATTCCATTTCCCGTTTCGCCACTGGCCTTCGTATGTCTCGCCGCCCGGCCATCGGTATGTGCCGTTCCCATCGTGTTCGCCGTTTTTCCACTCACCCTTGTATCGACGGCCATCGCTCCAGGTCATAACACCTTTTCCATGTGGAACATGATTTCGTTCATCACCGACATAGGTTTCGCCTACGGTTTGCTCAAACGGACCCGCTTTGGAGATATTGCTATGTACCAGGGCAATAATAAATAGAATTTTGAGAGTTAGGTGCCAGCTCATTCTTTCGTATACTCCGTTCCTTTAAGCATAGAATTTAGCCATTTTGTCCGCAAAATAGCGTTCTTTGCCCGGAGTTTTTCCTCAAGTTTGTTACCGGGTTCTATGCCACAATTGGGATTTACTATCTATACGATTCCATTGCAGCTGGAAGTGCCGAGCATATCGTCAACAAGATTGTTGATCGAATTAAGCGAGTCTGCCAACTAAGCTATTGGATAGCAATGCCGTCATTGTTGGGAGTAAAGATTCCTCAACATTTACCTGTTAACGTTTTTTTTGATATTCTTCCGCGCATGGATGGTCAAATTTTACTTCTCGACGAATTAGTGGAAGAAATTCCGGATAGCGCAGTGTTAGCGTTGGCACCGGAGTATAATGGCTGCGGCTGCGCATTGGCAGCTGTGCGTGCGTTGCTAAACCGGTCTCCAAAAGGTTTGCATCTACTAGGTATTCCAGCTCTTGGTCTGCAAGCAGATTTATTGATCGGGGTAGGAGCTGTCTCCACTGTGGAATGCGCCGCAGTAACGTTGGGTGAAGAAGGGTTAGCGCCGCAGTTTTCTGCAGCTGTGAAGTCGGGCTCTATTAAAATTAAGGATGCTACTTGTCCGGCTATTCACGCGGGTTTGCAGGCTACTGAGAAGGGTATTCCCTTTATGCCGTTGCGTGGCATCATTGGTTCAGATCTTTTGGCTCACCGAGACGATTGGCTTGTTGGTAATAATCCTTTCTCGTTAGTTAAAGAAGGCGACCCGATCGTTTTTATCGCAGCTCTGAAGCCTGATATCGCATTGTTTCATGCGCAAGTTGCAGATCGCGAAGGTAACGTTTGGATTGGTGTGCATAAGGAACTTATGACGTTGGCGCATGCTTCGACGAAGACACTGGTGACTTTTGAGACCCTCTATGATGGGGACTTGTTAGCAGACGAAAAAATGGCAGCAGGTACAATTCCGTCAATCTATATTTCAGGTCTTGCCGAAGCTAAAAAGGGCGCATGGCCCATAGCCTTGCCCGCCCATTACGAACGAGATGCAGGGCATATTCGTCGCTATGCGGAGTTGGCATCCAGCAATGAGGGGTTCCAGCAATATTTGATGGAGCATGTTTACCCGAAGATTGCTGCTGAGTAGTCGCTTGGACAGAGCCTATAAATCAGAAGAATTGCTTATTTCCGTAATTGCTCCCATGCTAGAAGGGCTCAATCATGTGGCTGTCGGGGCATCCTCACCGATACCCGCAGCAGCAGCCATGTTAACCCGACAGCGTACTGGTGGTCGATTAAGAGTCACGGTGCTTGGCTCTCAAACACATCATGTATTGACGGATGGTGGTCGCGAGCTTTTTGATTTGGCGGGACAGGGGCGTATTGATGCATTTTTTCTCGGCGGTGGCCAGATTGATGGTGCAGGGAACGTTAATCTGGTAGGAATTGGTGAGTATCCGCAAATGAAGGTGCGGTTCCCAGGATCGTTTGGTTCGGCTTACTTATATTATGTGGTCCCGAGGGTGATCTTAATACGAGAAGAACACACGGCACGTGTTTTCGTAGAAAATGTAGACTTTATTAGTGCTGCGGGTAGCAATGAGGCGAATGTTCATCGGCCCGGTGGTCCATACGCATTGGTAACCGGAAGATGTCTCATGGGTTTTAACAAAGAAAAAAAGCGGTTTACGCTGTTGAGCGTACATGCGGGCGAAACTGTCGAAAGCGTATCTGAGAATACGGGGTTCAAATTTGACTGTCCGTCGGAAATTTCAGAAACGCCGGCGCCAGACGCAGACAGTCTAAAAGCACTGCGCGGTCCAATCGCTGAAGAACTAGCTAAAACTTATCCCGTCTTTGCTGAGCGGGTATTTGGTGGCATATAAACCTTTAAACATTCAGGATATATTAATGCCTACACCGTTATCCGCCGGTGCACTTGCCGGTACGAAAGTTATCGATCTGACCCGCGTATTGGGCGGCCCCTACGCTACGCAAGTTTTTGCGGATCATGGGGCAGACGTGATTAAGGTAGAGCCACCTCAGGGTGATGAGGTGCGCGATTGGGGTCCACCATTTCACGAAGGTAATGCCTCCTATTTTATTGGACTTAATCGCAACAAACGATCGCTTGGTCTTGACCTCACTCAAGAGGCAGGTCGCGATGTCTTGTTTTGTTTATTGGAAAATGCAGATGTTCTGATTGAGAACCTGAAAACCGGGACTATGGAGAAATGGGGGCTTGGTTATCAAGAAGTTCTTAAGGATAAATTTCCAAAGCTTATTCACTGCCGTATTTCCGGCTACGGAGCGGATGGACCACTTGGCGGGTTCCCAGGTTACGATGCCATCGTACAGGCTTATGCGGGTTGGTTCAGCGTTAATGGCGATCCGGACAGCGGGCCGACGCGAGTAGGTATACCCATGGTCGATATGGGGACCGGACTGTATGCGGCCATATCAGTGTTGATGGCGTTACAGGAACGTCACCGGTCGGGTCTTGGGCAATTTATTGATATGTCACTTTACGATTGTGCGGTCTCGCTGATGCATCCACATGTGCCAAACTACTATCTATCAGGCAAAACGCCGGAATTGACTGGAAATCATCATCCAAATATTTGTCCATATGATCGCTTTCATACAAAGACAGTGGATATATTTGTTGGTGCAGGCAACGACCGAGCCTTCCAGAGACTTTGCTCGGTATTGGGCGCTAATGAATTACCGGATGATGAACGTTTTTCTACCGGTGCTAAACGCAACGAAAACCGATCCGCACTTACCGATATCCTAACCGAGTTCATGGCAAATGTAGNTGGCGAAGNTTTTTGTAAAAGACTTATGGAGGCAGGAGNGCCTGCNGGGCCGGNGCTTGATACAGCGCAAGTCATGAATGCCAATCACACTAAACATCGAAATATGGCCGCCGTTTGTGATTGGTGGCAAGGAACCGGTACACCAATCAAGTTCACGCGAACTCCGGGGGCTATTAAAACGCCACCGCCACAATTCGGCGTCGATGGGCGCGACGTACTGACGGAACACGGTATTTCTCAAGAGGAAATAGAAGCCCTTGTTAAAGATGGGGTTCTAGTAGAAAAACGCCGTTAGGGGTGAAATTTATGCTTTTGTCGCTGGCATCAAGAAAGCCGGTATATCATCACCGAAGCCGACGACTTCCTCGTTGGATTGTTTGTGGGATTTCTTTTGTTCCGACTTTTGGATGGCCGTTTGATCTGAATGTCTAAATTTGGCTTCAGTCGGCGGTAGATTTGTCTTTTCAGACCGCGTCTCTAAAGCCTTAGGTTTTGAACGGACCTTGCCTCTTCCATGCGCTTGGTGTGATTTTTCCTCCGTGGACTCTATTTCTTTGCGCTGAATAGTATCCAGTTTTATTTCCGAGATACTACCCTTCGCTAGATCTTGNACGGCATCGAGATACTTACGTTCCTCTGAAGTGACGAAAGTAATTGCATGGCCCTGGCGACCTGCACGTCCGGTTCGCCCAATACGGTGGACATAGTCCTCCGCATGAGTGGGAACGTCGAAATTTATCACATGGCTCATGGCTTCAATATCCAGGCCACGGGCGGCAACGTCAGAGCAGACAAGGTACTTTATTTCATCTTTCTTAAATTTTTCTAATGTAGCGGTTCGCGAGAACTGATCCATATCGCCGTGCAGCGACCCCGCCTGGAAACCGTGTCTCTCAAGCGTTTGATGAACTTCACTCACGTCACGTTTACGGTTACAGAAGATGAGGGCATTACGCACACTATCATCTTCAAGAATGCTACGCAGGGTGCTACGTTTCTGCCTTGTCGACAATTTGACAAATTGCTGGGTTACCGTATCAGCGGTAGCGGAAGGAGGACTGACAGTGACTTCCTTCGGATTAGATAAAAAGCGATCGGCAAGCTTTTTAATTTCCTTTGGCATAGTGGCCGAAAACATCAACGTCTGGCGCATTGGTGGAATTTTACTGACAATTTTGTCCACATCAGGAATGAAGCCCATGTCAAGCATACGATCAGCTTCATCAATTACGAGGATTTTTACGTCATTCAAAAGCACATTGCCGCGTTCGAAATGGTCCATCAAGCGCCCTGGTGTTGCTATGAGCACGTCGACACCGCGGTCCAACAATTTGTCTTGTTCGTTGAAGGTGACGCCGCCTATAAGCAGAGCCTTGGTTAGGTTATGGTACTTGCCATAAAGATCGAAATTCTCTGCTACTTGGGCGGCAAGCTCGCGCGTTGGTTCTAGAATTAAAGAACGTGGCATACGCATGCGTGCACGGCCTTGTTCCAGAATATCCAACATTGGCAATACAAATGAAGCGGTTTTGCCAGTCCCGGTCTGGGCGCAGCCCAATAAATCTCGGTTCATAAGGACATAGGGGATGGCTTGTTTTTGTATAGGGGTCGGCTGCTCATAATCGCGTTCAGTTAATGCGCGCAATAGTTCTTCGCTTAGTTCAAGGTCTTTAAATGTCATAGGTGAGGTGGTTTCTCAAATTTAGGGTGGATCAGTTGGGGTGACACGTAAGTCGGAAGTTTGTCATTCGAAAATACGGATACTGTTTCAAATCTGATAACACTTAAGTTTATGGGTTTCTTTTCCAAACCTTTTCCGATGTTCACCTGTTATATGATTACGGCCTTCTCGCCGCTTTTGAAGTTTCCCCCGAACTGCCCTAGATAAAGGGTTACACGAATTGCTTAACAATACCTCAACGTCCTGTCCAGCAATGGTTTTTANGGCATTCCAGTGATTTATGAGGAAAAATTAGTATGCTCNATAGTATGCCTACCAAAGAAACTCTCATCTTAGTCCCTGGATTACTCTGTGACGAGGCGCTTTGGGATCATCAAATTCGATATTTGGCCGACATTGCGAATATTTCCATTGCGGAAACGCAATNNGATGAAACTATTGCGGCTATGGCGGAAAGGCTTTTGAGAGCGGCTCCGGAGCGTTTCGCTTTAGCGGGACTGTCCATGGGAGGTTATATTGGTTTTGAGGTGATGCGCCGTGCGCCAGAACGAGTTTCAAAACTGGCATTATTAGACACGCTCGCTGATGCCGATACACCGAAGAAAATTAAAATACGTAAAGGATTGATGCGTCTTGCTGCTTCGGGAAAGTTTAATGGAGTTAGTCCGCGGCTGTTGCCAATGTTGGTGCACAAATCTCGGCTCGACGATAGTGACCTATGCACTGCGGTCATGGACATGGCCGCTCGCGTTGGCAAGGACGCATTTATCTCACAACAAAAAGCCATCATGTGTCGTATCGATAGTAGCGAAAGCCAGAAGGCTATCAAAGTACCGACGTTGGTACTGTGTGGTAGAGAAGACGAACTTACGCCGTTGGAAGGCCATAAGGCTATGGCGGAGGCCATTCCCGAGGCTCGGCTGTGCGTTATCGAAGAGTGCGGGCACCTGGCAAGTATGGAGCGTCCACACGCTGTGACTGCCCTGATGCGCGATTGGTTGCTCAGACGGTAGTCTANTTCTGTAGCGTCCGTTTTTTGGTTTTCAGAAACTAATCCCACTCAATTGATTTTTCGGATGGCCGGTATTGTGGTCACTCCTGTCGGCTAGAAAATACATTTGGGGCAATCAGCGGCCGCAAGCATTTTTCCCCAATTTTCGGAAATCGCTCTGCGAGCTAGGCTTCTGGGATTGTAAAAATTTCGTCTCCACGGAAAATAAAATCTCAAAGCTGTGCAATAGTCTTACCTTCTAGTGTTCCCAATCTTGGTGCCAATGGTTCAAGCGCCTGTGTGCGTTCGCTGCGGGGCCAAACGACCTCATAAAGATTATCGCTCATTAATGCTCGCCCTTTTTAACGATGACCCTAAGGAAGCGTCCCACTGGGTGCAAGGTGGCGAGAACATGAGCTCAGGGCTATGATATGTCTATGACAGAAGATTCTAAGGATACGCAAGCTGCTGCAGGCGGTTGGGCCGCGTTAGCCTCTGCCGCTAAGTATATGCTGCGCTCGGGCAAGCCAGTCGGTGGTGCGAAAACATTACTCAAGCTCAATCAAAATGCGGGTTTCGATTGTCCCGGTTGTGCNTGGGGGGATCCCAAGCATGCCTCTTCATTCGAGTTTTGTGAAAACGGAGTGAAGGCAGTCACTTGGGAGTCNACCAAAANAACTGTAGGCCCAGAATTTTTTGCTTCGCATTCAGTTTCATNTTTAAAAAAGAAGGATGCGTACTTTCTTGAGAGGCAAGGGCGCTTAGTGCATCCCATGCGCTACAACGGTTCCACGGACCATTATGAGCCAGTTTCTTGGGACGAAGCCTTTCGATTAATCGGCAAAAAGCTAAATGGGCTCGATAGCCCGAACCAAGCTTTATTCTATACGTCCGGGCGAACNAGCAATGAAGCCGCATTTCTTTATCAGCTATTTGCGCGTGCTTTCGGTACCAATAATTTGCCCGACTGCTCGAACATGTGCCATGAGGCGAGCGGCGTCGCGCTTACCGAATCCATTGGCATCGGCAAGGGTACGGTGCGTTTAGAAGATTTTGAGCANGCCGATGCAATCTTCGTTTTCGGTCAGAATCCCGGCACCAATCATCCGCGTATGCTTGGTGATCTAAGAAAGGCAGCGTTGCGGGGGGCGGCTATCATTACTTTCAATCCGTTGAAGGAGCGCGGTCTGGTCAAATTCGCCGATCCCAAGAAGGCGAGCGATATTCTAACGGGTGGTGTGAATATCAGTTCACATTATTTCCAGGTGAAGCCTGGCGGTGATAGAGCNGTGGCCAAGGGACTAATGAAACGGTTGTTGGAGGTAGACCGTGATGCGGGTGGCGGGATTATAGATATTGAATTTATTACCGAGCATACGGTGGGATATGACGGCCTCATTTCGGATCTAGATATGACGGATTGGGCAGACATTGAAGGGCTGTCAGGTTTGAGTAGAGAAGAGTTAGAGGCGGCAGCGGATGTCTATATTGAGGCTGAGCGTGTGATTTTCACCTGGGCAATGGGTATTACACAACAGCCGGGAGCGGTCGACACAATCCAAACGTTAGTTAACCTGCTTCTTATGCGCGGCAACATTGGTAGGCCGGGGGCGGGGGTATGTCCCGTACGCGGGCATTCTAATGTACAAGGTGATCGAACAATGGGGGTCACCGAAAACCCTAAATCGGATTTTTTGGATGCGTTAGATAGGAGTTTCTCTATCACAACACCGCGTGTGCCTGGTTTCAACACGGTTGACGCCATTAAGGCAATGGCCGACGGGCGAGCGAAGGTTTTTATTGGTATGGGTGGTAATTTTGCGAGCGCGACGCCCGATACGTATTTCACTGAAGCAGCNTTAGCGCGTTGTGCGCTTACAGCNCATGTGAGCACCAAACTCAACCGTAGCCATTTGATTTGTGGAGAAGATGCACTGATCTTGCCATGCCTAGGTCGGACTGAGATAGATATACANGCATCCGGTGATCAAATGGTCACCGTTGAAGATTCTATGTCCATGGTACATGGCTCCGCTGGCATCAATCCTCCTCTGTCAGATATGCTCTTATCAGAGCCTGCAATTGTAAGCCGGATGGCACAGGCAACATTACAGCAGGTCTCAATTGACTGGCCCGGATTCGCGTCTGACTATTCTAAGATTCGCAACAAAATTGCAGAAACTNTTCCTGGCTTCGAAGGTTTCAACGAGCGGATTCAGGTCCATGGGGGCTTCTACCTAGGTAATAGTGCAGGCGAGCGGCGCTGGTTGACAGAAGGAGGGAAGGCGCGGTTTTGCATTCATCCTCTATCCGTGCGCGCGGATGTGCGAAAAGACGGGGATGGCGAACGGATCTTTACCCTAATTACTATTCGATCGCATGATCAGTACAACACGACAGTTTACGGACTGAATGATCGGTATCGTGGGGTTAAGGGTGAACGCAGAGTACTGTTTATCAATAGTAAAGATATTAGAGATTTAGGGATTAAGAACGGCGACGTTGTAACACTTCGGAGCTGCGAACCGGATGGTCGTGAACGCAGCGCTTTGGGTTTTAAAATAATGGCNTATGATATACCCGAGGGTTCGGTGGCAGCATATTATCCNGAAACAAATGTGCTGCTGTCAGTAGATAGTATCGATGTGCGTAGCGGGACGCCTGCATCGAAGCGTATTCCCATTACGATACATAGTCCGGCATGAGCGGGCCAAATAAAGGAGATGTAAAAGCAATAGAGGGAGCGGATTTNCCCGACGTGTCAGCTACCGGAATTAAGATCTTTTTCTACTTGTGTGAGAATCATGCGGTCACTATATCGAGGATTGCAAAGGACCTCTCTTTAGCTGAAAGCATGGTGCGACGTGCGCTCTCCGAACTAGGAGAAGAAGTGGGTAAAGGTTTGTCGATTGTCGATGGTTCTGGNTTNGTGCGGCTCACGGATTTAGGGTGCCGTATTCGTGATGGCTAAGCGAACACCCCAAATGGATCATTAAAGCAAAGGACGCCGTCTTTTCGTGCGAGAGCCACCAATGTCAGCGAATGATTGGTGGCAACTTCGACTGCGAGGTCAGTCGGTGCGGAAATCGTCACCAAGGCGGGTATTCGAAGAGCGAGTGCTTTTTGTACGAGTTCGATGCTGCAGCGGCTAGTCAAAACAGCAAAGCCTTTGGTCGGGTCTATACCCGTTCGGGCCAAATANCCAATTAATTTATCAAAGGCATTATGGCGCCCAACATCTTCACGGATAGCGAGGATCGTGCCTTCATCATCCACGAAAGCGGCCGCGTGAACTGCACCCGTTGCCTGATTAAGTGTTTGTTTGTTGGGTAAAGCCCGCAGACTTGCGAAGATTGCAGCCGTCGAAAGATGAGGGGCANTTTCAATTGGGGCGTATGCCCTGACGGCTTCATGAAGGTTGTTAACACCGCAAAGGCCGCAGCTGGTTTGGCCAATCAAGGACCGCTTTCGCTCGGATAAAGCAGCTAAACGATCTGGCGGAATTTCCAAGTGTAAGAGCAGGCCTTCTTCAATTTCATCTTCCAAGATGGCTACAATCTCGCTTTTACTATCGACAATGCCCTCACTGATAGAAAAACCTATCGCAAAGTCCTCTAAATCTTGCGGGCTCACCATCATAACCACGTGAGTTTCGCCGTTATAAGTAATCGAAACAGGCCGCTCCTCGGCGAGTAGCCTATTAGCGGGGCGGTATAAATGATCTGGACTTAAGCAGATCGGCATTCGTGTAGCGGTCATTGGCAGAGAAATCCGTTTTATTAGCTGTTTTTGGGTTATTTTCCATCATACCTTTATCGCTGCTGGGGGGCAGAGTGACTAAGGGGTAAAAAGGCATATTATTTTAATTGATAACAAATAAAAACGGCTTAACTGTGATGGGCGTCATACTTGTGCCAAATTTTTGATCCTATAATAAAGCTGGTTGAAGTAAACCTTTGAGATATACGAACGAAAGAATACTATAACTATATGATTTTAATATAATTTTTGTTTTATTGGAGATATAACTGTACTGTTGTCTAGCACATTGTCATTTATTGCGTTGGGCGAGGTGGATTGCTAACGCTGGAGGTACTGAATGATGGTTTCGACGGAGCGCCCTGCCTCCTTGGTGAAAGCCGAGAATAAGGTAAAAAAACGAACTAAAAAGAAGAAGACTTCCGCAAAATCAGTTGCTCCTGAAGGCGTGCCGGAATCCGCCCCTCTGGAGGGAGACCCTGTTAAAGGAGTTAGCGATACCGAGGCCGTTGCCAAAAACCCTTCTGCGATGTTGGGTGCGGCAGTTTGGTTAATGTTATCCTCGCCAGGGCATAAACATTTGTTCGTAACGGATTTCGAATGGCTCGTAGTGCCACCAATTCTTGCCAAACAGTTTCGCCTTTACCGACGCGATAACGTGCCTATTGGTTTCGTCAGCTGGGCGCGAGTGTCTGAAGAGGTTGAGATGCGCATCATTAACGGATCGGTGAAGCTTGCACCAAAAGAATGGACCGGCGGTGATCGGCTTTGGATAATTGATGTTCTCGCACCATTCGGCGGTGTGGAAGATATCATGGCGGATTTAAATAAAGTCTTCGAAGGCCAGGCCGTAAAGTATATTCAGTCCGACGAGAATGGGCGTCGGGTTGAAGTGTTGAAGTAGCGTATGCCTGACGGTTCTGCCCATAAATTCAGTGTGATCGACCAATTGAAGGTTGATGAATGGCGGGCTTTGTCTGATATGCCGGCAGATGTTGTTCGAAATATTGTTGCCGAGGGCGTTAGCGGATTTGCTCTCGGCGCAGAGACTTCGGCCTTTAAAGCGTTGGAAGGGTTTGAGGCAAGCGTTATCGATATAAAAGCGTCCTCAGCGACAATGGCTAACGAGCTTGCGGTAGNAACGGGAAAAGAAAATCAGGGTGTGCGTGNCGGGTCAACTCAGTTAGGCCCGGACAAAATTAACNNCGATAATCCNAACCAGATTGTCTTCGAACGNACCGACCTTTTAACTGTTGAAGCAGAGAATCCGAAGTGCACCATTGATCGGGTATCGAATGTTTACGGTGGTACGGCGGTATTGTTGGGTGAGCCTGGTTTAGAACGGGTGGTCTTCGAGCAAAACTCCAATTCAGCTGATCCGTCAATGTTCCAATTCCATATACTTGACCCGAACGGTGACGAGGCATCCGGCCTGGTGGAGGTTAATGCGTTACCGAGTGATCCGTTATTTGGCAGCCAGTGGCATCATGAACAACTTAATGTCGTGGACGTTTGGGATGATTATACCGGTCAAGGTGTGACAGTTGGTTTCAATGACCATGGCGTGGAATATAGCCATCCCGATCTCAATGATAACTATGACACGACCATCGATTTTGATTATACGAACTGGGACAGTAACCCATTTCCATCCAGCGGTGAGAACCATGGAACCCCTGTTGCGGGTATGGTCGGAGCCGAGCGGGATAATGGTATTGGTGTCGTTGGCGTCGCTTATGACGCAACTTTAGCTTCTTATCGCGGGCTTGGTTTCCGGGTCACGCCAACGGATATCTCCAATAACAGCTGGGGCCCAAGCGATCCTTGGGCTTTTTTCCGGCTCGTGCGCGGCGGCTACTGGAGTGGCGCAGAGAACGCCATCACCAGTTCAGTCACCAACGGACGCGATGGCCTCGGGCAAGTCATTACATTTTCGGCGGGCAATTCCCGGAGAGTTGATGCGCGGCCGGATTACAATAATCTGAGCGGTCATCGTCATGTCATCACAGTCGGTGCCACAACCTCCAGCGGGACGGATGCATCTTTCTCTANCCGNGGCGCNAGCGTTTTGGTTACGGCGCCGGGACAACGNGTTTGGACCACNGACCGNGTAGGTGGCAACGGTTACTCTAATTCGGATTATGTGAGNATTAACGGCACNTCATTCTCATCACCCGCNACAGCTGGTGTGGTAGCATTGATGTTGGAGGCCAACCCAGATCTTGGGTTCCGTGACGTNCANGAAATTNTAGCCTACTCAGCTGTNAAAAANGATCCTTTCGATCCCGACTGGGATTGGAACAATGCGGGTAATTGGAACGGTGGTGGGCTGCATACCAGTCTCGATAATGGCATGGGGCTAGTTGATGCAGAAGCGGCTGTCCAACTGTCCGAGACCTGGTTGAACCAATCGACGATTTCCAATGAAGTGAATTCGAATAATACGTCCGGCGGAGGTGGTTCTTTTAAAAATGGTACCTTTACCGACACCATTACGGTCACCAATGGTGTGGAAATCGATAATGTTGAGATCTACCTCAGCATGTCGAGTGCGCGCCTAAGCGATTTACGGATTACTATTACTTCGCCCGATGGCACGGTGAGCGAGATTATGGGGCGCCCACTTACGGCTAGTTCGAGCTTATCGCATTACTTCACGAGCCGTCAGTTTTGGGGTGAGACTGGCGTTGGTGATTGGACTATCTCCATAAGTGATGAGGTAAATAACGGCATTGGCGGTACACTTAATAGTTGGGGTGTAAATCTGTTTGGAGACGCGCTCTCTGAAGATGATCTTTACGTTTATACTAACGAATATAGTAGCTTCGCCGGTTCCACAGATTTATCTCGGCGTATTCTAAGTGATGGTAGTGGTACCGATACAATCAACGCATCGGCGGCGGAAGCCAATGCAATTATTGATTTAACCGGCGGTACGGGATCGATCGCTGGCAATTCATTTGCGGTTGCATCGGGTACGACTATCGAGAGAGTGTTCGCTGGTGACGGCGACGATATAATTACGGGTAACGATGCAAATAACATCCTCTACGGCGGTGGAGGTGACGATACGTTGATCGGCGGTGCCGGTATTGATACGGCGGTATTTAGCGGCAATTTGTCAGACTANACGATCAACCCCGTGGGCATTGTTACGGACAATCGTGGGCGAGATGGTGCCGATACAATTAGCGAATTCGAGTTCCTTGAATTTGCTGATCAAACAATTGTAGCGCCAAATCGAAACGATGCCCCTGTGCCGGGCACAACGCTGATTATAGGCAACGAAGATACCTCGATTACTGGTACGCTGCAGGCGACGGATCCCGAAGGTGATGGGTTAACGTTTGCGCTTGTAAGTGGACCCGTCGATGGATCTTTGAGTATCGCATCAAACGGTTCCTACACGTTCGACCCAGACGGTGATTTCGATGGTTTGGCCCTCGGTCAAAAGCGGGATATTTCTTTCAGTTACTCGGTAAGTGATGGTTCGTCAGTTGTTGAGCAAGCGGCAACTATCCGGGTTGTCGGCGCAAATGACGCGCCAATCGTTTCTGATGTCAGCGTTAAAGTTGCTGAAGATAATATACTGGCAGGCAATTTGACTGCGACCGATGCGGACGACGATGCGCTCTCCTTCGCACTTGCTTCAGGCCCATCACATGGCTCGGTTGCTGTTAATTCGGACGGTTCTTACAGGTANACGCCAAACGCTAATTATTACGGGCCAGATAGTTTTTCCTACACCGTCACCGACACAAATGGCGCCANCGATACTGGTACTGTTNCTGTCACGGTGACGCCGGTAAATGATGCTGCGCCCGTAGCTAATGACGACAATATTACCGTAATCGAAGACACACCAATGTCATTTGCCGCAAGTGATTTAATCGCGAATGATACGGACGTGGACAATGACACTTTAACGGTCATTGATGTTTCCGGTGGTGCCAATGGGAGTGTTTCGCTGGTGGACGGGATTGTTACCTTCTCGCCCCATGAAAATTATTATGGCCCAGATAGTTTTAATTACACCGTGTCAGATGGCCAAGGAGGAACGACGGATGGGACAGTTAATGTAACCGTCAGACCGGTGAATGATGCGCCAATCGCGTTGGATCGAAACATCAGCGTCTCAGAGGACAGTTCTTTGTTCGCGCTGTTCACTGCCAAGGATATCGACAATGATAGCCTGACTTTTAGTCAAGGAACCGCGCCCTCGCATGGTACGGTCAGTATTACCGAAGCGGGTCTTTTCCGTTACACCCCTAACCCCGACTATTTCGGAGCTGATAGCTTNACGTATACGGTTTCTGACGGCAACGGTGGCATTGCGACTGGTACTGTNACGGTGACCGTAACAGGTCAAAACGATAACCCTACTACATCAGGTTTATCCGCTAGCGGCATTGAGGACGGCCCAGTTGCAGGCACATTACCTGCAATCGATATAGATGGTGATGCCCTAACTTTTTCCCTCGATACCGGGTCTGCAAACGGTAGTGCTTTAGTTAATGCCAACGGCACCTACAGCTATACGCCGAGCCGAAATTTTAGCGGTAATGACAGCTTNACTTATACCGTTTCTGACGGGAATGGTGGATTTGCGACGGGAACCGTTGCACTTAGTATTGCGGCTGTTGCTGACGTACCGGTTTTGACGACTGTACCGGTTACAGGAGAGGTCGGGGATACGGTGACGTTGGACGTGACGAGTACCCTTGCAGATGTTGACGGGTCGGAAAGTCTAAGTATTGAAATCAGTGGTGTTCCATCAGGNCTGAGCCTTTCTAAAGGCGTTGATCAGGGAGGCGGTGTATGGACGTTGAACCCGGATGATCTTAACAATCTTACGCTGACAATNCCTGCCGATGCCGGGGCCGGTTTTGAACTGACGGTTACGGCACGCTCAACGGAAGCATCAAACGGAAATACCGCGACGAAAGAGGCATCTTTGCCGGTGGTGGTTTTACCCGCGGGGGTCGTTTCTCCTTCTTTCGGTTCTGNCGAAGTGAGATTCGGAAGTGACGGCGATGATAGTTTTATTGGCGGCGACGGCGATGACTTGCTCATTGGTGGTGGTGGTGCGGACACGCTGATAGGCGGTGCCGGCGACGATGTGCTGGTAGCGGATAGCACTGATAGCATTGAGGGTGGCAAAGGCTCTGACACGGCAATCCTTGTAGATAATGTTGGGGTGAATTGGGATGTCGCCTTGCTCGGTATTGAACGATTTTATTCCGGCGGTGGCGATGACCTTTTATTAGGTGGCGGTGGAGCTGAGTTATTATCCGGAGGTCAAGGCAATGATCGTTTAGAAGGCAGCTCGGGTAACGATACCTATGTCTTCAACCGCGGTGATGGGCAGGATGTTATTGCCGATTATTTTGGCATCACCAAAACAATCACCAAGTGGCGTTGGGAAACTTTTGCTGAAAGTGATGGCGAAGGTGGCACTGATTATGACCGGAGACGCGTGAAGTATACGCAGGGGGTTAGTACCCGAGCCGATGCGGGCGCGGATACGCTTATTTTTGGTAATGGAATTCTGCTAAGTGACTTGCTTCTCAAGTTTGTCGATGGAAATTTGCAGATAACTTTTCGTAATTCCGAACCTGATCCCAATAGCGACTTTGCTGATAGGCAAATGATATCTGGTGACATGTTAGAGATCGTTAATTGGGGCGATGAACGAGATCGAATAGAAACATTCCGGTTTGCAGACGGCACTGCATTGGATGTCTCCGGCTTGACGGGAANGTTATTGGAAGCGGGCGATGGNGGGGCCACTTTAGCTGGTNGNGGCAGCAATGACTGGCTTGNTGGTGGTNCTGGGAATGATGTTTTGGATGGTGGCGCGTTAGACGATGTATTGGTTGGGGCCAGTGGTGACGACGACCTGACTGGTGGCTCTGGCGATGATTTTCTAATGGGCGGTGGCGGCTCTGATGCGGCTAATTTCGGCGGAAGTTTTGCCAACTATACAGTGTCATCTTCCGGTNATGAATTGATAGTAANCGATAATGTTGGCGCTGATGGGGTGGACCGTTTAAGCGGTATTGAGACNATTTCGTTCTCGGATATCAGCGNAACCTTTGCGAATGGTACCTTTCAACCAATCGTGGTNGGTGAAAATGCCAGNCTGTTAGAGGATGGTTCGNTTTCATTTTCCAGCAGTACGCTNTTGGCGAACGATACGGATATAGATGGCGGAAGGCTATCGGTGACGGGTGCTGATGGTGCTGAAAATGGTTCAGTAAATTTCTCCGATGGTACGGTTACTTATACGCCGAACCCTAACTTTAGTGGGGCGGANAGTTTCACCTATACAATTTCAGACGGTCAAGGTGGGACCGCAACCGCAACGGTTGCTCTCGAGGTAACTGCGGTGAATGACGCACCTGTGGGACAAGATAGTTCTGCCGATGGGAATGAGGATGCTCCTATCGACGGTGTCGTAAGTGCGACTGACGTGGATGGTGATACCCTGAATTACTCGGTCGGTAGTGGGCCTTCAAATGGATCGGTNACGGTAAATAAAAATGGNTCGTACGTTTATACGCCGAACTCAAATTATCATGGTGCCGACGCTTTTACCTATGTAGCAACCGATGGTAAGGGGGGAAGGGCGACCGGGACAGTTACATTGACGGTGGCGGCCTTAAACGATGCACCGTTAGTGGGCGCTGTATCGGTTACTCTTGGCGAGGATGATGCCACAAGCGGTAATTTAACGGCGAGCGACGTTGATAGTGATGAGCTGACATTTACGTTGCAGTCTGCTGCGTCAAATGGCACGGCGGTGGTAAATGGGGATGGCTCCTACACCTATACCCCAAACACGAATTATGCGGGTTCGGATAGTTTCNCTTANACAGTTTCTGATGGNCAGGGTGGGACAACGACGGGCACGGTATCGGTATCTGTATCCGCGGTTAATGATGGGCCGACTACCCCAGGTGCTACGGCATTAGTGGATGAGGACGAGACTTTTTCCAGCACATTGACTGCCGTGGATGTAGACGGTGATACCCTTAGTTTTGCGCTCTCTTCTGGAGCTTCTAACGGNACGGCAGTCGTAAAAGATGACGGGTCTTACACTTATACGCCGAATACGGCGTATACGGGATTGGATAGTTTTACCTACACAGTTTCCGACGGTAATGGTGGCGTAACCACGGGTACCGTTTCAGTGACGGTGGCGAATGTAAATGACGCGCCGGTAACGCCAGGCCTTGATGCTACCACCGATGAAGATACAGCAGTGGCCGGGACATTGAGTGCAACAGATGAAGAGGGTGACAGTCTCAGTTTTGCGCTTGCTGGTGATCCAGCTCACGGCGATGCGACAGTCAATGCAGATGGATCCTACAGCTACACGCCCCATGAAAACTACAATGGTCTAGATAGTTTCACCTACACGGTTTCTGACGGTAATGGCGGCGTCAGCACTGGTACGGTCTCTGTAACGGTGCGAAGCGTTAACGATGGCGGACCAACGGCTACCGCTGATGACGGCGGAACGGTTTTAGAAGACGGCTCAATTACTATCTCAGCAGCGTCTTTGACTAAAAACGATACTGATCCGGATGATGATAATCTTGAAGTTACATCTGTTGGAGATGCAGTAAATGGTGTGGTCGTTATGTCCGGTGATACAATTACTTTTACTCCGATATCCAATTATAGCGGACCGGCGAGCTTCACTTATACCGTTTCCGACGGGCAAGGTGGCACAGACACTGGCACGGTAGCACTGGCGGTGGATGGCATTGCGGATTCACCGATTTTGTCGACTGAAGTTGCTGTTGGTGAGCCGGGTACGAGTATTTCGTTAGGTATTAACGCTGTGCTCGGAGATATAGATGGGTCTGAGAAGTTAAGCGTTGAGGTTAGTGGAGTGCCATCGGGTGCATCACTTTCCGCGGGTAAAGATTTAGGTGGTGGTGTCTGGACACTAACATCAGCGCAACTGGCTAATCTCTCAATCAATGTACCAGGTGCGGTGGATGCCGGTTTTCAGCTAACCGTTCGTGCTTCTAGTTCAGAAACAGTGAGTGGGGATAGTGCGTCGGTGACGACGACATTGCCGGTTATTTTAGTACCGGCTGGTGTGACGGTTCCAACCGGCTCGCAATTGATCGGAACAAATCGCGTTGATGTTTTAAGTGGTACTGATGGCGATGATCTCATTTTTGGCGGAGGTGGTCAGGACACCATACTCGGTAATGCTGGAAATGATCTACTTTTGATCGATAGCACCGATTCTGTCGATACAGGTTCAGGCAGAGATACAGTTGTTATGCTTGATGACGGTGCCATGGATCAGGATATGAGCCAATGGGGCGCTGAAAGGTTTTATTGTGGTGGTGGCGATGACCGGTTGTTGGGGGGTAGTGGAGACGAGTTGCTGTCAGGAGGTCAAGGTAATGATCGCCTAGAGGGCGGGGCGGGTAATGATACATATGTCTTTAATCGAGGTGATGGGCAGGATGTGATTGCTGATTATTTTGGCATCACCAAAACAATCACCAAGTGGCGCTGGGAGACTTTTGCTGAAAGTGATGGCGANGGTGGCACTGATTATGATTGGAGACGCGTTAAGTATACNNCAAAAATCGATACAAGCAGTGATGCAGGCAATGATGTCCTTGAATTTGGGAATGGCATTCANTTNCAGGACCTCATTATTCGTCGATCAGNNAATGANCTNCTAATAGGNGTGANGGANNNNGATAANNCAGANATACCNNTTGATAAGCTTTCGGATANAATCCGNATAAAAAANTGGNGAGACGCTTTTGATCGTGTTGAGACAATCAAATTTAGTGATGGGGCAGAGAGAGATATTTCCCATTTAGGGCTTGGTGCTGGAGACTGGCAAGTCGGAGATTCTGGAAACGATGAGCTTAGAGGAACCTCAGGCGATGATGTGCTGATTGGGTCGGNTGGCGATGACAAACTGTTAGGACTTCGCGGTGATGACTATCTTCTAGGCGGTGACGGTAACGATAAGCTTATAGGCGGCGGCGGGAATGACACGCTGAAAGGAGGGGTTGGTGATGATGTCCTCAAAGGCGGAGTGGGCGATGACATACTTGANGGTGGAAGTGGNAATGACACGATTAATGCTGGCTCAGGTGCTGATCGATTAATCGCTGGAGCTGGCAATGATACGTATAAATTTGGTTTAGGCATTGACGAAATTGATTATTCTGCGATTGCTGAATCAATAACGCTTATCCGAGGGGGTACTGTTAATAAAGGACTGATTGGGACAGACACCTTTACCGATTTCTATGAAAAAATAATCGCTACGGATAACAATGATGACTGGATAGATGGAATAACCGGCGGAGGTAACATTGCTAGTTTAGATGTAAATCTTGCAGCCCAGACATTAACAGTTTCAAATCTTCCCGGCTTAGGTTCATTTTCCGCAGATATCGAGAATTTTGAGAACATAAGGGGTAGCAATACTCCTGACAAAATAGTTGGTGATAAAAATATAAACCACCTTTTAGGGAACGATGGCGATGACGAGCTGTCCGGTGGTGCGGGTAATGACACGCTTGAAGGTGGCGCCGGTAATGACACACTAGATGGTGGAGCCGGTAGAGACCGTTTGGTGGGTGGTAGTGGCGATGATTTGTTGATCGGCGGTGATGAAGTTGTCGCTGCATTTGATCATCGAAGCAGAGCGGATTACCGGGACGCCACTGGCGGTATAACGGCGAAATTATCAGCAACTTCAACAGTAACTGGTGATAGTTCGGTTGGCACTGATACGCTGGTTCGCATTGATCGTGTCGACGGTTCGGAATTCGACGATGTGTTTGTAGCTGATAAGAACTTCAGGGATGTTGCTGGGGGCAGGACCATCAGGATTGAGGGGCGCGGCGGTGATGACACTATTGCCGGTAATGGGCATGCAAAGGCGTTCTATCGTTCTGCTGCTGCTGCGGTAACTGTCGATCTGGAAGCGGGTAAAGCTCATGGCACAGCCGCGGGAGATATTGCGGGTGTCGGTACGGATACCTTGTCCGGTGTGGATAGTGTAACTGGGTCTAACTTCAATGACACATTGCTTGGCAGTGACATTAATAGCCGCGAGGAATTTCGTGGTGGCGCCGGCGACGATTATATTGATGGGCGCGGAGGTGCGCCGGATCGTGCATCCTATCTCATGGATGATACGGGTGTAATTATCAATCTTTCATCGAGTGCGTTGACTATTAAGGGTGAGACGATTGCTGCTGGAACTGCCCGAGATGGTTTTGGTGACACTGACACTTTAATGAACATTGAAAGTCTTCGTTCGTCACTACATGACGATGTATTGATTGGCAGCGATAAGGACAACAGTTTCCGCATTGAAGGTGGGAGCAATACAGTTGATGGCGGTCTCGGAACTGACCGTATAAATTACAAGACCCGACAGGCTGGCGGTGTAACTGTGGACTTGGATGCTGGTACTGCGACCAATGCCCTTGGCGGTACTGACACCTTAACCTCCATCGAGGATGTTCGTGGCTCCAGGTTCAACGACGTTATAACTGGCGACAGTAACGATAACCGCCTTGATGCGGGTGACGGAGACGACGTTGTTAAAGGCGAAGCCGGCGCAGACAGAATTAGGGGTCGCGACGGTAACGATACTCTTTTCGGTGGCGCCGGTAACGACACACTTGATGGTGGAAGTGGCAATGACACGATTAATGCTGGCTCAGGTGCTGATCGATTAATCGCTGGAGCTGGCAATGATACGTATAA